>CAZIMY010000169.1:0-5127 GCA_964540315.1 uncultured Wenzhouxiangella sp.
CTTCCTTATCCTTTTTTCTGTCGGCCTGGTCTGGCCGATCCATGGCTGGCCGGAGAGTGAAACGCTCGCCAGGATTGAAGTCATCGTGTTTCAGCACGCCAACGGCCAGTCAGACCGCTGGCCTGCGCCCCTGACCGACGAATACTCTTCGTTGGTCGATCCCCGAATCCGCTCCCGTCAGACGGACTGGAATGCGACTGCCGGCCTGATCGGCCGACCAGGTCCGACCACGCCAAGCAACCTGGATGTTGACGATCAGGGTGTTTCCTGGCCGCCACGGTATGTGAACCTGGAAGATCAGTCCCCGGTGATCAGGCAAGCGTTGCAGCGCCTTGAAGAAAGCAGCCGCTACCGGGTGCTGACCAAGCTGAGCTGGATTCAGCCCCTGGACCGCGATGTGAGGACCCGTGCTGTAAGGGTGCGAGGCGACGAACTTCTCTCGCTTGATAGAACCTCAACGCCGTCTCTTATTCGAACGATCAGGACCCATGCGCCGAGCGATGGGTTCAGCCTTCAACCGCAGTACCGGCTGGACGGCAGCCTCACTCTTCGTCAGCAGCAGTTTCGACACGTCGACCTTGATCTGGTCTGGCGGGAGCCGGCACCGACAAGCCAGGTGCCCGGAATCTTCGCACCGTCTTCCGAGGCTTCACCGGAGTTGCTCATTCACAGGCTCAAGCTCAGCCGCCCGATCGGCCTGGACCGGCTTGAGTACTTTGATTCAGCCTGGCTTGGTGTTCTGGTTTATGTGCAGGAATGGATTCGACCGGAAATTGCGACCTCTCCATCTCAAGTCACCTCAGGGCCCTGAAGATGGCAGACGTTGAGGAGGTTCTGGGCAGTTCACGGCTCGAACGCGTCTATCAGGCACTGGTTAACGAAGAAGACGCGCGTGTCTGTAAAGACATCGAAGATGCGGCCTGTAGGGTCGTACCCGGCAACTTCTTGCTTCAGGTTTTTACCCAATTTTTCACCAAACTCGGCGATGCGATCGCCAACCCCAAAACCGTGCTGGCCTGGATGCTCAGCGCGCTGGGTGCGCCGGGCGTATTTACCGCGTTCCTAGTACCAATCCGCGAATCCGGTTCCCTGATACCGCAACTGGTGATCGCAAGCTTTGTCCGCCAGCAACCGATCAGAAAATGGACTTTTGTTGTCGGCTGTCTGCTTCAGGGGCTTGCGGTACTGGCCATGGCCGCGGTTGCCATGACATTGACCGGCACGGCTGCCGGAATCGCGCTGATCGCTGCACTGGTCGTCTTCAGCCTCGCTCGCGGCCTGTGCTCGGTGGCCTCCAAGGACGTGCTCGGCAAGACCGTCCCCAAAACCCGCAGAGGTCGCGTCAGCGGCTGGTCCGAGTCGCTGGCCGGCGCCATCACGATCGTGGTCGGCGTGGTCTTGCTGCTGGACCTGGGCCAAGATGACAGCATGGCGACCTATCTCATTCTGCTCGCCGCGGCCGGTGGGCTTTGGTTTCTTGCCGCCGGCGTCTACTCGCTGATTCGTGAGCTGCCCGGCTCAACCGACGGTGGCGGCAACGCGCTCAACGACGCGCTGAAACGCCTTCGGCTGCTGGCCAGCGATCCTCCGTTCAGACGTTTTGTGATGGCACGATCTCTGCTGCTTTGTTCCGCTTTGAGTGCGCCTTTTTTTATCATGCTGGCCCATGAACAGACGCAAGGGGCGCTGCTGGTACTGGGGTTATTCGTTATCGCCGACGGACTGGCAAAGCTGGTTTCCGCGCCCTTCTGGGGACAATTCGCCGATCGCTCCAGCCGCCAGGTCATGATCCTCGCCGGGGGTTCATCGGCGGCGGTCGGGCTTGTTTTGGTGGGCATCGTGCAGATGGTGCCGGCCGCGGCGGCCAGCCAATGGCTTTATCCAGCGTTTTTCTTTCTGCTGGCAATCGCCCACGCCGGTGTCCGCCTGGGCCGTAAGACCTACCTGGTTGATCTTGCCGGCGGCAACAAGCGCACAGACTACGTGTCGGTGAGCAACACCGTGATTGGCGTGGTCCTCTTGCTGACGGGCTCTATTGGTGCACTGACGGTTGTGATACCCGTCACCGGCGTCATCCTGATCCTTGCTGGCATGGGCCTTGCCGGGGCCTGGCTCAGCGCCCGGCTTCCCGAAGTGTCCTGATATCAGCCCGGTGGCCAGTCCATCTGACGACCGCCGAGCAGATGCAGATGAATGTGATAAACCGACTGGCAGCCGTGGCGGTTGCAATTGAAAACAAGCCTGTAGCCATTCTCTGATAAGCCTTCCGAGCGGGCAATATCGCGCGCAGCCAGCAGGAGCTTCCCCAGCAGTTCAGCATCCCCGTCCTCGATATCGTTGATTGTGGCTATCCGTCGTTTGGGAATGATCAGAACGTGGACAGGCGCCTGCGGATCAATATCTCTGAATGCCAGCACCTCATCGTCCTCGTAGACGATATCGGCAGGAATATCACGCCGGATGATTTTTAGAAACAGGTCATCACTCATCTTTTAGCCTCCACGACCAAGTTGATCAAGAATAGTGCTTGCCGCCGCCTCGGCACTTTGCATATCCTCCGGGCTGTCAGTGGGCCAAGCAGCCTGTCTCAGAGGACTGAAAAACGGGCCCGGATCGACTTCAACAACAAGAGGCCCCAAAGGCCCGAGTTCCGCCGACAGGGTAGCAACCATCTGTCGGCGACCCGCCTGACACACCCCGTATGCGCCCCAGCGGGCGGGACTCTCGAGGCACGCCGTATTGTTGACAAACGCGATTTTTCCGCGCTCACCGGCGCGCAGCAGCGGCATGATCGCAGCGTTCAGAAGCTGCGGCCCGGTCAATCCGGACTGCAGGGTCGTGAACCATTCTTCGGCTGGCTGATGCTCTAGCGGTCTCAAGGCGGTGAAATGCGCGGCAGCGTGAACGACAACGTCAAGCCGACCGAACTCTCGTTCCGTAACCGCTGCCAGGGTCTGGTAATCATCGGGACCGGCGCCGGTCAGATCCAGCGGATAAATTGCAGGCGGCATTCCTTCAGCGGCCAGATCATCGTGCAGCTGGTTGAGCGCCCGCTGGTTCCGGTCAAGAGCAACGCAGTCAGCGCCGCTGGCGAGGATGGCAGAGACCAGAGGCCGCCCTAGTGCGCCTGCAGCCCCGGTAACCAACCAGACTTGACCAACCGTGTTTTGCATAACTCCGAATCGCTCCCTGCTTGAAGTGGCTGAAGATGGTCGGGGATTGTCGCAGATTCACCCGTCGGTGATGCGCTACCATGGCGTGAATTGACCGTTGTGGCGTGTATGCCTTTCTACGAATACATCAGCGTTGAAACTTCAGACTGCGGCCATTGCGGGCATGGCTTCACCGTACTTCAAAAGCTCAGTGATGCTCAGCTTGGCGTCTGCCCGGAGTGTGGTCGCGCGATCAGGCGGGTGATCTCCCCGCCGAATGTGGTCAGCGGCAAGGCCCACATGATGCAAACGTCCAGTATTGAAAAGGCCGGTTTCACCCAGTACCGGAAAATTGGCCAGGGCGTTTATGAGAAAACGGCCGGAAAAGGTCCGGGAGTGATCAGCGCCGATGATTGAGAGAACAAGCTGTCGTTTCTTTTTTTTGTTTCTTTTGCTGGCTTTGATCAGCGGTTGCGCCTCCAGTCCAATTGCCGTTGACGGTGAGAGCGTAAGCGGTACGGGCCCGGCCCATGTCCTCGAAGGTCGTGGCGCGCCCGGAGAACGGGTCATTTGGGGAGGAAAAATCGTCGCCGTCCGCAATCTCTCTGAGGTCACCGAAATAAGCGTCGTCAGTTATCCACTGGATGGTGCGGATCGACCCCAGACCGGTGCCGAGCCTGGTGTCCGTTTCGTTCTGCGCCGCAGCGGCTTTCTGGAGCCGATGAAATATGCGCCCGGCCGCTTTGTGACTGCCATCGGATCAATCGGTGGTACCGAACAGGTGCCGGTTGACGAATACGTCCTGACCCAGCCGGTTCTGGAAGCCGACCGTATCCACCTGTGGCCGGCCGACATGGCCCGATGGTCGGAAAGAACCCGTTTCAGTATCGGCGTTGGGATTGGCTTGTGAGACGCCGCGCTGCCCGCCATGCGGCCCAGACATTGCCCGCGTGACCGGGAAGAATTCTGCGCTTCAGGATTTGTCCGGGACGCCGGGCCAGGTGCGCTGCGAGTCGGCGATCAAGCACCCACTGCAAATGCAAGGAACGCTGGCAAGGCGGTAGCGATTTTTCCGACCGGGTCCCCTCGCGCAACGCTCTTTCGACGAGCGTGCGGACCAATCCGTCCCAGCCTGGACCGGCACTGGTGTTGAGCGCGTCACTGCGCCCCACCTGGAACTGCGCCTGCAAATCCAGCGGGACGAGCCAGCGGTTCGACCGCGCGTCCGACGCGAGATCACGCACGACCCTCAAGAGATACCCCGCTCCACCGATCTCCGCCGCCGGCGCATCGTGATCCTCGGTCCAGTCTTGCGAGATCCGCGCTTCCAGTCGTGCGGCCTCGCCCCCTATCGAAAGAGCGTGCGCCCAAAGCTCCTCGAATCGCTCGAACCGACTTTCAGCCCCGCCAGCGAGGATGGATTCAAGCAGCCCGAGCATTGCCATAGGCGCCACGCGCTCGGCCGCGCCGCTCTGGACCATTGCCATAAGAGCCGGGTGGTTCGAGCCGCCGGTCAGGGCCTCCTGCCACCACGTCGCCTTGGCCGCAACCATCGATGGGTCCAGCCCCCCGTCGGCCAGCGCCCGGGGGAGGATGTCGCGGCCGAAATCGTGCTGCGAATTCGGGTCGGCAGCATCGGCGGCTAGCACTTCGGCGAGCCATTCGCGGTCGAACACGTAGATGCCCATGCTGGCCAGGGGATCGTCCGCTGGCCCGCATGGCAGGTCGGCGGCCGTCGCGGGCTTTTCGACGAAGCCGGTCGCACGGCCAGAAGTGTCGGCCGCGACGATCCCGTAGCCGGGCGCCTCCTCGCGCGAGACCCGATGCACGGCCACGGTGGCCTTGGCCCCCGAGGCACGGTGCGCGTCGAGCATGGGCCGATAGTCCATCTCGTAGATGTGGTCGGCTCCGAGGACCATCACCTCCTGGCCGCGCAGCCTGACGAGGCTTGCCACCGACTGCGCGACGGCGTCCG
>CAZIMY010000170.1:0-5126 GCA_964540315.1 uncultured Wenzhouxiangella sp.
CCAACAAGGGGTTGGGGGGCGCGGGCTCAGCTTGAGCCACTTCAGCTGACTGGGTCATGTCGCTTAAGTCCATTGCGGTATCACCAGGCTGCGTCTCACCGGTCGGGTCCGAGGGTGAGCATGCAACGAGCAGCGAGGCCAAAACCGCCAGCGCCGAAGAAAAAATGATCTTCATATTCAATATTCGCGATGGGAAACAAGCCCGCAATTTTATAACGAGATCAGCCAGTGGATTGGGCGAAATGATCCACGCGCCGCTACCCCCAAAGATGACTTAGAGCACCGGTCCCCGCTGAGGCGTGCTTAATCGCTGTTCAAGTGCTTTTCAAACCAACCGACGATTTCCACCGTTGAGGTCACGCGGTTTTCGGTTTTCTGCCAGCCGTGGCCTTCGTCCGGGAACAGGATGTAGCGGACCGGGACTTCGCGTTGTTTGAGGCTGTCGACCACCTGTTCGGCCTCGACAACCGGTACGTTGGTATCGTTGGCGCCGTGGAGGACGATGGTCGGTGCAATCACCCGGTCTACCTGGTGGATGGGAGACAGCGCTTTGAGCATGTCGGCCTCGGTGACCGGGTCACCGTACTCCACGGTTGAAATGGCAGCCATCCAGGGTTCGGTCTGCTCAAAGAAGGTCTTGAAGTTGACCACGCCGAACAGATTCGCGCCGGCGCCGAACAGGTCCGGATACTCGGTCAGACCGGCCATGACCATATAACCACCGTAAGATCCGCCCATGATTCCGAGCCGGTTCGCATCGGCAATTCCGGCCTCAATCAGATAATCGGCGGAAGCCTTGATGTCTGTGACCGCATTGACCCGCAGCGCGCCGTTATCCAAGTTGACGAAGGTCTTGCCGAACCCGGACGAGCCGCGGACGTTGGGTCCGAATACGCCGATACCGCGGCTGAGCAGCGCCTGGATGGTGGCATTGAACGACGGGCGTTCCTGGCCTTCCGGTCCGCCGTGGAAGTCGAGCACGTAGGCGGCCGGTTCTTCAACCCCGGGCGGCCGATAAAGCCAGCCCGAAAGTTCGAGGCCATCGTGGGCCGGGTAACGGACCAGTTCCGGCGCCACCAGGGAAGAAAAGTCGATCCCGCGCGAGTCGGTCTCGGTGATCTGATTGAACTCACCGCTGCCGGTTTCCAGGGTCCAGACGTTGGTTGGCATGGTGGAGCCCGACACCGTCAAGGCCAGAAGCTGCCCATCCGGGCTCGAATCGTTGACGCTGACAATTTCGGCCGGAGCGGTGGGGCCCGGGCGGGTTGTGCCCGTGTCGAGATCAACAACCGCCAGCTCGCTGCGCCCGGATGCATTCCACGTCAGCATCGCTTCGCCGCTGCCTTCGAGAATCTCGATGCCTTCAAGCTCGGCATCGTCGCGCGCTGCGATGTAGGTCATTGGCAATGCCCTGCCATCGGGGTCGATCCTGACCTCGGCCAGGGCCATCATTTCGCGATCGACGTTTGAGGCAAACACCACGCGCGAATCGCCGATGAAGTGCGCGTTCTGCGATAAGGCAACGCCCTCATGCGGGGTGATGAGCTGTTCCTCGCCGGTGCTGATGTTGATCAGGTAGAGATTGGTTTTTCCGCGTGAGCGCATGCGCCAGACCACCGCCCGCTCGGCATTCGGCGACAGGTCCTGGATCGAGCCAATGCCCGGGTTGTCGGCAACCAGGAGCGATTCGCCGTTTTCCACGTCGTACAGGTAGGCATCCATCGAACCGTCCCCGGCCATGTCCGAGGCATACGAGATAAAGCGGCCGTCATCGCTCCAGTCGCCCAGCCAGTTGTTGCTGCGCCCGCCCTCGGTAATTCGGACCATTTCGCCGCCTTGCAGCGGACGCAGATAGATCTGGCGGTTCAGGCCGCCGTCGGGGGCCAGATCAATGGCGAGCGTTGCACCGTCGGGCGACCAGGCAATGCCCCGGATCTGGTCTTCGAACTGGCTGATTTGCTGGGCGTTGCTGCCGTCGATGTCGGAGATAAACAGCTGCGGTAATCCCGTTTCGCTGGACAGGTACAGCAATCGATCGCCGCTTGGTGAGAACTGGGCGCCATAGGCCCGATCCAGCGCTCCCATCGCTTCGACCGTTGTTGCCAGATCATCGGCCAATGGACCGGCTTCGAGCGGCTCATCGGATTCGGCGCGCACATCCTGAGCACTAGCTTCGGGTGCGGGAGGCGGCGCGGATGGGGGCGTTTCAGCGCAGGCCGAAATCATCAGGCTGGCGGCCAGGACAGACAAGAGAGATGAAGACTTCGGCATGGCTTCGATTCCATTTTGGCAGGGTCAAGACCCGTGAGGCTGGATATTAGCAGCATCCCCTCCGACCACCAGACCCGCAGCGGATTCGTCGCTTTCGGTTCCAAGCGGCACTAGCCGGCCTTTGCTGTTGCGGGGCCGGTGACTGCCGGACTGCTTTGGGCGCGCAGGCGCCGAAGCTGCAGATGCACGCCCAGCGCAATCATCAGGTTGCTGACCGAGAGCACCGCCTCGCTGGCGCCGTGCAGCGTGTCGGCGTGACTCAGGCTGGGGAGCCCCCAGACATTGACGGCCAGGTGTTGATTGAAGATGGTGACAATGACAAACACCAGCAGGAACCAGAAGCCGGCCACGGTAAGCCAGGAAAACAGGCGTGGATCGGCGCGTCGGATGAATAACAGCGCCACCAGAAACACAAGGTACATGCTGTTGGTCAGCGGCAGCAGGGCGGCAGCGCCCTCGGCACTCGTTGCCGCATAGGCCAAGCCACCCACCAAGACCAGCGGCACCAACCACCAGACCTTGTTTGAATAGCGCAGTTGAAGCATCCAGAGCGCGGCCGCCAGCAGCATCAGGCTGCCGACAAAGGTGAGGACTCTTGCAGCGGCAAGGACGGCGTCCCACTGGTCGCTGCCGACATGAAACAGCAGCATCGAAGCCCCGGCAAACAAGTGAGGCACCATGCACAGCGCGAAGACCCGAAGCTGCGGACTGTTGATTGCCCGTCCATAGCGCTCGAACAGCACCAAGGCGACCAGCCATTCGCTGACGGTGAGGATGTGGATGATCCAGGTCGGCAGGGATAGCAGCATGATCGGCGATGACTCCATCAGAGCGAAGGGGTGGTACGAGGTCGACGCAGCGTCCGACCGTCGAAAGTATAGAGAGCCGTTCCGCAGAATTTCAAGGTTTGTCCGGCTCGCCTCGATGGTGAGTGAAAATCGCCCGATGCCAAGCTACCATGGCGGATCGCTCGCTTGAGTAGCCCCATGAAACCAGCCAAAACCCCGATCCGCGCGCCCGACACGCTGGTGATCCTTTTTTGGATGATGCTGGTTCTGGTGGCCTTGAGCTTTCTGCTGCCTGCCGGTCAGTTTCAGGTTCAAACCACCGAAGGCGGTGAGGCACGCGTCGCGCTGGAGAGTTTCCAATGGGCCGATGGTGGGCCGCCGGGCACGGCTTTGTTTGCCGCCGGTGGCGAAAAGCCCGGCTTGCTGAACGCGCCTTATGCCGGCTTTACTCGTGGCAGCGCCAGCGGTGGTGCCGTGGCGATCATTGCCTTTTTGCTGATCGTCGGCGGTGCTTTTGGCATGATCATGCGCACCGGCTGCGTTGATCGAGGCATTCGCGCGCTGATCGCTCGCACCGGCAGCGACCCCTTGTTGGTGTTGCCGATGCTGTTCGTGCTGTTTTCGCTCGGCGGTGCCATCTTTGGTATGAGCGAGGAGACCATTGCGTTTGTCATCCTGCTGGCGCCGATTGTGGTGCGCCTGGGCTACGACAGCCTCACCGCTGTGCTGATCACTTTCGTGGCCTCGCGGGTGGGCTTTGCCAGCAGCTGGATGAATCCGTTCAACGTGGGTATTGCTCAGGGCATTGCCGAAATTCCGGTGCTGTCCGGTGCCTGGCTGCGCGTAATGATCTGGGTGGTTTTTACCCTGTCTGGAGTCGTGTTGACCCTCTGGTGGGCGCGGCGCGTCGCCGCCGACCCCAGCCGCTCACCAACCCATCGCAGTGACGACTTCTTCCGCCAACTCGCTCAGCACGACGAGGCTTCAACAAATTTTGGCTGGCGCGATGCCCTGGCGCTGACCGCGGTGCTTTCAGGTGTGGGCTGGGTTGTTTGGGGGGTGATGGTCCATCAGTACTACATCGCAGAAATCGCCAGCCAGTTCTTTACCATCGGCCTGGTCGTTGCGCTGATTTACCTGATACCGGGGCAGGGCGCCATGGCGGCCAGTGATCAGGCCAAGGCATTCAAGGAAGGGGCAGCCGCACTGATGCCTGCGGTGGTCATCGTCGGCTTTGCCAATGGCCTGGTGGCCTTGCTGGGTGGGACTGATCCGGGCGAGGCCAGCGTGATGAACACGATGCTTTACGGCATGGCCTCGGTACTGGGCAGTGTGCCGGTCATCATCTCTGCCTGGCTGATGTTGATCGCTCAGGGTGTCATTAACGTTTTTGTGCCGTCCGGCTCCGGTCAGGCCGCGCTAACCATGCCGCTGATGGCGCCCCTTGGAGATTTGATTGGTGTGAGCCGGCAGACCAGCGTGTTGACCTTCCAGCTTGGTGACAGCATCACCAATTTGATTATCCCGACCTCAGCCACCTTGATGGGCGTGCTCGGGGCAGCCCGTATCGAGTGGGCCACCTGGGTGCGCTTTATCTGGAAGTACGTGGCGTTTCTGTTTGCCGTGGGGTTTGCCTTTGTCGCGTTCGCGGTGCTGGTGGGGTACCAGTAGGGCAAGGGCCTAGTCGACTCGCAATTGCGCCAGGCCGCCCTGATCGCTTAATGTAGACATTCGGCGCGGCACTCGGCCGCGCGTTGCCCAACCCCCTCGCGACGCTGCTCGACGATCGTACCGTGGGATTTGCGAGGGAGTACTGTCTTGAAAGCCTTGTCTCGATCGATTCTTACAGCCTCTCTGCTCGCCGCTGTGCTGTGCCTGGCATCTGCCACCAGCCACGCCGCCACCCGCTATGTCGATATCGACGCCACCGGCGCCAACAACGGCAGCAGCTGGGCCGACGCCTACACCGACCTGCAGGACGCGCTGGCGGCGGCGGTATCCGGCGACGAGATTTGGGTGGCCGAAGGGCTCTACCGGCCCACCCCCGGCACCGACGCGACCATCAGC
>CAZIMY010000171.1:0-5095 GCA_964540315.1 uncultured Wenzhouxiangella sp.
GCCAGACAGACGGTCGTCGCGACGATGACGCTCTCCGGGATGGTCGCCGGCGTGTGGCCGCCGTTGGCCTGCATCTGCTCGACCATCATGTCGGCCAGCCCGATACCGCCGTTGCGCGCCATGTCCAGCGCGATCTGGCGGTCGTAAAGCTCCATGTAGCGATCCATCTGGCTGGAGTTGAACAACTCGCCCTTGATGCCGGCATCGCGCATGGATTTGAGCATCAGCTGAACGAACAGCGCCTCGAATTGCTGGGCGGTCTCGCGGGTGGCTTTGGGATCGTTTTGCTGGGCGCCCAGGCGCAGCTCGGCCATCTTGCCGCTGTCGGCAAAAAAGGTCGAATGGGTAGCCCCGATGCTCATGGCTGCGCGGGCGTGATCAAATCACGATCAGTTCGGCGCGCAGCGCACCAGCCTGGCGCAGGGCTTCCATAATCGCAACCAGGTCGCCTGGCGCGGCCCCAACCTGATTGACGGCCTGGACAATGTCGTTGAGCTCCACGCCGGCATCGAACAGGAACATCCGCGAACCCTCCTCTTCCACCTCGATGCCGGTTTGCGGAACCACGACCGTCTCGCCGTCAGAGAAAGCGCCGGGCTGCGACACCTGAGCCCGCTCGGTGATCGTGACCGACAGCGAACCGTGGGCCACGGCGGCCGGCAGGACGCGCACGTTAGAGCCGATCACCACGGTGCCGGTGCGCGAATTGACGATCACGCGCGCCGGGGCGTCACCCGGATGGACCTCGAGGTTTTCCAGCGTGGACACATAGGAAATGCGCTGCGCGGAATCAGACGGCGCCTGCACTTCGATCGAAACCGAATCCAGCGGGCGGGCCGTACCGGGGCCCATGACCTTGTTGATGGCCTCGACCACGCGGTGGGCGGTGGTGAAGTCAGGCGTATGGAGATTCAATAACAAGGTATCCGAGGCCAGGAAGCTGGTCGGCACCTCGCGCTCGACCGTCGCACCACTGGGAATGCGGCCCGTCGAGGGCACGTTGACCGTGATGCTGGAGCCATCCTGACCCGAGACACCGAAGCCGCTGACCGTCAGGTTGCCCTGGGCAATGGCATAGATCTCGCCGTCAGCACCCCGAAGCGGCGTCATCAACAGGCTGCCGCCTCTTAGCGAGTTGGCGTTACCGATGGAATTGACGGTGACATCGATGGTGCTGCCCGACTTGACGAAGGGCGGCAGTTCAGCAAGAACGGTTACTGCGGCGACGTTTTGCAGCTGCGGGTTGACGTTTTCCGGCACGGTAATGCCGAACTGCTGCAGCATATTGTTGATCGACTGGACCGCATACGGTACCTGGCTGGTCTGGTCGCCCGTGCCGTCAAGACCCACGACCAGGCCAAAGCCCACCAGCTGGTTGGTCCGCACGCCGGACACCGAGACCAGATCCTTGAGCCGCTCTCCCTGGAACTCCTGAGCCGGGGCGTTGGCCGTCAGGATCAATCCAACAACCGGGATCAAGACAAGCAGCAAGCGTTTCGTCAAGTGTTTGGTCAAGAATTTCATGGGGTTCACCTTTAGAACGGCATCCAGGGCGACTGGAAGAAGCGCGCAAGCCAGCCCTGGCGGTTGGCGTCGTCAATGGCGCCGGTGCCGCGGTAGTCGATGCGAGCGTCAGCAATCTTGAAGCTGGGCACCGAGTTGTCGGGGCGGATATCCGAGGGACGAACAATGCCCGCGATGCGCAGGAACTCCCTGCCCTGGTTAACGGTAATCCAGCGCTCGCCCTTGACCATCAGGTTGCCGTTGGGCAGGCGCTGATACACCGTCACGGTCATGTTGCCCTGCATGGAATTGGACTGGCTGGACGTGCCCGAACCGTCGAATTCGACGGTCGAGTCCAGCGCGCCGCCGAACAATGGCAGGGCACCGGAGTCGTCGCGGCGGGTGGGCGCCCGGCCGAAAACCGTCGGGTTGGTGATCTCGGCAGCGCTTTCCTTGGACGTTGAGGTGTTGGCGCTGGTCGACGCGGTGGTGTTTTCGGCCAGAACCACGGTCAGGGTGTCACCCACGCGGCGCGCCTTGACGTCTGCGAAAAGCGTCGCGCCGACCGCCTGCTGATAAATCGCGCCGTTGGGCGGGCCAAAATCTTCGACCGGCGGCACTTCCGGAAACGCCGGCTCCCAGTCAGGCACCTTCTGCGGCATGGCGCAGCCGCCGAGCACGCCGATGGTGACCAGGACAGAAGCAGATTGCAGCAGGGTTCTCATTGCGTCACCTAGAGGTTGTTGTTGATGTAGCGCAGCATTTCGTCGGAACTGGAGATGGCTTTGGAATTCATTTCGTAAGCGCGCTGTGTTTCGATCATGTTGACCAGCTCTTCAACCACGTTGACGTTGGAACTTTCCAGAGAGCCCTGGGCCAGACCGCCCAGGCCGTTGATGCCGGGATTGCCCTGCAGCGGCGGGCCGCTGGCGCCGGTTTCGACAAACAGGTTTTCACCCAGTGGCTCAAGACCGGCCGGGTTGATGAAATCAGCCAGCTGCATGAGCCCGACCTGCACAGGCGCAGCCTGGCCCGACAGGCGAACCGTCACCGTGCCGTCGCGCCCGATGGTCACGCTCTGCGCACCCTGCGGAATATTGATGTTGGGCTGGACCTGGTAGCCGCTTGAGGTCACCAGCTGGCCCTGGGAGTTGATCTGAAACGACCCGTCACGGCTGTAGGCGACCGATCCGTCGGGTTGTTGAATCTGGAAAAAACCGCGCCCGAGGACCGCGACGTCAAACGCATTTTCGGTTTGCTGGAGATTGCCCTGCCCGAACATCTTTTCGGTGGCAACAACGCGCGCACCCGTGCCGAGATAAAGCCCGGTGGGCATTTCCGCATTCTGGGCCTGCTGTCCACCGGCCTGGCGGACATTCTGGTAGACCAGATCCTCAAACACGGCCCGGCCCTTTTTAAAGCCGGTGGTCGAGACGTTGGCCAGGTTGTTTGCCACCACGGCCATCTTGGTCTGGTGGGCGTCTAGGCCTGTTTTGGCAATCCAGAGTGCTTTCATGCTTTGGTTCCTTTCATGGAAATTCTGGTGGCTTCATGCCCCGGAATAACGGTTACCTGAAGCAAAATCAGTGCCAGCGCGACCGATCGCGCGGATCGCTGAACTAACTCATTCGCATGAGTTCTGCGGCGCGCGCGCCGTTGTCGTCGGCGGTACGCATCATCTTGACGTGCAGCTCAAACTGGCGAGACAGTTCGATCATCTCGACCATGGCCTGCGCCATGTTGACGTTGCTGGTTTCCAGGTGGCCTGACAGCAGCGTGGCCGCCGCGTCAGCCGGCGGAATCTCGCCTTCGCTTGGACGGAAAAGACCATCGGCACCCCGATCCAGATTCTGGGGATCGGGCATGACCAGACGAATGCGATCGACGGTGGCCTGCACCGCCGCACTTTGCCCCAGAGGAATCACTGAAATGGTGCCATCCTGACCGATCGTAAGCTTGCTGTTGGGCGGCACGGCGATCGGGCCGCCATCACCCAAAACGGGGTGGCCAGCGCCGGTGGTGACCAATCCAGTTGCATCGACCTGCAAATCGCCGCGGCGGGTCAAGGCTTCCTCGCCTTCGGGTCCCTGGACAACCATCCAGGCGTTGCCGCGCAGGGCGACGTCGAGATCACGGCCGGTTGCCTGCAAGGTGCCGGGCGCGAAATCGACCCGGCTGTGGTCCGACAAAACGTTCACCCGCGAGCGCAGCCCGGGTCCTTCAATCTCCTGGCCGACGGCCTCCTGCAGGCTGGCCTTGAAGCCGGTGGTCGACACGTTGGCGATATTGTGCGCCGTCACCGCCTGGCCCTTCATGACCTGGTTGGCGCCGGTCATACTCACGTATAGCAGTCGATCCATGAAGTTTCTCCTTGAGCGTCGTCAGACCAGCGCGCTAGTGAACACGCTGGCTATCGGCCTCGTCGGTGCGCGTGTTATCAGTCAGGCGGTTCATCGGATATTGATGATGGTCTGGGTGATGCTGTCGGCCGTTGAAATCATCTGGGCATTGGCCTGGTAGGTGCGCTGTGCGGTGATCATGTCGACCAGTTCGTTGGCCAGGTCTACGTTGGCCGTCTCCAGGGCGCCGGCCTGTATGGTTCCTAGGTTGCCGGTGCCGGCCGCGCCGCGGAGGGCCTGACCGGAGTCAAAGGTTTCAGCCCAGCGGGTATCTGAAACGTTCTCCAAACCTTGGGTGTTCTGGAAATTGGTGATCGCGAGCTGACCCAGCGGGGTTGACTGACCGTTGGTGAAGCGGGCAAAAACCACGCCTTCGGTATTGATTTCGATCGCGGCGAGTCGACCGCTGGCAAAGCCGTCCTGGGTCAAACTGTTGACGTTGAACTGGCTGCCGAACTGGGAGACGTTGGAAAAGTCGGTGACGATGGCTTGCGCTGCATTAGCCGGCGTCGCATCAAAAGTCGCTAATGGAATTTCACCGTTGGCGGGCGTTGTCAGGTTACCGCTGGTATCGAACGTAAGGGTGTTGGTTCCGCCCGTCACGTTGGTGCCATCTATCACCGTCTCGACGGTCCACTCATTATCGGTAGCGGTTTTGATGAAGTAATAAGTTGCCGTGCGCGCCGCACCCAGCGAGTCATAGACCGTCACCGACGTGGTGTGGTTGTAGGAGTCAGGATCGGTCGGATCAAAAGTCGCGACAGTGGGCGGCGCAGCATCTGACGGCAGGTTCAGACCGACTTCGATGCCTGTTGTTTCCGCTGGCGGTGCATCGGTCGTGGACAGCTGCAGGTCAATGGCCGTTCCGGTGTTGAAAGTGTCAGTGCCCTCAATCGTCGGGAAGGCCTGCAGACGCAGACCCTGATCATTGACAACAAACCCATCGCGGTCCACGCTGAAATTTCCCGCCCGGGTATAAGTGAACTGGCCCCCGTCATCGCTGAGGGTAAAGAAACCGCCGCCCACCAGAGCCAGGTCAAGGTTGTTGTCGGTAAAGTCCAGCGACCCTTGCTGAAACTGCTGCTGGATTGACGACGTTCTTGCACCCAACCCGGTGGCGTTGGTCGAAACGCTTTGCAGACCGGTCGCAAACAGCTCGACGAAATTGGCCCGCGATGCCTTGAAGCCGCTGG
>CAZIMY010000172.1:0-5068 GCA_964540315.1 uncultured Wenzhouxiangella sp.
CGACCTGATTGCCCGAGCGTCTCGCATCTTTTCGCTGGTTGTGGTGGCGATCGCCGAAAGCCCTCACAAAAAGCCGGCTTTTGAACTTGAGCAGCGGATTGATCTTTCGCGCGAGGTGTTGGCTGAGGCCGGTGTTTCAAACGTCGACGTGGTGGGCTTCGACAACCTTCTTGCCGACTTTGTTGCCCAGCGCGGAGCCGGGGTCATTTTGCGCGGGCTGCGGGCGGTTTCGGATTTTGAATACGAGTTTCAGCTGGCCTCAATGAACCGTCACCTGGCCATTGATGTGGAGACCATGTTTCTGACGCCAGACGAGAAACACAGCTTTATTTCATCAACGCTGGTCAAGGAAATCGCCCGCCTGGGTGGGGCAATCGACAAATTTGTCCACCCCAGCGTGGCCAGGGCGCTAAGCCAACGCTACGGAAATGGCTAAGGCCGGACGCCGCGGAGGGCATCCGGCAATTATTTTCCCTAGACGCGCTCGAAAATGCCGGCCGCGCCCATGCCGGTGCCGATGCACATCGTGACCATGCCGTAGCGCTGCTCGCGGCGGTTCATTCCATGGATCAGCTTGGCGGCCAGAATGGCACCGGTTGCCCCCAGCGGGTGTCCCAGCGCGATGGCGCCGCCCAGCGGGTTGACCTTGTCGGGGTCCAGTTCCACCGTGCGCATGACGGCCAGCGCTTGGGCTGCAAAAGCTTCGTTGAGTTCGATCCAGTCCAGATCATCCTTGGCAATGCCGGTTTGTTTCAAGACCTTGGGGATTGCTTCGATCGGTCCGATGCCCATGATTTCGGCGGGGACGCCGGCGACCGAAAAGCCGCGGAAGACCGCCAGTGGTTTCAGGTTGAGTTCCTTGACCACCCGCTCTGACACCATGACCAGCGCGCCGGCGCCGTCAGACATCTGGGAACTTGTGGCGGCGGTTACCGACCCCTTGGCGTCGAAAACCGTTCTGAGCTTGCCCAGCGTTTCCTTTGAGGTATCGCGGCGGGGTCCTTCGTCGGTATCGACCACGGTTTCGATGGCCCGGATTTGTCCGGACGCCGGATCGGGGACGTGGTTGGTGACGGTGTAGGGCCGAATCTCGGTGAATTCTCCGCCGTCTATGGCAGCGATGGCTTTCTGGTGTGACCGGTAAGCAAATTCATCCTGATCGGCGCGACTGACCTGCCACTGCTGGGCGACTTTCTCGGCCGTAATACCCATGCCGTAGGCGATGGCGACGTTATCGTCATCAAAAACCTTGGGGTTCATCGCCACCTTGTGGCCCATCATGGGCACCATGGTCATGGTTTCGGTGCCGGCAGCAATCATCACGTCAGCCTCGCCGAGACGAATGCGATCGGCGGCCATGGCGATGGTTTGCAGGCCTGAAGAACAGAATCGATTGACCGTCACGCCGGGTACGTTGTCCGGCAGTCCGGCCAGCAGTGCGCCGATCCGGGCGACATTCATGCCTTGCTCGGCTTCGGGCATGGCACAGCCAACAATGACGTCCTCGACGCGCGCGGGATCGAGCCCCGGCACTTCGGCCACGGCGTGTTTCAGCGCATGGGCGAGCAGGTCGTCCGGGCGAACGTTACGAAAGGCGCCTTTGAAGGCCCGCGCAACCGGGGTGCGGACGGCGGAAACGATGTAGGCATCACTCATGGGTCTGGGTCCTTGGATAACTTTGGTATCTGATTTTGAAATTCCGGGATTCACGGTTCGGGTTTCGGGGTTCAGGTTTGGGGTCGATCAGGGTCGTGACCGAATCATTGATTCTGGACCCTGAAACCCGTTCTCCTGTACCCTCGTTAATTCCTCAACGGCTTGCCGGTCTTGAGCATGTGCGCGATCCGCTCCTGCGTTTTTGGCATGGCGCACAGCTCGAGGAAATGTTCCCGCTCGAGTTGATGCACCCAGCGCTCGGTCACCGGAATCCCGCGGTCGATGGCGCCGCCGCAGATCACGGTGGCGATGCGCGAGCCGATCTCGAAGTCGTGGTCGGAGACAAAATGCCCTTCGAGCATGTTGACCAACATCATCTTGAGCGTGGCGATGCCGACATCACCGGCCGCCGGAAACGCGCGTTCGGCAAGGGGCGGGCGATAGCCGGCGGCGGTCAAAGATCGGATCATCCCGTGGGCGGCGTGCAGGAGCTCCTGCTCGTGCAGAACGATCAAGTCTTCCGGCCGCAGGTAGCCCATTTCCCGAGCCTCCATCGCTGATCCGGCCACCTGGCCCATGGCGACCTGCTTGTAGCGTTTTTCCATCAGCGGCCAGGTGTCGCCTGCAGCGGTATCGGCATTGACCTGCAGCGCAAGCGTTGCCAGTCCACCTCCTGCGGGTAGCAGTCCCACCCCTGCTTCAACCAGGCCCATATAGCTTTCCAGGTGGGCGACGCGTCGGGAGGCGTGCATGGCAAGTTCGAGACCACCTCCAAGCGCCAGTCCGCGGACCGCGGCCACGGAAGGAATGGATGAATAACGCATGCGCAGGTTGACTTCCTGGAACCCCTCGATCAGCGTGCGGACGCTGTCGTAATCGCCGCGCTGGATGGCCTCGGCGGCAGCTTTGAGGTTTGCGCCGGCCGAAAACGGGCCCTTCGGTTGCCAGATGACCAGGCCGTCGAATTCGGCTTCGGCCTTGTCGAGCGCTTCGTTGAGTCCTTCAACAATGCCAGTATCGATAACGCCCATCTTGGACTTCAGGCTGGCGATCAGGACGTCGTCATGCAGCGTCCAGAGACGAATGGCGTCTGTCTCATGGACGGTGGTGCCGTTGTCCGAATCCTCGCCGATGAGGCGGATTGGCTGGTACTGCCTCTGGTAGACCGGCAGATCCGGTCGCGGGCTGATCTTGCTGTCTGCAGCCGACCAGGAACCGTCAGGAGCGTGCACCGCGCTGATGTCGGTCACCCACGATGGCAGCGCGGCATCAACACCGTTGGTGCCGGCGTCAATATCGGCCTGAATCAGTCCTGCAACCTGCTGCCAGCCTGCCGCCTGCCATTGCTCAAAGGGGCCGAGCTTCCAGCCGTACCCCCAGCGCATGGCCAGATCGATTTCACGGGCTGACTCGGCAATTTCAGCCAGGTGGTAGGCACAGTAGTGGAACAGGTCGCGATGGATAGCCCACAGGAACTCGGTTTCGGGATACTCACATTTGGCCAGCGCGGTCAGTTTGTCGCCCGGGTTCTTGATCGCCAATATCGCCTTGACCTCATCGCGCACCGAGTAGTCGGTTTCCCGGTAATCGCCGGTTTCGGGATCAAATACCTTGATGTCCTTGCCCTGCTTGCGAAACACGCCAGCGCCGGCCTTCTGACCAAGAGCGCCGGCGTCGATCAGCTTGCTCAACCAGTCCGGAGCCTGGAACAGTGCATGCCAGGGGTCGTCCTTCAGTTTGGCGTCCATGGTGCGGATCACGTTGGCCATGGTGTCCAGACCAACCACATCAGCGAGTCGGAAGGTCGCGCTTTTGGGACGCCCGATCGCGGGGCCAGTCAATGCATCGACGGTATCGAATCCAAGCCCCAGGCGCTGGGCATGGTGCATGGTTGACCACATGGTGAAAACGCCAACGCGGTTGGCGATGAAGTTGGCGGTATCACGGCAGCGGACAACGCCTTTGCCCAGGTTGCGGGTCAGGAAATCTTCGAGCAGGTCGAGCACCTTGCCGTCCGTGCCCGGGTGCGGGATGAGTTCAACCAGGTGCATGTAGCGTGGCGGGTTGAAAAAGTGCACCCCGCAGAAGCGGTCTTTGAGCGCCTCGGGAACGACCCCGGCCAACTCGGTGATCGAAAGCCCCGAGGTATTCGTGACAAAAAAAGCGTCGTCGTGAATATGCGGTCCGATTTTCTCGTACAGCGACTTCTTGATATCCATCCGTTCAACGATGGCTTCAATGATGAAGTCGCAGTGGGCAAGCTGGCTGGCGTCATCCTCAAAATTGCGCGGCGTGATAAAAGCGCCCAGATCTTTGCTGGCCAGCGGTGCGGGCTTGAGTTTGGCCAGCCCGGCGACCGCGTCAGCTGCAACTTTAGAGCGCTGCTTGCCTTCCGTGGGCAGGTCGTAAAGATCAACGGGGATGCCGGCAGCGGTCAGGTGGGCTGCGATTTGCGCGCCCATCACTCCGGCGCCGAGCACGGCGGCTCGGCGCACCAGTAGCTTGTGGTCAGTCATCAGTTTTCCTTGTAATTTAGATTACTTGGCGAAATTTCCTAGAAATTTTTTCAGACCGCCGCGGCCAGCCGGGGGGGCTGGTTGGCGGTCATGCCCAGTTCTTCAGGGGTGAACTCATCTACCGCAATCACTCGCGCGCTCAACTCCTGGGCGTGGATCAAATCAGCCGCCTGGTCTTCAGTAATCACTCCCGCCTTGACGGCTTTTGCGGTTACCGCATGCACATTCGATGGGCTTGGAACCACTTTCAGCGCATTGCGCAGCGCGTGTTCAGCAGGTTCGGCCTTGAGGACGGCATCGAACGCTTTCAGCACCAGGCCGGTGCCGTCTTCCTGGGTGGAAAAATAGGCGCCATGTATCAGACGCTCGCGCGTTGCACTCTTCTCCAACAGCAGGCGCGCGATTTTGCGCCCGGTGCGGTCATCAACCGGCACGTTTCGTCTTCCCAGCGGGAAATTGAGGAGCCGCATGATTGGACCCAGCGCGGGAACCGGAAAGTTCCTGTAGACCCCGTACAGCGCTTCCTCAACCTCGTTGAGACTGTCCTGGACAGCGAACCGAAGCACCGGAAGGTCCTCTTCCGGTCGGCCGTCGTCTTCAAACCGGCGAAGCGTGGCGGAGGCCAGGTAAAGATTAGCGAGGGCGTCAGCAAAGCGGCCTGAGAGCTTCTCTGCAAACTTGAATCGACCTCCGAGAATCAGTAGGGACAGATCGGCCGTGAACGTAAATGCGGCGCTAAGCCGGTTGATCTGGCGGTAGTAGGCTGCGGTTGGGCCCGTAACCGGGCTCTTGCTGAATCGCGCGCCGGTGAGGGCCAGTACGGGTGCGCGAACGGCGTTGGAGATCAGGAAACCGACGTGGGCCCAGAGCGCCTTGTCGAAAGCGGGCAGGTCGTT
>CAZIMY010000173.1:0-5066 GCA_964540315.1 uncultured Wenzhouxiangella sp.
GCGGGCGCCGCGGCCCGCAGGTGGTTTTCGATCTAGATCCTGCTCTGCTGCGCAGTCTAGTTACATCAGAAACGGCTGCCCGGCAGGCCAAGGTGTTTTTCGGGCGCTGCGAGGATCCGGCCTGGGAAAAGATCGCACGCCAGGTCTTTCGGAGCTTTCCCGCTCCCATCCTGGCGCTGCGCGTGGAAGGCGCACCCGACGAACCGCGACTGCAGGTCCGCCGCGCCGGCTACGCGCAACTCGATGCTGAGGAGCGAGCAAATTTCCTGCGCGAACTGACCCGATTCACCAGCAGCGTCTGGCGCTCTCGCGAGGGAGAAAAGCGCCTGCGCTGGGATCTGGCGATTCTGGTCAATCCGGAAGAAAAAAGCCCGCCCAGCGACGCCGCTGCCGTTCGCCGTTTCGTTCGCGCGGCGGCTGAAGTCGGTATCCGGGCCGAGGTTCTGACCTCGGAGCAGACCGATCAGGTCGGCCAGTACGATGCCTTGTTCCTGCGTGAAACCACGGCTATCGACCATCCAACCTATCGCCTGGCCCGGCGCGCCGAGCGCGACGGCCTGGTCGTTATCGACGATGCCCAGTCCATCCTGCGCTGCTGCAACAAGATTTTTTTGCATGATGCCTTCTCTTACCAGGGCGTTCCGGCGCTGTCGACCCGGGTCGTGGCCGGTAGCAGCAGTGACCAACTCGTTGAAATCGAGCAGGCCTTCGGCTACCCGATGGTGCTGAAGCTGCCGGAAGGCTCTTTTTCGCATGGCGTCTACCGGGTGGCTGACCGGGATGAATTGCGCGCGCGTCTCGACGACTTGTTGGCCAAGACCACCTTGGTGCTGGCGCAGGCCTATTGCTACACACCGTTTGACTGGCGCATCGGGGTCCTGGCCGGACGCGCCATCTATGCCTGCCGCTACCACATGGCCCGCAATCACTGGCAGATCTACAACCATGCCCGCCGTCGCGCGATCTCCGGGGGCTTCGATACTCTGCCCACCTTCGAGGTCCCACCAGCCGTGCTCAAGGCTGCGATCAAGGCCGCTGGAGTCGTCGGCGACGGTCTATATGGCGTTGACCTCAAACAGGTCGAAAACCAGGTTTACGTCATCGAAGTCAACGACAATCCCAGCATTGAGCACGGGGTCGAAGATGCTTACCTGGGCAATGAACTCTACCGGCTGATCATGGGCGAATTCGTCCAGCGCCTTGAACAGCGTGGCAAGCGCTGACTACAGCCATCGGTGCAGGCGCAGGGCATCCCCGCCGTCGGAGTAGTAGGCGTGACGCCTGGCAAACGGCTCAAATCCGGCCCTGCGGTACAGCGCAAGCGCCGGCTCGTTGGCCTCGGCCACTTCCAGGCGAAATTCCTCGAAACCCCTTTCCCGGGCCTGTTCGGCGCAGGCATCAAGCAGGCGGCCACCAGTCCCGCGACCGCGCGCTGCCGGGTCTACCGCCAGTGAATACAGGCGCGCAACGCGGCCGCGACAGTGCCAGAGCACCAAGGCATAACCTTCAAGCATCGCCGGCCGATCTCTGCTTTCGACCACCAGCATCAAGGCCCGCCCACTTGGCCGCAACCAGCGACGAAAGCTGCGCCCGCTGACCCGTTCACCAGAAAAACTCAAGTTCTCCAAACGCAGCAACTCTGGGATATCAGACCCGCAGGCGCAGCGAACACCGGGGGTTACATCAGTCACTGATCGGCTGATCCGGATGGCCGCAACGGGTGACGACGAACCAGAGTACGACGTCAACCATGCGCCAACGGAACAGGCACTTGGAGCGCCAACTGATCGCCGTGTGCCGCAGCAAGCAGCAGACCGTATATCTGGCTTGTTTCGAACTGAACCAAAATAAAAGACCCCAGTCGGCCGGAAAATAGAGCTCGCGAAAGCGGATCCCCAACCTTGTCAATCGCCCCGACGGATAACCAGATCCTCGCGGGTCAGGCTTTCGCGCAGGCGTGCCGGATAGTCGGGGGGCACGCCCCACAAGATATCGAAGTCCGTTGCCTGGAGCGCACGGTCTTCCGGCTTCAGGTCGCTACGGACCGCCAGAATCAGATCACTGCTGGCCCACGGATGGTTGAACCAGTAGCGGTGGCCGGTGATATCGAATCCGCGCTGCTCCCAGTCGTAGGACACATCCACGACCTCCAGGCGGTCGGCAGCCAGAATGACATCCAGCTCCTCCTGACTCAAATCACGATTGTGCTGCCCGATGCGTGTACCGCCCCCCATAAAGATTCCGGCCATGCGCAAGGCATCATCCCGCGATGAAGAAGTCACAACGACCCGATTGGCCAATTCATTCATTCCAGGCAGTGCAGCAATAAACTCTTCTCCGGGCACGTCGGCTGCCGCGAAGTAAACGGTGCCCAATCGGAGCGCTTCCGGCGCGTCAGAGTGGCGCTCGTGCAGCTGCCTGAGGGCTTCGGTCACAACGCGTCCACCGGCACTCCAGCAAACGACGTGAATCTTTCTGGCGACCGAGTCACGAGCCAGCAATTCCAGCAATGTCGCCAGCGAGGGAGCGGCGCGATAAGCGCGGCGCACGTCGCTGCCCGATCCGTAGGCAAGGATGTTCTGTCGGGTTGGCCAGGAAAACGCCATGGAGGTCATGTCCCGGCCCATAAAGTGATCCAACTGCGCGGCAAAAGCGTTGGCGTTGTAGAAATTGACCTTCGCACCGTGCACGTAAATCATCAGGTCACGATCCCGGGCAGACTCTATCGAGTTGTTCAGATCAGCCATCAACCAGGAAGCAGCTCCGGATACATCTTCTATCTGACCCTTTTCATCGTGCTGGAAGAAACCGGCTTCGACCAGGCCGGCAATCGACAGATCAATGGTTTCAGGGCGCTCGTCGCGGCGCGAATACTCGTTGAGATCCGACCATGAAATCTGCGGGCCGCCAAAGCCAATCAGGGCCATGCCGATGGAAACCCGATCGCTTTCATCATTGCTGTAATCGATGCGCTGAAGGTTAGCTTCGCGCTCACGGGTTGTCGCGTAATAGACCCGCCTTGGCTTCCAGCGCTGGTTCTCAGGGATATGGTCAAGGGGTCCAACATCGAGCTCTGAAAAAATAACCGGAGTAGGCATCAGGGGCTCCACGCGCGCACCCGCGCACCCGCTGAGCAAAACAACTGCTGATAAGACCAAGACGGCGGCGAAGATTCTTTGGCGTTGCTCTGCTGCGTTTGAAGATCGGATTTGATTCATCAGAGGATGTTCCAGGACGATGTAAGGAAGGCCCAAAGGGGTAAAGTCTACGTTTCATGATATGCTGTCGCATGCTCGGGCTCAACCAAATGCAGGTTTGAGACCAACCCGTGCCCTCTCGCGGATTGAATGTTTTCCAAGGCCTTTCCCCGATTTGTCTCGCGCGTCGCGCTCTAGCGACCCGCTTTTCCAAGCCTTGGTCAACAAGGAAACACCATGTCTTTCGATTCTCTCGGCCTCAAGGCCGAATTGCTGCGCGCTGTTGGCGAGCAGGGTTATACCCAACCCACCCCGATCCAGAGCAAAGCCATTCCGGCCGTGCTGGATGGACGTGACCTCATGGCCAGCGCCCAGACCGGCACCGGCAAGACCGCCGCCTTCACGCTGCCGCTATTGCAGAAACTCAGCGATCAGTCAGGTCCGCGCAAACTGCGCGCCCTGATCCTGACGCCGACCCGAGAACTGGCCGCCCAGGTGCATGAGAACCTGCGCGCGTATGGTCGCCATCTGAACCTCAAGTCGCTGGAAGTCTTCGGCGGGGTCAACATCAACCCGCAAATGGACAAGCTCCGGCGCGGCATTGATGTGCTGATCGCGACCCCGGGACGCCTGATTGATCATATTGAGCGCGGAACCGTTCAATTGAAAGACATCGAGGTGCTGATCCTCGATGAAGCTGACCGCATGCTCGACATGGGCTTTCGACCGGCAATCAACCGCATCCTCAAACACGTGCCTCAAAAGCGCCAGACGCTGCTGTTTTCAGCCACCTTCTCAAAAGAGATCACTGCCCTGTCGCAACAGTTTCTGAGCAATCCACTGCGCATCGAAACCGCCCCGCCCAACTCGACCGTCGAAGCCATTGCCCAGAAAGCCATCAAGGTCGACCAGAACCGCAAGCGCGAGCTGCTGTCCTGGATGATCGGATCGGAAAACTGGCGCCAGGTACTGGTCTTTACCCGCACCAAGCACGGCGCCAACCGTCTGGCCAAGCAACTTGAAACCGATGGCCTGAGCGCATCGGCCATCCACGGCAACAAAAGCCAGGGCGCGAGAACAAAGGCACTGGCCGGATTCAAGCAAGGCAAGGTGAGAGTACTGGTTGCCACCGATATCGCGGCGCGAGGTCTGGACATCGACCAACTGCCGCACGTCGTCAACTTCGAAATCCCCAACGTGCCCGAGGACTACGTCCACCGCATTGGTCGCACCGGGCGGGCCGGACGCGACGGACTGGCCGTGTCACTGGTGTCGGGTGCCGAACACCACTTGTTTGAGGATATCCGCAAGCTGGTCAAAGTCTCGATCCCGACCAACACCATCGAGGGCTTTGACCCGATTGAACAGCCGGCAAAAACGCCGCCGAAATCCGGCAAGTCGGGCCCCAGAAACCCAGGCCCATCACGAAACAACAACAGTCGGCGACGGGGCGGCAGAAACACCTCGCGCACGCGCAATTCCCGAGCCGCCTGAGCGCCATCAGACTGACTGCTAGACTGACAAAATCAATCTCGACCGGAGTAGAACCATGACCACACAGAGCTATGCCGCGCATTCAGAAACCTCAGGCCTTGCGCCTTTTGCCATCGATCGGCGCGAACCCCGGCCTGACGATGTCGTCATCGACATTGCCTACTGCGGCATTTGCCATACCGATCTGCACTTTGTCGAAAACGACTGGGGCATGACGGTCTACCCGGTGGTGCCGGGTCACGAGATAGTCGGCCACGTGGTTTCAGTCGGCAGCGACGTGACGAAGTTCAAGGTCGGTGACCGGGTCGGCGTGGGCTGCCTGGTGGACTCCTGCCGAGAATGCGAGCCCTGCCAGCACGGGCTGGAGCAGTACTG
>CAZIMY010000174.1:0-3173 GCA_964540315.1 uncultured Wenzhouxiangella sp.
TGGGGTGGATGGAATGGGTGTGGAGGTAATAGCCGCCCAGGCTGCTTTCAGCGTGGTCAACGAGTAGCCGTTGCCGGCGGTGAATTCCCGTGGATCCCGACCGTAGGCATCGGTTAGCACTCCTGCCCAGTAGTCCGCCTCCTCAGGCATGCGGGCTGCTACGGATGCCACGACGGACTTCGCGAAGCCCTCAAGAGATTCGATTCGCTCGGCAATAACCGCTTCGCGGATTGCCAGGCACCACACGGCGCAGGCGCTGGCACTGATCTCGTCCGCATGGGTCAGCAGGGCGATGGTCTTGGCCGCCTCGACCATCCCGGCGGGATCATCCAGGTAGTACAGAGCTATCGGGGCGGTGCGCATCAATGCGCCATTTCCGCCGCTACTGCGCGGGGAATTCGCCTCCTTGGCGGCTGCTGTCTCGCGGAGACGATCTGCCAGGCCAGGGCCAGTGACCGTCGCCACTTGACGCATGACGGTCGCGGTGTGGATGCCGATGTCCTTCAAGCGAGCCGGTGAGTAGTACCAATCCAGGAGATTGGCCGCCACCTCTTCCTGACCTTCGTCGGTACGCAGGTCCAAGCCCTTGGCCGTCGCCATGGCCAGCGCGACCATCTGGGCGGAATCATCGGTCCACTCCCCGGGATTGAACGCACCTTGACCGCGCATGCGAATCGGAGAACCTGGTTCGAGCGAGGGACCGAACTCGTAGCCAGCCCCCAGTGCGTCCCCGCAGGCCGCCCCAACCAAAACCCCGCTGACCTTGTCTGACGTGAATGAATGCTTCATGGCGCCTCCCCTGTTTTCTCAATCTTGAGATAACTGTAGCACATGTTTTCTCAGATGTGCGATAATTGGTAGGTGGCCAAGATGGATATCGGCAAGTACCCCACTCCCCACCTCGCCGTAGATGTTGCCGTCATGACGGTCGATCCATCGGGGCGGTTGTGCGTACTGCTGGTTCGTCGTAGCGGTGACCACGAGGGCATCTGGGCGCTGCCCGGCCGATTCGTCCGCGAGCGGCAACGGCTAAGTGAGGCTGTGGCGGTCACACTGGCGGAGAAATGCGGTCTCTCCCCCACTGTCCTGCAGGGTCGAACCCCACGCCAACTCCACCTATTCGATGATCCGAATCGCGACGATCGTGGATGGGTCATGTCGATGGCCCACCTGCTAGCCCTGCCCTACGAACACCTGGCCCCGGCGATCGAAGGTTCACCGGATGTCAGCCTCGCACCGATCATTCGAGACAGGCTCTCCATCCCGAAGCAACGGGAGTTGCCCTATGGGCAAGACGACATCGTCGATTTCGCACTGCAGGAGATGCGCCGTCTGTATGCGGAGACGCCGGATCCCGAAGGGATCATCGCCGACAGCGATTTCACCTTGGCCCAGTTGCATGAGATCCATGTGGCCGTACTGGACACCGACTGGCAGATCGACACCTTCCGGCGTCACATGATCCCGCAACTGCAGGAGACGGGCCGCCGCGCGACGGGAGGCGTCGGACGACCGGCTGCCCTATATCGCCGTTCGCGCTAGGAAGCCCCCGTGGCGCCGGCTTCTTGACGTCGCACCAGTTTGCCGAGGTGCTTGCTTCCGAGGATTTCAGTGAGTTCCGCTTCAGTTCCCACTAGGACAGCGAGTTCGATGGCTCGGCTGATGGCGGTGTAGAGGACATCCTTAGGGTCCGCGTGCTCGTGGAAACCGTTCAGCGCAATGACCACGGCTGGGCGTTCAAGCCCTTTGAATCCGGCAACGGTGCCGTAGAAGATGTCGTCTGTTGCCCACAAGCCCTGCCAGTAAGCATCCTTGTCTGCGTCCTGGCGCAGGGCGTGCTCACTGTGCTTACTTTTCGTGGTCAACAACGCAACGTGCTCAGGAAGCCATCCCTCTCGGTCTACAAGGTCGGCCACGACATCGTCGGCCGCGGGGATGATGTTGTCTGCGTCAGTGATCACGATTCTCGTCGGTAAGCCCTCCCCGCCACCGATCTCCATCTTCCGCTTGCTTAGTGGGGCGAACGCTTCGACTACCCGTCGACCGTTTCGCAGGTTGCTGTCTAGGTCGAACACCGCGAAAGGAAGTTCCGGTCGACCGCTTCGATCCTCGAACACCCGTTGGCCGTCGTCGCGGAAGATGGCCAGTCGATATCCCTGCGGATCCTTGACCGAGGCCAGGACGACATCCCACCAGCCATCGCTGAAGTCCTGGGCTTCGTCGACGATCACTGCATCGAACTTCTCACCGGGCTGCATGCCATTCACGACGTCCAGATATAGGGGCGGTAGCTCATACGTCCAATAGTCCGGATCGCCGGTGCGATCAGGGTCGGGCAGGACTCCCCAGTGGTAACCAAGCGCATGGAAGGTACCGATGAAAGTGGGTTGCTGTTTCTCAGGTTGAGTCTCGAACATCTTCTTGACCATTTCGGCCACACCCTTGGTGTAGGTCAAGAAGGCAACGGACAAGCCCGCCTCGCCCCACTGTCGAGCCTGCTCCATCGCCAGCCACGTCTTGCCGGAGCCGGCCCCTCCGACTACCTCGATGAAGCGGTTGTTCCGCCACACCTTGATCATCGTCGCTTGCTCGGCAGTCAACTCCTCGATTGCATCTAGCCGCTGCACAATCCGTTGTTCGAGCGGTATCGGATCGCTGCCCTGGGCTTGCAGGATGTCGATGGCTTCCTGAACCCAGTCGGTTGTGGGCAGGGATTTGCCGGGTCGAGTCACCAACTTGTCGTAGATCCGACGAGCGAGTTCCTCCTCCTCACCCTGCGCGAAGATCGTGTCCCTTCGTCCCTCTGGACCCATGTCGACACCCCAGGGGACCTCCGTGAAGGGGAAGCACAGGAACCAATCGCCTGGCAGGTTTCCCCATCGCCATTCCTTCTGCCGTCCCAGGAAGCGACGCAGCGCGTGCAGACCGCGCCTGGCCTGCCCAGCCGGGTCGATGTCCGCAGGCTCACCCTTACCACTGGTCCACCACTTGCCCTTGGCGAATGAGACGCGGCCACCTTTGACTTCGACGACAGCAATGCCCGCCTCAGGAAACAAGACCAGCAGGTCGATCTCAACATCGCCGTATTCGTGGTCGTGGAAACGAACACCCGAGATCAGTGCATCCTGCGGCCGCAGGTGCTTCAACACTGCCTTGCGGGCAACGCGTTCAGC
>CAZIMY010000174.1:3273-5023 GCA_964540315.1 uncultured Wenzhouxiangella sp.
CCTTGGAATCAGATCTAACTCGCCAATGCCTCCGCCTTGAAGACTTCTTCCAGGTGCCAGCGGATGTTCTCCTGCGAAGGTAACGCTGTCCCTGGGCGAGGAGTCAGCCGCTTGCCGTGAAGGTCGTAGATGCGGCGACCTTCATCGGTGCGAGCCGAGAAAGCCTCAGAAACCATCACCGTCTCTGGGTCACGCAGCCCCAGGACGCCACGATCGAGGAGTTTGTGGTGGAGCGAGCACAGCGCCAGTCCGTTATCGAGCTCATCCGGGCCCCCGAACTTGAACCACCGCACGTGGGCCGCTTCGACTGCCACACTGGCGCCACCCAGGTGTCCGTCGAATCCGCAGAAAGCGCACGAGCGATCCCATGCCTGCAGGATTTCCCGCGGCCAGGAGCTACTGCGCCGCCGTTCCGGTGCCGACACCGCAGCCCCAAGCCCTTCACTGAAGACCAACTCGGGATCAAGACCGGTCGCGATGAGGACATCGGAAGCGATGGTCATCGGGAACTGTTGCTCGACGATTCCCCGAGCAACTCGGTAGGGCGCTGATGGGTCACTCGTGAGCAAAGACTCCACTTCCGGGACGAACCGGCCGGTGATGGGTTCCTCGTTCAGCGGACCGACTCGATCATCGGGAACGTCACGGCTTAGTTCCCAGACCATGTCCGATCGCAACCGGGTGAAGGGGTACTCAGGCTTCGGACCGCCTTTGCGAGGTGGCCCGAACTCCTGCAGCAGGAACCCGAGGCGCCCGTCGACCTCTTCCCAACTCATCTGCGAGGTCCCGGTGTTGACGAGATGTCCCAGAACCAAGAGCACGAGGAGGGGCTTGTGCGGGGATCGCCGGCCGTCCTCTTGGTGTTGGCGAAGGCTGGTCAGACGCTCGATTACATCGCTCACGACCGCCTCCCCCGGACTACTAGTGAGTGAAGCCTGCCATGTCGCTGACGGCATCCGCGAGGTTCACCGTGAGGAAGGTCGCCGCCTCACGCTCCTTTCCAATCGCGAGGATGCTCTCGTAGTACCAGAAAATCTCGGGCGGAGATGCGTTGAACCGGTCCCAGGTGCTCGGGCCGGTGATCATCAGGTCGGTCGCGATGGCACGGGCGTTGTGGAGCTTGTCCGCGAGTGAGACCGCCAAGGTGTCGTCGTCGGCGTCCTTGAGGTGCCCCAGGAAGGTGACCTTGCGGTCCTTCCATGGGTCCTTGTCCTCGGGGTCGTCCGACAGTGAGTCCGAGCAGCCTTCGACTATGTCGGCGACGCGCTCACCGAAGCGGACGCGGATCTCATTGAGGGTGGCCCGGCCGCCTTGGTCTTCAGGGCCGTCGTGCAACAACGCGGCGATGGCCATGTCCTCGTCTCCCCCGGCTTCCAGCACCAGGGAGGAGACCCCTAGGAGGTGAGAGATGTAGGCGATGTTGGTTGATTTGCGGGTTTGACCCGCGTGCAACTCGCTCGCGTATTGCACCGCCTCGGCATAGCGAGGGGTGAGGACAACGTGTGGTGTCGTCATTCGTCTTTCCCTTCTGTCGACGATTGCGTTTCGTGGTTATCGGCAGCGACGGCCTCGTGGTCTGTGAATTCATACGTGGCTTGCTGCCAGACCTGGTAAACGAAAGCCTCGAGGGCCTCATCGTCGTTGATATCCACTCCCTGAAGGGAGAAGAACAATCTCTTGCCCATGGCACCCCCTAGTGCTCGCTCCTTCCCGCCGTGGCCGGCTGGCCGAGCGGGCGGCTCTTCCCCTG
>CAZIMY010000175.1:0-4988 GCA_964540315.1 uncultured Wenzhouxiangella sp.
TCGGTTCGCTGGCCATCCACGGCACGGTTAACGACCTGGCCGTCGGCGGGGCGTTTCCGCTCTACCTGACCCTGAACGCTTTCATCGAAGAAGGCACCGAGACCGTCTTGCTGGAGCGCATTGTCGATGCGCTCGCGGCTGCTGCAAAGGAAGCCGGTGTCAAGGTCGTGGCGGGTGACACCAAGGTACTGGCTCGCGGCGAGTGCGGCGGCGTGTATCTGGCCACCACCGGCCTGGGCGTGGTGCCGGCCAGCCACAAGCTGGGTCAGCAATACGTGCAGCCCGGCGACAAGCTGATTGTCACCGGCAGCGTCGGCGACCACGGTACGGCCGTGCTGCTGGCGCGCGAGGAATACGGCCTGCGAGGCGATTTGAAATCAGACTCGGCCAGCGTTCTGCCGATCACCGAGATGCTGATGAAACGCCAGGGCCTGCGCTTCATGCGTGACCCGACCCGGGGCGGTCTGGCTACCGTCGCCCTGGACCTGGCGCGCGAGGCCGGGCTGTCGATCAACATGGAAGAAAACGCTATCCCCTTGAGTGAACCGGTACAGGCGGTCTGCGAACTGCTGGGCTACGACCCGCTCTACCTGGCCTGCGAGGGTCGTGTAGTCGCCGCTATCGCCGCCGAAGAAGCCGACGATGCCGTGCAGGAATTGCGCCTGTCCGGTGTTGCCCCCGATGCCGCCGTGATCGGCACCATCGGCGAGAAAAAGGGCGCGGTCACCCTGACCACCAGCTTGGGCGGACAGCGCTTGATTGACGAGCTTGAGGACGACCCGCTGCCGCGGATTTGCTGATCGCCTACGGAACAAATCCCTGCGCTTGGTAGCTGGAATAGCCGGCTCGCGTGAGATCGTCGAGCTCTTTGAAAAGCACCGGATCGACCGCCGAAAAGTTGAAGCAGGATTTGCCCTGCATGCGGGCCTTCAGTGCTGGTGAAATGGATTCCAGCAGCTCTGGCTTCACGTACAGCGGCATGAGGTGGAAGCTGACATAGGCCTTCTTTATCTGCACTGCGCCGAAGAACAGTGGCTTGCTGTTCTTCATCACGTGCCGGGTGTCGATATACAGCTCCTGATCATCGTCGCGGGTTGCCACCAGGCGGTCAGCATACGGCCTTAAAATCTTGCGCAGCTCGCTGAAAACAGGGTTAGGCGGCACGGAACTCGACTTTTTCAACAGACGCAAGATCGACGGTCTTGCGTGCATGCCATAGTTCATGGTTGTCCTGCATCGCCAACCAACTTTCAGCCGAACGCCCAATGGCTTTTGATAGGCGTAGTGCCATTTCTGGACTAATTCCGCTACGACCTTGCAAAATACGATTCAAAGTGGACGGTGAGACAGATAGCTTGGCGGCCAATTGCCGTCCGGTCATGGAATGAGGATTCAGATAAACCTCACGAATGAATTCACCTGGATGTGGAGGGGTGTGCAAAGTCATCAGTGATAGTCCTTGTAGTCAATGATATGAGCCTGTCGATCTTTGAACTCAATGGTCAGCCTCCAGTTTCTCGTTTGCCCTAGCGGATAGCCGCTTCGGCCCCAGTCCTTGTGAACATGCACATGCCGATGTTCGGCGCCGTCGGCATGGACGTGGCGATGGGCGAGGTTGGCCCTTTTCGAAATCGTCATGCCGCTGATACCAGATTGTCACGAATGATTCCTGGATGACGCGCCGCGATCTTGAGCAAGGCCAGCGCCGGTCCGTCCGGTTTGCGCCGGCCTTGCTCCCAGTTACGCAGCGTGTGCACGCTGATTTCCATGGCGCGCGCGAAGTCGGTCTGGCTCAAGCCTACGAAGCGCCTGAGCGCAGCAACATCTTCGCCGGAGGATATGTCTCCGCGTTTGAGTTTGGCCCGAAGTTTCGCTGAAATCGCACGGCCGAATTGGATATTAGAAATTTCTGCAATATTGCTCATCTGTACTGGTCCATGTAGTGGCGGTACTGTGCGTCTTCCCTTTTCGTGGCAAATCGAGCACCAATGATTCGAATCAGATCATCGTCACGTTCCGTGTAGACAACGACCGCGATTCCCCGATCCAGTTGGCCGATAGCGATAAACCGATCCTCGGCGTCCGAGTGAGCCGCATCAAAAATTTCTAAGTAATCCTGGCCGCTGGTAAATAGCAGAGAGGCTTCCGAAAAGGACAGACCGCGTTTCTTTTGATTGCTGCGATCCTTGGCAGCGTCCCAATCGAATCTTATTGGCCTAAGTATAAGCCAATGGCGGAGTAAGTCAATGGCTTATATGGAATTCATGCCGAGATTTAGCCCCAGTCCTTATGAACATGCACATGCCGATGCTCGGTACCGTCGTCGTGACGATGGCGGTGGGCGTGGGCAAGGTTGGCGCGCCACAGGAGGTCGGTGTCGGCCAGTGCGGCATCCAGGGGGCCGTCGTATAGAAGGTGACCGTCTTCTCCCAGGATCAGCGCCCGACTTCCGAGTTCGGCCGCCAGCGACAGGTTCTGGGTGGTGACCAGGGTGGTCAGTCCCTTTTGATCTAGAAGAAAGTCAACCAGCCAGCCGGTGGCGCGCGGGTCGAGGTTGGCGGTGGGTTCATCGAGCAGCAGGAGCTTCGGCTGGCAGGCCAGCACGCAGGCCAGGGCGAGGCGCTGTTTTTCGCCACCGGACAGACGGTACGGCGGTGTGTCGAGGTATCTTTCCAGCTGCATTCGTTCGGCCCAGCGCCTGGCAACGGCAGCCGGCTCGGGCATGCCGAGGCGTTCGGGGCCGTAGGCGATTTCTTCGGCCACGGTGGCGTTGAACAACATGGCTTCGGGTGACTGAAAGACCATGCCGACGTCGCGGCGAAAGCGCAGGGCGAAGTCGCGTTGCTTCAGCCGCTTCGGCGTCAGGGCTTCACCCCCGTAGCGGATCTCGCCGCCGGTGGGTTCAAGCAGCCCGTCGATGAGTTTGAGCAGCGAGGACTTGCCGCAGCCGTTGGCCCCTAAAAGCACGACGCGCTCCTCCGGGGCGAGCCGGAAGCTCACCCTCTCCAGAACGGCGCGGCCTTCCGGATAGCGAAAGCTGACCTGCTCAAGTTCGATCATCGAAGAATCCTCGCGAGCGCATGCCCAGGTTGACCTCCGTGGCCTGTAGTTCGGCCTTTTCCAGCAGCGCCCCGGCCTGGCGTCCGGCGCTTCGGGCTCGGGTGGCCAGATCGGGCCGGCCCAGGCTGCGACTGCGGAAGGCCATGCGGTAGTCGGTAAGCATCCTTTGGAAGGTCTTGATCTGGCCCAGCGCCAGCACGACCACGAACTGCAGCGAGCGGGAAAAGCCGACCGCACGAACCAGGTCCAGGTGGCGGGCGAGCCACAGGGTCAGGAAGGTCAGCAGCAGCACGCGCAGGTTCAGGCGCAGCACGAATAGCCCCCAGGGCTCGCCGGCCAGGCTGGCGCTCAGGACAAAGCCCAAGCTTACGGCGACGTTGACCAGCGCAATGGCGATCAGGGCGCGCTTAAGCAGGGCCGGGGTGGCGCGTCCGGCCAGTCCCAGGGCGGCGACCAACAGACTACCCAGCCACAGCGGATCGTGGATGAAGGTGATGCCGACCACGGCCACCAGCCAAACCGAGAGCAGCAGGCGATCCTTCATGCCGGCACCCGGCGGCGCTCAACCACGCTTAAGACCATCCAGGTCAGGAGACCTTCGCCCAGGCCGATAATCAGGTGCGGCCCGACGACCACCGGCAGGGTCACGGCCGGCCCGAACGGAAAGAACAGTGGCTGGCCGTCCGCATCGCTGCCCATCAGCGGCTGGATGCCCAGTATCAGGGCGACCAGCGCAGCCGCGACCACCACCCCCAGCCAGACCCCGAACACGGCCGCGGCCGGGCGATGGAGTTTTGCCAGCAGGCCGAACACCCCGACTGTGACCGCCGCGCCGGTCAGACCCATGGCCAGCGCATTGATCGCCAGCGCGGTGATGCCGCCAGCGCCCAGCAGCAGCGACTGCAGCACCAGCACGAGGCTGTAGGCCAGAAACGCCGGCCAGATGCCGAAGGCCAGCGCCAGCAGACCGACACCGACGAAATGGCCCGAGGTGCCGCCGGGCAGGGGCACCATCACCGTGGTCAAGACAAAGGCTAGTGCGGTCAGCACGGCCAGGCGCGGGATCAGGGCGTCGTCGAACTCGCGCGCGACCTTGCGCACGGCAAACGCCCAGGCCGGTGCGGCCACGGCGTAAGCCGCCAGGTAAACCTGCGGCGCGATAAGTCCGTCAGGGATGTGCACGGTCTTTCTTGCGCTGACGCCAAAGAATGAAAACGCCCGCTGCACCCAGCAGATAGCCGACGCCGGCCAGGATGTTGATCAAACTGCCGCGCGCAGGGCCCTCGACTTCTGTCACGGCCAGGGCCTCGTCGACCTGCACCCTCACTTCCAGTCCGTGCCCGTCCTCGGTCGTCACCACCACTCTCCAGCGCCCGGGGCGGTCGGGCAGAAAGCTGATCCGGCCGAGGGCGTCGGTGCGCCCGTTCTGGAACGCGACTTTCGAGTCGGGCGCGAAGATCTGGTACGGCACAAACACCGGCTGCTGCCCGAACGGGTGCGAAAGGCTCAGCACCTGGGCCTCGGCGGTGGAAGTTTCGTGGTCCATGCTGTGCCCGAAGGCCACTGAGCTGGCCGCGACCAGGACCAGGGCGGCAAGCAGGTAACAGAACATCTTGAGCGATCGACAGGACATGGCGTTGATACGGGCTGTTCTTACTGGCTTTGGGCAGGCACGGTGAGGGTCAGCGAGGCGTAGAAACTTTCCACGTCGCAAACCGACGGGTCAGGATAATCGATCTCGCCGTGGGCGAGCAGCAGCCATGGACCTTCGCCCTCCAGAACGACAACAGCCCTACCGTCGACACCGGTTTCCATCGCCGCGTACGGGTCCTCGCCCGACGTGCTGTGAAAGGCCAGCAGTGGCCCGATATGGGGCTGGCCCTCGAACAGAACCTGAACGGGCAAGGTGGCCCAGGCCTTTACTGCCT
>CAZIMY010000176.1:0-4940 GCA_964540315.1 uncultured Wenzhouxiangella sp.
TGTCGATTTTTCAGTCGCTGCCGGATATCTGGGCCATAGACCAGGTGTTTCCCATCGTGCCGCTGGCGCGCCTGGCCGAAGCGCCGACCGCCCGGGCGGTGCTTGAGGATCTGACCTGCGACTCGGATGGCCGGATTGATCAATACGTTGACCGCGGCCTGCTGGAGCCCACCCTGCCGGTTCACGACATCGAACCCGGCGAAACCTACCTGATCGGTATTTTCCTGGCCGGGGCCTACCAGGAAACGCTGGGCGATATCCACAATTTGTTTGGCGACACCGACAGTGTCGATGTCGTGATCGAGGACGGCCGGTTCAGGCTGGACAACCATCGTTCCGGCGATTCGGCGGACATGCTGCTGTCGCTGTGCGGCTACGACCCGCGCGCCTTGATGACCGCCTGCCGCGCAAAAGTCACTTCGTCTGGACTGGAGCCCGGTGAGGCGAAAAAAATCGAACGCCTGCTGGCCGAAGGCTTGTCCGCCTACACCTACCTGGAGACCAATACATGAGCCAACAGGACACCGGCTGGATCGGGCTGGGTGCCATGGGCTGGCCAATGGCCGGTCACCTGCACGCGGCCGGCCACCTCAAAGCCGTCTGGAACCGCACCATGAGCAAGTCGGCGGCCTTCGCAGAACAACATCCGGACACGATTGCCGCAACAACGCCGGGCACGCTGGCAGAGCGCTGCCGGGTCATCATGATGTGCGTATCGGCCGATGAGGACCTGGAAGCCGTGGTCAACGAAATGCTGCCGGCGCTCGAACCCGGCAAGATCATCGTGGATCACTCGACGGTCAGCCCGTCGACCGCCAAATCAATTGCAGCAAAGCTGGCGGAACATGAAATTGGCTTTATCGACGCGCCGGTCACCGGCGGTGTCGAAGGCGCGGTCAAAGGTCAGCTGGCCATCATGGCCGGCGGCGACTGGGAGACCTTCCAGGCAGTCCAATCGAGGTTCGCGGCCTACGCCAGGGTGACTCACCACCTGGGTCATCCGGGCAGCGGACAGGCGGCCAAGGCGGTCAATCAGCTGATGGTGTCCGGCATCGCCGAGGCGGTCTGCGAGGCGCTGGCGCTGATGGACAAGCTCGATCTGCCGCGAGAGCACATGCTGGAGCTGCTCTCAGGTGGCGCGGCCAACAGCTGGTTTCTCGAAAAACGCGGCCGGACCATGCTGGCCGACGAGTTCGAGGTGGGGTTTGCGCCCTCCCTGTTGCTGAAAGATCTGAAGATCTGCCGCGCCCTGTGCGAAGAAGCGGACTTCGAATCCAGCGTGATCAAGCAGGCCATCGCCGACTACAGCCACCTGCTTGAAAAAGGCGAAACAGGCAAGGACATCTCGGCCCTGATCAGACTGAAGCGCGGCCCGGCCGATCCGGCGGTCTAGCCGCCGATGTAGTACATCTCGATTTTTTCGCGCTCGCCCTGAACCTGGGTGCGGACTTCGCTGTAGCGGTCGGTTCGTTTGCGCCAGACACCGTCGATGATTTGACCCAGCGTGGCATCGTCGGCGCCCTCGCGCATCGGGCCGCGCAGATCCACGCCCTTGTTGGCGAACAGGCAGGTGTAAATACTACCTTCCGACGATAAACGCGCGCGCGTGCAGTCACCGCAAAACGGCTGGGTGACCGAGCTGATGAAGCCGATCTCTCCGGCGCCATCGGCAAAACGGTAGCGCTGCGCAACCTCGCCGCGGTAGTTCGCATCGAGGGCTTCGACCGGCCACTGCTGCTGGATTTGTTCCAGCAATTCAGCAGACGGCACAAGCTGGCTTTCATCCCAATTGTTGAGCGTGCCAACATCCATAAACTCGATGAACCGCACCACTACGCCGGTGCCGCGGAAACGCTCGAGCAATTCGATAACGGCATGGTCGTTAACGCCGCGCTGGATGACGGTATTGACCTTAACCGGCGTCAAGCCCGCTTCAACCGCCGCGTCAATGCCGTCAAGCACCTGTTCCGGGGTACCCCGTCCGCCGCTCATCATGCGGAAAATGTCGGGATCGATCGAATCAAAGCTGACCGTTACCCGGTCGAGTCCAGCAGCCTTCAGCGCCGCGGCATGCTGCGGCAGCATGACGCCGTTGGTGGTTAAGGCAATGTCTTCGACTCCGTCGATCAGGCTGAGCTCGCCGATCAGATCGACCAGATCACGGCGCAGCAACGGCTCACCGCCGGTTAGACGCAGCTTGGTCACGCCACGGGCCACAAACAGCTTGGACAAACGAACGATCTCGGCAAACGAGAGGCGCTCATTCTTGTGCAAAAACTGAAAGTGCCGATCGTACTTGTCTTCCGGCATGCAGTAGGGGCAGCGGAAGTTGCAGCGGTCCATCACCGAGATGCGCAAATCGCGCAGCGGCCGACGACGCGTATCCTGCAGCACGCGCAGTTTGAGCACGTTGTGATTACTTTCCGTCATTCTTCAACTTTGCATCTCTATCCCGGCCGGCAAGGCTAACGCCATACCCTGAAAAAATCCAGACCGCTTTGGTCTTATTTGGGCCCTGGTCTCACTTGGGCCGACCCCGGTCCCGCAGCTGGTTGAAATAGTCCAGCTTCTCGCGCGCCATCACGCCACCCAGCAACAGCAGCGCGATCAGGTTTGGCGCGGCCATCAAACCGTTAAAGGTGTCCGCGATGCCCCAGACCAACTCCAGCGCGCCCACCGAACCCAGAAAAACAAAGACCAAAAACAGCAGTCGGTAAGGTAAAACCACCTTGCGCCCGAAGAGATACTCCCAGCTTTTTTCGCCGTAGAAGTTCCACGTCAGCATGGTGGTGTAGGCAAAAAAGACGATCGCAACAAGGACGACGTAGCCTCCCAGGCCCGGCAATCCCTGGGTAAACGCCTCGCTGGTCAGAACCGCGCCGGTCAGGACCTCACCGCTCTCGTTGACCTGCCCCAGCACACCGGTCACCAGAATCACCAGCGCCGTCATGGTGCACACCACCAGGGTATCGATGAAGACCTCCCAGACGCCCCAGAAGCCTTGTCGGAAGGGGTGGTTTCGTGCCTGGGCGTGGACGATGGACGCTGAACCCAGGCCGGCCTCGTTTGAAAAAATGCCTCGCGCAATGCCATACCGAATCGCCATCGCCATCGAGGCTCCGGCAAAGCCGCCCACCGCCGACATCGGCTGGAAAGCATGCTGAACGATCATGCCCAGGGCAGCCGGAACTTCAGTGATGTGGATTGCCAGAATGCCGAGCGACCCGGCCAGGTAAGCCACCGCCATGACGGGCACCACCTTCTCGGCGGTGACCGCGATACGGCTGATCCCGCCAAGGGTCACGGCACCCACCAGCACGACCAGGACAAGTCCCGTGATCCAGTTCGGCACGCCAAAGCCGGTAGACAGCGACTGGGCAAGCGTATTCGACTGGACCATGTTGCCGATGCCGAAGGCGGCCAGCCCGGCCAGGAAGGCATAGAGCACGGCCAGCCACTTCCAGTTGGAACCCAGACCGTTTTCAATGTAGTAGAAGACGCCACCGGAAACATGGCCATCGGCATCAACATGGCGATACTTGAGGCCCAGCGTGGCCTCGGCCATCTTGGTGGCCATGCCGACCAGCGCGACCATCCACATCCAGAAGATCGCTCCGGGGCCGCCCATCACAATAGCGGTTGCCACACCGGCGATATTGCCCACACCAATGGTTGCCGCCATCGCCGCAGTCACTGCCTGGAACGGCGAGATCGTACCGGTCTCCTCTCGTTCCGAAGGCCGGAAGATCAATCCGAAGCTGTTTCGCCAGGAGTGGCGCAGGTAACGAAACTGGAAAAAACCAAGACGGAAGGTCAGGTAAACACCTGTGCCAACCAGAAGGAGCATGAACGGCGGTCCCCAGACGATGCCGTTCAGCCAGCCGTTGGCGGCGGTAATCATTTCGATCATCGGGTATCCCTAAGGCGAAACCGGTTCATAGCCTAGCTCAAAAACCGCCGACCACGAAACACCTGCCTTTGTCGGCCGCTTAACCGCCCCGCAGCACCATGGCTTCAAAACCGTTCTCGAGCAGGCGGCGACGCGCTCCGTCAGCCTCGCGCGCGCTGTCGAAAGGCCCGACCCGGACCCGATGCCAGCTGCTGTCATCCACGGTCACGTTCTGAACCCGGGCGTTCAAGCCAAGCAGGGTCACCTGGGCCCGCAGGCCTTCGGCGTCAGACGCACTGCGGAACGACCCGACCTGGAGCAGATAAGGGCCGGCAACGCCGTCCTCAACGCTTGGCTGGGCGCCGCGCGCGCGCTGTTCGATCTCCTGTTCCGGGACGACGACTTCCATTTCCGGCAGCACCGTAAAGAACTCGTAGTTTCGCGACCGGGCCGGCGCTTCGCTCTCGGCAATCGGCGGCTCATCCCGGCCTGAGGGTTCGCTCGGTTGGTCGCTTTGCGGACCACCCGGCAGCACCCCGGTCACGATCACCACCGTCGCCAGGACCAGCCCACACACCAGACCGCTGGCGAACCAGGCCAGGCCGTGACCACCGGCGCCCCGGCGTGCCTGTCTGCGCGCCACTTACATCTCCTCCGGCGCGCTGACGCCGATCAGCGCCATGCCGTTGCGCAAGACCTGACCGGTAGCGTTGATGAGATTCAGGCGGGCGTTGCGCAAATCATCGTCGTCGACCAGGAAGTGGCTGTTGTTGTACCAGGCATGAAAGAGGCCCGCGAGCTCGTCGAGGTAGTGCGCAAGCATATGCGGCGAGCGGCGTTCAGCGGCACTTTCAATGATTTCAGGATAGCGGCCAACGGCCCGCAGCAAGTCCTGCTCGTGGTCGCTGTCGAGCTGGTCGATCGCCGTTTCACCCAGCGCCGGGTTGTAGCGGTGATTGCTTTCTTCCAGCTTGCGGAACACGCTTTGAATCCGGGCATGGGCGTACTGGATGTAGTAGACGGGGTTTTCGCTGGCCCGGGATTTCGCCAG
>CAZIMY010000177.1:0-4833 GCA_964540315.1 uncultured Wenzhouxiangella sp.
AAGGGCGCTAACTAGCCTATGCCGCAACTACGGAAATGAAGTCCGACTAGGCTCTTCCCTCGGCCAGTTCCCGGCCAATCAGCATGCGGCGGATTTCGTTGGTGCCGGCGCCGATGTCGTAGAGCTTGGCATCCCGGAGCAGGCGTCCGGTCGGGTATTCGTTGATGTAGCCATTGCCGCCCAGAGCCTGGATTGCTTCAAGCGCAACGCTGACCGCGCTTTTGGATGCATGTAGCAGGCAGGCGGCGGCATCGATGCGGGAAAAATCGCCCAGATCGAACGCGCTTGCGACCTGGTAGGAGAAGCCGCGCGAGGACTGCAGCATGGCATACATGTCGCCAATCTTTGCCTGCATCAGCCCGAAGTCTGACAGGGTTCGGCCAAATTGTTTGCGTTCCCTGATGTACGGCAAAACCTCATCGAGCGCGGCCTGCATGATGCCGATTGGGCCGCCGGACAAGACCATACGCTCCGAGTTGAGCCCGGACATCAGGATCCTGACGCCCTGGTTGACTTCCCCCAGAACGTTGGCTTCCGGAATCTCGCAGTTGTCGAACACCAGCTCGCAGGTGTTTGATCCGCGCATCCCCAGCTTGTCGAGTTTCTGGGCTTTTATGAAGCCGGCAAAGTTTTTCTCGACGATGAACGCAGTCATGCAGCGACTGCCCGCCTCGGGGCCCGCGGTGCGCATGTAAACCAACGCCACGTCGCACTCCGGCCCGTTGGTGATCCACATCTTCGAGCCGTTGGCCACCCAGACATCGTCGTGTTTTTCGGCGCGGCAGGCCATCGACCCGACCACGTCGGAGCCCGCGCCCGGTTCGGACATGGCCAGAGCGCCAACCCACTCTCCGCTGACCAGCTTGGGCACGTACTTTTCGCGCTGCTCAGGCGTGCCGTTACGGTAGAGATTGTCGGTGCACAGGTTGGAGTGCGCGCCGTAGGACAGTCCGACCGAGGCCGATGCGCGCGAAATTTCTTCCATGGCGACCAGGTGGGCGAGATAGCCCATATCCGCGCCACCGTGATGATCCGGGATCGTGATGCCCAGAAGTCCGAGTTCACCCAGCTGCTGCCACAAGGCCTGGGGAAATTCGTTGCTCTGGTCAATTTCGGCTGCGCGGGGCGCGATTTCTTCCGAGGCGAAACGACGAACCGTGTCTCTCAACAGTTCGATATCTTCGGTCAGTTGCATGCTTGGAAGCTAGTTGGATCGGCCCTTATTGTAATGCAGGCGCCATGGGCCAGATCGCAGCCGCCGGCTGTTCATATTTCTGTAATCGGGCTGACATGAACGCTTCAGATTTCCCCGGCCCAATAGTGAGGTTTAAAGCTACCGCCGCAGCCGGGAGTATTCATTGTGACGCGAATTGTTCATCCGGGGCTGATCGTGGCCGCCATGGTCATGGCCAGCAGCCTGGCCGCTCAGCCCGTTCCTGATAACGACGATCTCGAGGTGCTGGCCCAGGAGCTGGTGCGACTGCGCGGCGAGGTTGAAGAGCTCAATGCCCGGCTTAATCAGGCCCAGGATCGCCATCGTGGCGAAATGAATTCTCTGGCCCTGCAGAAGGGCGATCAGGAAGCCACGGTTCGGCGCGAGCGACTGCGCGTCGAACAGCTTGAGGCTGACCTGGCGCGCAACCGCGAGCGCGCGCAGCAGGCTGGTATTGCCGGCGAGGCATTGTTACCCATTGCCGAAACTGCGATTGATGATTTGAAAAGCCACGTGGCGACTTCCTTGCCCTTCAAGACCGGCGAGCGCCTGCAGGCGATTGAAGAAATAGAGACCCGAATTGCGGCCGGCGCGCTGTCACCGGCAAGAGCCATCAACCAGATCTGGCGGTTCTACGAGGATGAGCTGCGGCTGACGCGCGAAAACGGTCTCCACAGCCAGATCATTGAACTGGATGGGGAGCGAATGCTGGCCGATGTGGCCCGGCTGGGCACGGTGGCGATGTATTTCCGCACCCGGGATGGGGAGTTTGGTCAAGTCGCTCAAAGCGGTCGTCAGTGGCGTTTCGAGCGTCTGGAAGATCGAGATGCCGTACGCCAGGTCGAAACGCTGTTTGATTCCCTGCAAAAGCAGATTCGCACCGGGTACTTCGAGCTGCCCAACGCCGCCATCCGGCCGGAGTCGTGAGCATGCGAAACCCTTCTCTCTACATTTTGCTTGCGGTTTTCCTGACCGTTGGGGTGGATGTGGCGCCAGCCCAGAACGCAGATCCCGAGCAGCCGAATGAAACCGCCACTGAGGACAATCCGGCGAGCGCGCCGGAGGCTGCGGAAGAGCGCCCGGAGGTGGTCGAGCAACCACCCTCGCTCAAGCAGGCCTATCAGCGCGAATTTGCCTTCCTGCAGGGTCAGAAGGCGGATCTGGAGCGCCGTCTCGGCACGTTTCGGCAGACCGCTGAACGCGAGCGCGGCCTTCTGCAGTCCGACATCGAAGCGCTGGAGCGGCTACTGATCGAGCTGACCGCTCGGGCTGATCTGCTCGAAGACCAGGTGTTTGAATCCGAGCGTTCGGTCGATTCGGCGGCTGAGAATGTCAACCTGCTCGCGGCCACCTTTCAACAGGCCGAGGCTTCGGTAGACGGTTATCAGGCGCCAGCCCTGGGGGTTGATTCAACGCCGTCAGAGTCTGACGTTGAGGCCCTGTTCGCGGCTGTATCCGGCGCGCTTGAATCGCGCGGTCGCGTCCGCCAGGAGACAGGCGAGTTTTTCCTGCTCGACGGTACCCGGGTCAGCGGGCAGATCATCCAGGTGGGCCGCATCGCCAGCTTTGGCGTCAGTGATCGAGGCGCCGGCGTGCTGGCACCGGCCGGTGAAGGCGAACTCAAGCTTTGGAACGATTCTTCAGCCGAAGCCGCGCGTGCCCTGGCCGCCGGTCAGGCGGTCAATCCGCTGCCGATCTTCATCTATGAAAACCTGCGCACCGAAGTCGAGCAGGCGGTCTCCAGAGGCCTGTTCGGGAAGGTGGCTCAGGGTGGCGTGATCGGCTGGATCATCTTCGCATTGGGCATGGTGGCTTTGCTGCTGGTGCTGCTCCGCGCGCTATTTCTGTGGCGCTCAGGGCGCTCGACCGCCCGGGTGGTTGATCGGGTCGAGGGCCATATTCGGCGACGGGACCGCGAAGGGGCCCTGGCCGTGCTCGATAATCGCCAGGGGGCGACTGCGCGGGTGGTCGCCACGGCCATTCGTAATCTGGACCGGGATCGCGAACACCTGGAAGACATCGTCTCCGAGGCCATCCTGCACGAAAGCAGCCATCTCAACCGGCTGGGGGCGTTCATCATGGTGATTGCGGCGGTGGCGCCTTTGCTGGGTCTGCTGGGCACGGTTACCGGGATGATTTCGACCTTCGACATCATTACCGAATTCGGCACCGGTGACCCCAAGCTTCTGTCCGGCGGCATTTCGATCGCGCTGGTGACCACCGAAATGGGCCTGATCGTCGCAATTCCGACGCTGCTTCTCGGAACTTTGCTGTCCAGCTGGGCTGAGCGGATCAAGGACGATATGGAGCAGGCGGCCCTGCGCGTGTCCAATCAATACGCTGAAGCCTCGCCTGCAGGCGAAGCTGCCCTGAGCTGATGATTGGCGAGCTGATCAGCGACCTGGTCTATTACTTCGAGATTGGCGGCTACGTCATGCCGCCCCTCGTCGCGGCCACCTTGGTGTTGTGGTTTGCCATTGGCTACCGCTTCGCAGCACTCAAGCGCGGCAACGTACGCAGCGTGCGTGCGCTGATCGAGAAGTATCCCGATGGGCTGGACCACGCCCCGCGCGGTGTCATCGAAAAAGCGCTGGCCGACGGCATCCTTGTGGCCCGAAGCAATGGCGGCAATCTGCGCCGGCTGCTCGATGATGCCTTTTGGCCGCTGGAGCGCGATGTCCGCCGCTTTCAAAAGCTGATCATGATCATCGTTGCGGTTGCTCCGTTAATGGGGCTGCTTGGCACGGTGGTGGGCATGATCGAGACTTTTGACTCGCTGGCTGACATGTCGCTGTTCGCCCAGTCCGGCGGCATTGCCGGTGGCATTTCTCAGGCACTGTTTACCACCCAGATGGGTCTGGCGGTTGCCATCCCTGGCCTGATCGTCGGCGGTTTGCTGAACCGGAAAGCCGACATGATCCGACTCGAGCTTGCGCAGGTCAAAGACATCTTGTGTGCCCGCGCACCCCAAGGAGAAACGGCATGAAATATCGCCCCCGGCAGGAAGAAGAGCAGCGCGTGGACATCTCGCCGCTGATCGACATGGTGTTCATTTTGCTGATTTTCTTCATGGTTTCGACGACCTTCGTGCGCGACATGAACCTGGACCTTGAGCGGCCTGCAGCAAGCAGCGCTGAAGTGGCCTCGACCAAGGCCATCCGGCTGTATATCGACAGCAACGGCGATACCTATCTGGACGGTCAGCCGGTCCGGCTGTGGGTGATCCAGAGCCGGCTGCGCGAAATGCTGCAGTCGTCGGGATCGGAGCAGGTGTTGGTGGTGACCGACGAGGACGTGGCCTCCGGCCGCCTGGTCGAAGTCGTCGATCAGGCCCGCCGTGCCGGAGCGGGTGATGTCGGCGTGGCGACCGTCGGCGAAGCGGGTCCGGGCTGACCGGACTGATCAGGGAATTCCAGATGCCGACACGTATTCGAAAACTCCTGTTTGGCCTGACGTTCATGGTGTTTGGTTCGGTGGTGATCATTGGTGCGCTGCTCGTGATCAATCGCCTCGCTGAAGGGCCTGATGCGCGCGACCTCGAGGGCCAGGCCAGCTTCCAGATCGATCGCCAGTCCCAGCCACCGCCGCCGCGCGTTCAGCGCCAGCAGCCACCGCCGCCG
>CAZIMY010000178.1:0-4770 GCA_964540315.1 uncultured Wenzhouxiangella sp.
TGAGTGCCCGATACTGCTGGCGCCGCCACTCGGGCGGTCGGCTTGAATCGCTGATGCTGTCGCGGCTGCGCAAGGCGTTGCTCGGCGCATCGGGCGGTGCAGAAATGATCTGCTGTTCCATCGAATGCGCGTCGGTTGGCTCGGCGCGATAGGGCAGCCGATCGGTCAGCAGCTTGTAGGTGAGCAGGCCCAGCGCATAGACATCCACCGCTGTCGTCACCTCGCGGCCTTCGATCTGCTCCGGGCTGGCGTAGGCCGGCGTGAGCAGGCGAACGCCGGTGCGGGTGCGCTCACCGGTCTCGTCCTCGTCGGAATCGAGCATCTTGGCGATGCCGAAGTCGAGGAGCTTGGGCGTTCCCGTGTCGTCGATAAGGACGTTGCTGGGCTTGATATCGCGATGGACGATCAGGTTGCGGTGGGCGTGCTGGACCGCGCTGCAGACCTGGAGTATCAGCTTGAGGATGGCGCGATTCGACAGGCCCTGCTTGCGACAGTATTCATCGATGTCCACCCCGTCGACATACTCCATGACGATATAGGGCATGCCGTCCTCGAGCGTGCCACCGTCGATCAGCTGGGCGATGTTGGGGTGCCTCAGGCCGGCGAGGATGCGGCGCTCGACGGCAAAGCGCAGCCGCGCTTCATCATCGAGCCGGTGACCGGGCAGGAGCTTGACGGCGACGGTCTGTTCGAAGTCGTCGTTCCGGCGCTTGGCCTCGAAGACCTGGCCCATACCGCCGCGGGCGATTTCCCGGGTCACGACGAAGGGGCCGATTGACAGGCCGATCAGCGAATCATTGCCTCCCAAGTCCTGGATCATCGATTCGATGCCCGCTGCCACGTGCGCTGTATCCAGTGGGTCACCGCGGCCATGTGACAGCAACTCCAGCACCTGCGCGACGATCTCTGGCTTCCCGGATGCTGTCGTGCGAACAAAATCTTCGCGCGCGCCTTCGGGTTGTTCGAGTGCGCGTTCGAGCAGCTCATTGACCTGCTGCCAGATAGTCTCGCTGTCGTTCATCGGCCTGAATCGCCCTGGGCTGTTCTCAGTGCAGTCGAGCATACAGCGACTGCAACCTGAAATAAATCGTGGTCACCATGACCTGATTCCCGGCGGGTTGCTGCTAAGTGAAATAGATGTCTCTTTTTGAGCCGCCGAGCGCGGACGGGAATAAACAATGACTTTTCGGTTCAATCACTTTTCGTCGTTTGCCGTGCGCTTGATCTGCACTGGCCTGGTTGTGGTGGCCATGTGTTCACCGGTTCACGCTGTCGATTTCGCCATCGAGAACGAAGCCGACTATCAGGCCATGCTGGATGGTTTTCGCGCCGCTGAATACGTTCGCCAGCAGATCCTGGAGGAAGGCGCGCCCCCCCGGCTGCTGATCGCCAGCGCCGGCCTCTGGGTGTTCGCCGAGCGTAATCCACTGGCCACGCCAGAGCAGCTGGCCGAGTTTATCGCCCAGTTCGATGCGCAGCTGGCCCAAGCGGTGCCAGGTGATCCAGATCTGTTTAGCCGGGGGGCAGTTCAGGCCGCCTTGGAGCAACCGCACGTCGAGCGCACACCGCTTTTGGAGGGCATGGACACCCGGGTGAGTTCACGCATGCTTGATCTTCTGGGTATGAGCTTGCCGGGTCTGGGTGGCTACGATCAGTCCAGGTTTCGCATGAGTCAGTTTGAACTGGCGTCGGTTCAGCGTCTGATCTATCGCGCTGAAGTGACCGATTTTTTGGTCGCGCTGTTGTCTGGCCGAACCCCTGATGGCCTGCGCCGAGTCATGCTGGCTGAGACGGTCAGTGCCTATTTGACAATCCAGGGCGTCTCACCCTTGTTGGGTCAAACCGACCCATCCCAGGTCGAAATTAATCTCGGTCTTGAGGTGCTTCCTGAGGACTTTCTGGCATTCGACTCATTGCGTAAAACCGAGAGCCTGCTGGAACAGGTCAAGGATGAGGTGATCAGTGATTTGCAAACGATTCAGGATCAGGGTGACCTCATTCTCGCCGAGCTCAATTCGCCTGAGCCGGCTCTTGAACAAGCGGTTGATAACCTGGCCCTGATGGCGGCTGCCAGTGATCCCTCCAATCCGAACCACGCCGCCGCGATCGCAGAGCTAGAGGCCATTGAACAAGCACTCATTGATCGGCTACGGGAAACGGCCGAGGCGCGCGTTGCGGTGTTCGCGAACACTCTACTGATGCGCCAGGCAAGCTTTGACAATATCCAAGCCGCGGGTGTGGCGTCGCGCGATTTCGCCGCGCTGCAGCTGCAGACCAACAACAGCCTGGCCACGATGCAGGAGACAGCGGGCATCATGGGATCAGTGATAGGGGTGGGCATTGGGATTATCCGCGAAGATCCCTGGGAGACCATCCAGTCTTTGACCAACGTCTTTACCAGCGCATTTGGCCTCGCGGATTTGTTAGGCGATCAAGGGCCCAGCGCTGAAGAACAGATCTTTAATCAGATCGTTGCCATGCGAGAGCAGCTCCAAGACATGCAACTGCAGCTCAATGCCCGACTGGATGCTGTTGATCAAAAGCTGGATCTGGTGTTCACAACGATGAACGATCAGTTTGAGCTCATCGGGGACCAGATCGGCGAACTCCAAACGGACGTGGATGAGCTCTCGGCCAATGTCGCCGAGGTCCGCAGCGGGCTGGAGCGGATCGAGAACGCCCTGTTCGGATTCGCTCAAGAGCTCTTTTTGAATGACCTTTTGCAGGAAACCAATCTGGTGCTGAACTATCGCCAGAACACAGGCGTTGACTTGCCCTATTCGTTTGGTTCTCCCAACTTCATCCAATCTGCAAGTTTTTTTCATACCTTTGCCACTTCGACGTCCAAAGGGGTGAGCTTTGCCGGCATTCCCGATGATCAGCCGCTGGTCATTACGCTGGACAACGCGGTGGACGTGCTGGGTGAAGATCCCGTTGCCAGACGCATCAATGAGCTGCGGCGGGTTCCCGCAGGCCTTCAGACGGCTGACGGTATGCCGGTGCAAGGCCCGCTGATCGCTGGTCGCGTGGCCGCCCCGGCACCCTGGGCGCAGGGAGCATCGGCTTACCTTCAGCTGGCCAATGAAAGCCCTTGGTATTTCAACTTTCTTATCGCTAACCAGGGAGTGGGAAACCCCAGTGCGCAAATCAATCAGCTGATCCGGGATGGGGAACGCATTGTCGAGCTGGCGAACGCGACCCGAGCGCGTGAAGACCTGTTTGATGGTTTGTTCGGACTGATGGGAGACCGGATCGAAATCCTGCAGATGGCAATCGATGGGCTGATCAGCGAACAATTGCAAAGCGCACCGCAGCTGACCAACGGCGAGGAGCAAGTCGATCTTTGGGGGCCTCTGGATCAGAGCGTGTCTGCAATCAGTCAGTCAATCAACTCGGTTCAATGGGAAGAGGGAACGAATAGCGGTGCCTTTGATATCAACGTTTCGAGTGCCCTTTTTGATGGCTTTGAGTTCGCGGTAACGGAAATTCACGATGCAAATGGTGTCAATGTTCCTCGGCAGTCTGTCGCGAACCGAATCGCGTTAGCCCATTTGTTCCGCAATGGCGCACAAGTGCGCGCGGAACCCCTGATCTCCAGCGACGATCTATTGCTGGGTTCGGAGACGAGTGTTTTCGAATTCGATATTTCGTCGTCTGTTCAAGGCCAGCCAGATAGTAAAAGATTCTTACGGGCGCAGGTTCAAGTGAACGAACTCGGGAACTGGGCGGGGCTGGGCTTTGTGCCGACCTGTTTCGGTTGCCGATTTACTCCGAACAGTTTTATCGAGCGCGCCTGGGAGGCCCTAAGTCAAGACCTTTTGGCCGGTGACGTCGATGGCCGTGCATACGCGACTGGCACGCTGTTCTTCGGACTGTTCCCTCCGATTCCCTTTGAATCCAGAATTGTCATTTTGTCGGATTCTTCGGAGACTGACGGCACGCTTCCCGTCCTGGATAGCTTTCTTGCCCAGCAATTATTCGAGAGACGCACTACCGCTCGCGCGGAGCTACTGGCCGCGCTTCAGACGCTCGGATCATCACTGGAGTCCTCGGCGGTTGGACTTGACAATGCAACGGCCCTGCTTGATGCCTATTCAACGCTGGGTTTGGGTGATGCGTTGAGTCAAAGCGAAGTTCTGCGATCTGCCTTGCGTGGCCTTCCGGGCATTGCCGGTCTCGGTATTCGCGGGGGCGACGTTCGGGCCCTGCTGCAATTCGACCAGCTTCAGGACACTGGTCAGGTTGACTACGAGGGCGCAGTCAATCCATCCTCGTTGGATGCCCGATTGATAACGCGCTTAGACGGTTTGCGTTCTGAATTGTCCGAAATTTTGAATACTGAAGCGCCATCCTTCCCTTACGTTGAACTGATCCTGGCCCAGCTGCGTGCGCTCCGCGACCAAGCGCCTCGTCTGGCGATTGATGAAACCTATCTGGTGGACGGCAATTTGGCAGTGTCGCGACAGCAAGGGTTGCTTGCCAATGACATCGGACAGGCGGGTGAGATCAATGACAATGAACTGGCCATTGATCTGGTCTTCTTCAGCACACCAGAGGCGATCCAGCCCAGCCACGGCGAACTTCTTGTGCAAGAGGACGGCAGCTTCAGCTACCAGCCGGATCCGGGGTTTTCCGGTGAGGACCGCTTCAGCTATCGACTCAGAGCCCAGGTCGGATCGACAGCGCCTTCCGGCTTGGCGGTGAGCGAACCCGGACTGGTCGTGCTGCGCGTTATCGATACGTCGAGCGACACGATTTTTCGTGATTCGT
>CAZIMY010000179.1:0-4687 GCA_964540315.1 uncultured Wenzhouxiangella sp.
CCCTCGATGAGATCTTCCGAAAGCAAGGCTGGAGTTGTCGCCGGGTTCAGCGCTCGGGCGGCTGGCAGGACGATTGGAAAAGCCTCCGTCCGCTGCGCCGTTGGGCCCGGGATATGCGCCAGCAGCAGGAACGAGCAGCCGCCGACCGGCGATTTCTTCGGCAGCAATACCAAGTAAAGCAACATGCGATCCGGAATCTCGCCGAGGATTTGGCGATTGAAATCGCCGGTAAGCTTAACGAAAAACTGGGCATGCTGGTCCATTCGCGAGTCCAGACACTCAGGTTCAAGCGGGCCCGGGTCGCGAGCGAATACACCGCCCCAACTACAGGCGCCCAATCCAGTCATGTCGAATGCCCAACACAGGTTTTTGCATCGACCGAAGAAGTCGTGGGCATCCTCGATGCAATTGAGGAAGCATGTCAGTCTGACCCAGCGCTGGCCATTGCCAGCCACAATACGATGGCGCGTTGTCTAAGGTGGGGTGCTCGACAGCGTCGCTACTATGGATTTGTGCCCGGGTTCAAGATCTTGAGAAGTCCGGCAGATCCGTCGCCCTTTCTGCCCATGCATATGCAGGCCACCCGACAGATTTATTGGCTGCGTCAACACTGCCGGGACCTTCTTACAGATGCGGAGTTTTCATCTCGAACTCCTGATCACCGTCTAGGCACCCTCCTTTTGGCCGTTATTGTATATGGCGGGATCGACAGCCAAACGACGCTCGATATCCTGTGCTCGGGCAACTCGAACAGAGTCGCAATCCCGGCGCTCAGCGATGCGATAGTCGTTTGCTCTGCCGATGGAGTGCAAGTCGGTCTGCTGCAGACAGCCGCACTTTGCTACGCGAGACTCCACCAAGACCATCTCGCAACAGACAGCCTCAAGGTTGAAGATCTGGAAACTGCACTCTCAGGGATCATACCTAAGGAGGCCCAAGGCAAAAAGGGTGTGCTTGCCGCACTACTCGAAACCATGCAGGTCGCCCACCGGCTCGAACGTTCGGGGCTGGCCAACTTTGCGCTAGACCTTGAGAGAGGCAGTGTGCCGCTGCCCTTGGAGAGATTTCTCGAACTACTTGGTCATCCCCCAAAGCCAACCGATTCGCCATCTGAAGTCGTAATTGAACCGACCAGGATCAAGCAGAAAACCTCTGCCAGTCTCGAGTATCAACAGATCAAGCGCTGTTGGCCGAACAAACAGTCAGACATTATTCTGCCCTTGACTGGCAAAGTCATTGAACTGAAAAAGCGGAATAATGACGCCAGCAAGCGGCTCCTTTACAGTGAATTGCAAGCTCTGTCGAGGCTGGACTCGTGGAGTCAGCTGGGGAGCACACAGGCCAGTTGGCTGGCATGGGAACTGATCAATCGCGAACCCAATGGGGATAAATTCCGAAACTATAACGGCATCTATTCAGAGTTCACGGAGGTCGCAAGTCGATTGGTCGCCCGCGCCGATGACTTTCCTCTCGATTTCGACTCTTCAGATCTGGAAGAAATTTACCTCGATGTAGTCCTTAGTGCTGCCACCACAAATGGGCCAAGAATCTTCCGGGGCATTCAACACTACCATGACTATCTCATGCTGCATCACGCTGCAGATCCAGTCAATTTCATCGATATCAAGCATGCGGCCGGAGTGACCTTAGATCAAAACGAGGTTATCGATAACCAAATGATTCTGCCCCATGAGCGACAGTCCGCTGCTTGGATTTTCGAACGAAGCGCGAATGGTGATCGAACCCAAGGTCAGCACACCCCGCAGGATCTTCGACTCATTCGACAAATCACTCTAATCTATGAGCTCCTGGCTTCTACGGGAGCCCGGATAAGCGAAATATTGGGCCTAAGAAGACGTGACGTAATTGTGTTGCCAGATCAGATTTACCTGATCATTCGAAAAACGGGGTATCTGGATATCAAGACCACCAGTGCGCGGCGATTAGTAGACCTCAACCAATGGCTGGCAGCTCCAAGTTGCCAGGCGCTAAGAGACTGGATCGCTGCTGAAGAGTCCATGGGCATGCTAAAGGACGGGGCAGACCTGATCTTTGCTGATCTGGCTAATCATCCAGTCAGTCCATACGTCATCCGCAAGACCTTAGCTGCCTGCTACGCGCTGGTGTCAGTCTGGAAAATAAGAAATCACCAGTGTCGACATACAGTGCAATCGGATCTGCACTCCCGGCGCGAGATTCACATACCCCTGCTTGCCTTGAGGTTACCCGCAGAGGCTGAGCTTCCGGGAAATGACGTGCAATTGCCCTGGGACCTTCAACGCGACACCCGCCAATTCGGACACGCGCTGCCACGGACCGGTGTGAGAATTTACACCCATATTCCATGCGTTTTTAGCCTGCGCGCACAGAGAAAACAATACAACCAGGTCGACCGGCATATCCTCGCAGCCTGCCTGAGGATATCTCCATCTGCGGCCGATAACCGCATGCAGCGGCATGGGGATCAGGCGGTCGGAAAAGCCATTCGGGCGATCTGTACACTCCTGGAGCCTCCAGCATTGTCGGACCCGCGGGACACAGCGGCCACGGTTACACTACCCAGACGAACAGACCGACTCAGTCAGTACCTACTCGCCTGCTCCAGAGGGGTGGATCCTGATAGTGCCAGCACAGCCTTGGGAATCCGCACTCACGAACAAGCTGCACTGCAATCGGCCTGCAGCTTGCTTGCCGATCATGCAAACGTTGAACTCATCCCCAACGTCGGTCGCACCAGCATGGCCGGCCGCACCAAACCGCGATGGTACGGCGCCAGCCGCAAGCTACTGGAAATCTGTAGTGTGGTCGAAACGCTCGGCCCAGGCTGTCACCAGTGGGTCCAGATCATTGATCACTGGTACGCCCACCGCAAACGGTCGGATCATGGACTGATGAGGCTACCGGTGCCAGCTGCCAAACAACTTGGGCAATTGCTAAGCCGCTGGGGCTTCGAAGTGTCGTACGACGAACGAGCCAATACCCTGACCCAGTTGTCGGTGAGGCACGCCTCAACCGACCGCGGGCTGCAAAACATCCTCGCATACGTTTTCGCCGTCGCTTGGGTCGTCCATCAGTCAGGGGCATTCCACCAAACATAGGCATTCCCACTGTCGGCGCAAGAACAAACCCAGGAAGTGACGCCTACAGGCCCCGCAAGGCCCTCTCGCGCTTGACAAGTGACCTTGAATGGTGATATCAATAAATCGTCAGACTTGACAACCCTTCGCGGTAAAGAGTCTGGCGTGCCAAGCTCATTTTGAGCATGGCCTTTAGCTGGCTTTCCACCAGCTTTTACGATCGCACGTTGCATGCATTAGGTGTGCCAAGCGATGAAACTTTGCCGTCAGGTGACCTCATAGAGGCACGGCGGCCTGGCCGATCCCCCGCTACTGGCTAACAGGCGACCGAGGGATCAAAGAGCCCAAAAAAATTAGGCCGGTTGCGATTTACGCAATGGTCATATAAATCAGCCCAGTTTTCAAGGGTTGAAACGCCTGTGCGAGTTCTCTCCAGCTCGTAGACGCCTTAGCGCGCCAGTAGCACTCAAGTTTCGTCACTTACACTTAACTTAAGGATGCTGTGTGCTATGAACAAATTTTCTCTAGTTTTCCTCGCCCCGAACGTGGATGAACCGGCTAGCAGCGTGGACGCGCTAGCCCTCCAGAATGTTGTCGCGCTTGTAGGTGCTCTAGACAGCCAGCTGTCGGCCGCTCGTCTGCGCGCAGTTCTGAGCAAGGTACAGATAGACCCTCAAACGTCTTCCTACCTGGTCCCTCTCGTACATTCCGATCCTACTAAGGACGACAGCTTAGATCTCGATGCTGATCCTAGAATCGAGCAAGCCGATCTTTTACGTAACAAGATGCATCAGCTCATTGAGGTCGTTCAATCTCCCGAAGAAGCGGTCCGTGAAGGTCGATTTGAAGATACGCCTACGGGACTAACCAAACAAATAGCGGCGCAACTTCAATGTGCCGAAAAAGTTGCTTCCATCGTTCATAAAGAGTCATTAGAACGCTGCACAATCATGTTAAGCGATAAACCTGAAACGAGCTGTTGGGAACTGGAGCCCATGAGGCCGAGCAAGTATAGAGACGCTCGGGCAAGACTACGGGCCTTAGCTGCACCCAAACGCAGCAAACTGATATGGATCAATATCGTAGCCGAGGGACCTAATCAACACTTTTTAACGGACACAGGGGAAATCGTCCATCCGGCGCGAAGAGAGCTCGGAAAAAGGCTGGTTGCACGAAAGGGAGGCCATTTCATGGCGACCCCGTTGATAAACAAATTGCCAGTCTTAAAACTGCACTGTGCTGTCAATCCGGATGAGATACCCCCGGAGAACTTAACGTTGTTTAACGACGACGAAGACTAACTTGCGGCCTGGCTGACGCTGCTTGAGACATATCAGGCGGCGTCAGCATCTAGCCAGGATACAAGCATGCTTATCATCACCTTCTGGGTAGCACCGACATCGACCTTGATCTATAAAGAATCAGTACCTCACACCGAGGGTAAAAAGGGCAATGTGACCGATTTCCTGCCGGAAAGAAGGCTGGGGTGGATCTGGAACAGGCGTTCGCAGGCGCCCATGCCCAGCACTTCGTGTCTCGTACCGTTAATCGAGACGGTTCCAGCGCCCCATCAATTCGAGCCCGATGCCCTCGTTCGCGACGTTGAAGAG
>CAZIMY010000180.1:0-4684 GCA_964540315.1 uncultured Wenzhouxiangella sp.
GACCATTGATGTGACCGGGCGCGAGCTGCGCGAAGGTACGGCCGGAGCGTGGCTTCAGGCGGCCGGGGACCGGCCATGGCTGGCGCTGCTGGCCAAGCTGGCGCCGTATTTTTTATGGTTTTCGCTGCTCGGGGTGCTGGCGCTTGTGATCGGCGCGGGCTTGCTGGGTCTGGAGGTCCGCGGCAGCAGCGGGTTGTGGCTGGGCGGTTGGGTAGGACTTACCGCTGCATGCATGGGCCTGGGGTTGTTCCTGACCGGGCTGATCGGCAATCTGCGCATGGCGACCAGTGTCGCCAGCGTGATCGTCAGTCCCGCGTTTGCCTATTCCGGCATGACCTTTCCGGCCCAGGCCATGGACGGCTTCGCGGCGCTGTGGTCGCGGCTGCTGCCGCTGGGTCACTACCTGAACCTGCAGGCCGGGCAGATGATCATGGGTGCCCCGGCCTCCAGCGGACTGATTCATCTATTCTGGCTGCTGCCGTTTGTCGGTCTGCCGCTGCTGGTGCTGACCCGCTGGCGCCGGCTGCTGTCTGAGCCGGCCCTGTGGGGTGGGCGCTGATGAGCGCCTGGCAGATCTTTGTCGGTGAGCTGCGTGCGGCGCTCAGCGATCGCGGCGTGGTCATCATCATCCTTGGCGCCAGCGTTTTCTACGCGCTGTTTTATCCTTTGCCCTACCAGTCGCAGGTCGCCACCGGTCTGCCGGTGATCGTGGTCGATCAGGATCACAGCGCCAGCAGTCGGGATCTGATTCGGCGGGTATCGGCGACTGAGCAGATTCGCATCCACGCAGTGATCAGCGAGCTCCGGGAAGCTGAGGCCCGGGTTCGTGACATGCAGGCGTCCGGCATTCTGGTGATCCCGCCGGACTTCGAGCGCGACATCCTGCGCCGTCAGCCGGTCCAGGTCGGTGCCTACGGCAATGCCGCTTTCGTCGTGCTGTATTCGCAGGTGGTCACCGGCATGGTCAACGCGGTCCAGAACTTCAGCGCCGAGATCGTGCGCGAGCGTCAGCTGAGCAGCGGTCGTCCGCCACTGCTGGCTGACACCCTGGCCGAGCCGCTGGCTGTCGATCTGCAAGAGCTCTACAACCCCGACGGCGGCTACGCCAATTACATCGTCCCGGCGGTGCTGGTGCTGATCCTGCAGCAGACCTTTCTGATCGGCATCGGCATGATGGGCGCCGGGCAGCGCGAGCAGGGTGCGAGCGCCGCGCGCGGCCTGGTCGATCTGTTGGCACGCGCAGGCGCCTACCTGCTGCTTCTAGCGCTGCTGCTGGGGTTTTATCTTCTGGTGGTCTACGAGGTCTTCGAGTTTCCGCGCTTTGGCCGGCTGCGGGATGTTTACGTCCTGATGCTGCCGTTTTTCCTGGCCGTCATCTTTCTCGGTCTGGCGCTGGGTCAGCTGTTTCGCTCGCGCGAGACCGCCCTGCAGACGATGATGCTGCTCAGCCTGCCGGCGGTCTTTCTGGCCGGCTTTGCCTGGCCGGCCGAAGTCATGCCTAGGTCCCTGGTCTGGCTGGGCCAGCTGATTCCGTCGACCCCGGGCATCGACGGTTTCGTGCGTGTCTACCAGATGGGGGCATCGCTGGAGGAGGTAGGTTCAACGCTTATCCAGCTGTGGCTGCTCGCCGGTGTTTACCTGCTGTTGGCGTGGTCGACCTCGCGGAAGGGCGACCGGGCTGCGGTATCCTAGTGGCTTGCTTTCAACGCCCGTTTTGGGGAGAGTCGAATGTCCATGTTCAGCACCGATTCCGATAGCGCGGTTGCGCTGTATTCCGTCGACAGCGAGGGCCTGAAGCGCTGGCTGGAGACCGCCGATCCGGTTCAGGCACGCTGGGTCGAGGCGACCGGATTCCGGCCCGAGCGCGGTCGGTGGCTGGCTGTGCCGGGCAGCGATGGTGAATTGGCCTGCGTTCTCGCCGGGCGCGAGAGCGATGATCGTCTGTGGGCGCTGGCTCACCTGCCTGCTGTTTTGCCGGACGGCGACTATTGTTTCGAAGCCGACTGGCCTGCCGAAGAACTGCAGCGCGCCCGGATCGGTTTCGCGCTGGGCGGCTATCGCTTCGATCGCTACAAGCCTGCGCCGGAGCGGCGCGTGCGGCTGATCGTGCCCGACAGTGATCTAAAAGAGCTCGAGATTCTGGTCGATGCCTCCTGCTACGTCCGGGACCTGGTCAATACCCCCGCGCTGGACCTGGGGCCCGCCGAGTTGGCGGACTCGGCTCAAGAACTGGCTGAAAGCTGCGGTGCGAAGTTCGAAGTCATTGACGGCGAGCGCCTGGAGCGCGAATTCCCTGCCATCCAGGTGGTAGGTCAGGCTTCCAGCCGACCCCCGTGCCTGATCCGCCTGCAGTGGGGCGCGTCGGATGCCCCGCCGCTGGCCCTGGTCGGCAAGGGTGTGATCTTCGACTCCGGTGGCCTGGATATCAAGCCCGGTGCCGGCATGATGCTGATGAAAAAGGATATGGGTGGTGCGGCCCATGTGCTGGGTTTGGCCAAAATCATCATGAGTCTTGGACTCCCGGTCAATCTTCGGGTCTATATTCCGGCTGTCGAGAACTCGATTTCGGGCAACGCCTATCGCCCCTCCGATGTCATCCGCACCCGAAACGGGACTACCGTCGAGATCGGGAATACGGATGCAGAGGGCAGGGTGGTTTTGTCCGATGCACTGAGCCTGGCTTGTGAAGAGGGTGCGGAGAGGATCATCGATATGGCGACCCTGACTGGTGCGGCCCGGGTCGCTCTAGGCGAGGATTTGCCACCGATCTATGGTCGTGACGGTGCCCAGACGCGAGCCATTCAGGACCTGTCTTTTGAGCATGAAGACCCCGTCTGGCACATGCCGCTGTATGCGCCTTATCGTGATTACATCCGTCCAGCCATCGCTGATTTGTCTAACTCAGGTACCAGCAGGTTTGCCGGCAGTCTTACGGCCGCGCTTTTCCTCGATCATTTCGTCGAGCCCGATGTGGACTGGTACCACCTTGATGTTTATGCCTGGAATCTCGGTGACCGGCCTGGGCGACCCGCCGGCGGCGAAGCGCAGTCATTGCGGACGCTGTGGGCATGGCTGAAGCAGCAGTATTGCGATTGATTACAGCCGCCACATGCCCAGAACGATCACTGCGGCGAGGGCGAATAGCAGCATGATCAGGTAAGACGCTCCCAGCGCCAAGAATTTGACCGTTGTGAGCACCCAGCCCTGACCGTAAAAGCGCTTCTGGCTCAGCAGGATATAGACCGGCATCCACAGTAGGATCGCAAGGCCCGGCAAAGCGAGAACGCCGGCCAGTAGGCCATCTCCTCTGAATTCCACTGTGGACAGATAATCCTGCATCGAGTCGAGCAGGTAGAGGACAGTCAGTCCCAAAAAGACGAAAGCATGGTTATGGACCTGAAGCAGCAGGTGCTCAATGTAGAAGCGACCGCTGATCAGGTACAACACGCCCACCCACGCAGAAAATACGGGCAATATCACGAACATGGTTTGTGGCAGCAAACTGGCGGCCCGACGCAGGAGGCGTCCAGGATCGCGGGCTGCGGTTTGGGCATTGTTCTCGATCAGTCCGAGCTGGTCATTGATCCAGCGGTTGATGTTGTCTCCCATCCAGGCAATGCGTACGGGGTTGGTTTCCGGGTGCCATGGCTGGCCCTCAAAATAGAGGATCTCTACTTCGACTTCGCCGTCTTCAAAATCGGGCGTCTGATAGTCCAGTGACCCTATGGCTAGGCTGACCACTAAGAAAGCAATGATGCTGGTGATCAGGTACAGCCGGATTGGCGGCGTGTAGCGTGCCCGTCGACCGTTGACGTGTTCGCTCGACAGAAATCCCGGCTTGAACAACAGGTGGTTCAATGTGCGCCACATGCGCGAGTCGTAGTGAAAGGTTTCAGTGGCCAGTTCGCCGATCAGACCGGGCAAGGCCCGAATGAAAGAACGGGCTGGCTGCCCGCAACGATGGCAATAACGACCGCATAGCGGCGCGCCGCAGTTCTCGCAGGCCTTGGATGGAGTGGATGCGTCAGTGGCCACGTGTTTGTCTTTTCCAGCTTGCGCGGATGAGTGTATCAGTCGACAATGCCGCTCCCGATCAAGTCACGGAATTGCCGCAATCATGTCAGTGTCTCCGGATCCGCCCGGGTTGGGATACGAAGTGCGCCGCACACTGGTGCTGGCCGCCCCGCTGATTGTCGGCCAGCTGACCAACTTCGGCATGAACTTCGTCGATACCGTGATGGCCGGGCGAATCGGAATGGTCGACCTGGGCGCGATCGCAGTTGGGTCTTCGATCTGGGCGGCGGGTTTTCTATTCACCCTTGGCGTTCTGCTAGCGGTTTCGGCAACGGTCTCGCAGCTTGACGGCGCAGGACGGCCTGCTCAGGCCGGCGAGGTTACTCGGCAGGCGCTTTGGCTCGCCCTAATCCTGGGCGCTGGCCTGGTGGGCCTTGCGCTCAGCGCAGGCTGGGTGATGAATGCGCTGGAGGTTGAGCCGGCGGTCGCTGGGTTGGCCATCGGGTACCTGCGCGCCATCGCCTGGGGTGCGCCAGCCCTGGTGTTGATGTTGACGCTGCGGTTTTTCTCGGAGGGTATGGGTCATACTCGGCCGACAATGTACGTCGGGGTGTTGGGGATTGTCTGCAATATCCCGCTGAACTGGATGCTGATGTTCGGCAACCTGGGG
>CAZIMY010000181.1:0-4647 GCA_964540315.1 uncultured Wenzhouxiangella sp.
TTCTCGGCACCGACTCAGCCCCGCACCCCAAGGGCGCCAAGGAGTCCGACTGCGGCTGTGCCGGGATCTACAGCGCGCGCAATGCGATGGGCTTTTATGCCGAAGTGTTTGAACAGGCCGATGCACTCGAAAAGCTCGAAGGCTTTGCCAGCCACCACGGCCCGGACTTTTATCGGCTCCCCCGAAATGCTGATTCCATCACCCTGGTGCGGCACCAGCAAGACATTCCGGAAACGATAGATTTCGGAGGCCAGCCCGGCGTGCCGCTGCGCGCCGGTGGTCAGCTGGCGTGGCGCTTGCAGCGCTAGTGACTCCAACCAATTTCATCTCTTGATCAAATCACGCTGAGCATAGGTTGCGGCCCAGTGATCGCCGCTTTTGCGGGCTACTTCCGTATCAAAATAATGAAGTAGGCGCCGACGGTCGTCTGGCGCATCCTTCAGCGCGGTGCCGAGTACAAAGTGAATAAGGTTGGCTATGGTCATACGACCATCGCTGTAATAATACGCATGCACGCTTAATGCATGCGCAACGTTCACCGCTTCTGCAGTCGACATGGTGGCGGCCTCAAGCCGATCCGTACTGCGCCCATCCAATGACTGACCTTCGCGCAGCTCGTGGAACATTGTCACCAGAACTTCCATAACCTGCTGGTCTATTTCGATCTCAATGCCCGATTGGGCATTGCGCTTGCCGACCTCACGCAAAACCACTTCAATCTCGTCGTCCACATGCCGAATGGGATTGACCAGCTCGAAGTTCAGACGTCGTTTAAGCGCTGCACTCATATCATAAAGGCCAGCATCAATACTGTTGGATGTGGCAATAATGTTGAATCCATGCCGCGATCGAACGATACCGTCCTCTCCGGGCAGCTCTGGTATCACAACTACGCGGTCGGAAAGGATCGTCAATAGCGCGTCCTGAAGAGGTTGAGGGCATCGGGCGAGTTCCTCAAACCGGACGATCTTTCCTTCGCGAATACCGCGCAGAACTGGGCCTTCTACCAAAGCATCTCGTGTCGGGCCATATTCGTTGAGAGCAACCTCGTTCCAGGTATAGAGCAGCTGATCAATAGTGGATACGGCGCCCCCCTGCACCGTGATCGATGAATCCATCGAAATGGCTGCCGCCAAGAGCTCTGAAAACCAGGATTTTGCGGTGCCTGGTGGACCGACCAGGAGGCAGCCGAGATCAGTACAAAGCGAAATTACGACTCGGGTGACAATCGCAGGGTCGGTGACAAACTTGCGGGCAATATCCAGCGACTCATCGCCGAGCACGAACTTCTCCACTGCGATCGGAGAAAGCCTCCAGCCCGGTGGCCTGGGATTAGCATCCCATTGCGCCAGCCGGCTCAACTCGTCGGCATGGAGCAGTTCGGCCGGGACTCTTTGCAGCCCGGCATTGCCCTTTGACTCGCTCATTCTGGTCGTCTGCCTCCACGTTGCTCCGGTGCCATTCGCTCCTGCGGCAGCAGTCGCGGCAATTCGGTCAGGGGAATCAAACCCTCGATCACATGATCCAACGCACTATCACGCATTGTGACCAGGCCCGAATCCAGCGCCCGCCAGCGAAGCTCTCCCACCGGCGGTTGCTTGGCTATCTGGTTGCGAACAGAATCATTGACATGAAGATATTCAACAATCGCGATTCTGCCCTTGGTACCACGACCGCCACATTCCTTGCAGCCCCGTCCGATATAACTTCGGAAACCGGCAGGCGTTCCATCGGGAAAAAGCTCACGAAGAATCGATGGATTCGGTTCAACCTCCTCACGACATTGCGGACAGATACGCTTGGCCAGCCGCTGTGCCAGAACCGCAAGCAGCTCTCCGGCGATCGAGTTTGGATGAACACCAAGATCGTACATGCGCTGAAGGGCATCCACTGCATCGTTGCAGTGCAGCGTCGACAGCACGATGTGACCGGTCTGGGACGCTCGTATGGCTTCCATAGCCGTTTCCACATCCCGAATCTCACCGACCAGGATGACGTCGGGATCTTCTCGAACAAATACCCGCATCGCGTCGGCAAAATTGAAGCCGATTTCTGAGCGAACGCGGGTTTGCTGAATATTGTCTATTGAATATTCGATAGGATCTTCGACCGTAATGACCTTGCGCCGGCCATCATCAGCCAACTGTTGTAACCCCGCATACAGCGTCGTTGACTTACCGGACCCTGTCGGTCCGACCACAAGCACGAGACCCGATGGATTATCAAGCAGACGCTCATAGGCATCAGCAATAGGTCTCGACATTCCCAGTTCACGCAACCCCAGTACACGACCAGTCTGAGACAACAACCTGATCACGGCGTGCTCGCCATGCAGAGAGGGCTGGATTTGCACTCTCAGATCAAAGGCGGACTTTCCAACCCGCATTTGTGACCGCCCACCTTGCGGGAGGCGGCGCTCGGCGATGTTGATTTCAGCCTGCACCTTGATGACATTGATCAGGCCAACATGATCACGAGGCGTAAGCTGGTAATAGTCCAGATCTCGCAGTTCACCATCGACACGCAGACGAATGCGAACCCGCCGCCCATAGCGCTCGATGTGGATATCACTGGCTCCGGAACTGACCGCATCCAGCAGAATTGCCTCGTAGATAGAGACAAGGTGGTGACTCAGTTCTTTTTGCTGGTTATCGCTATCGAGCAGATCTTTGACACGATCATCTCTGCTGTCGGCATCCTTCCAATGAAGAAGGTCGCTACCGCGCCGCGTAAGGTCGATATTTGACCACAGGCGACGGAAATCAGTGGGTGTAACAAGAACCTTGACGATTTCGGAGCTCGGTTTTATGGAGCGAAGGTCTTCTGTCTGAGCTTCTGGATCATCGGTGGCTACCTTGAGAATATGGCCGTCAATGGAAACGGGTATCAGTCTTTGATTCTCAAGGAAGACAGCCGAAAAACTCTTGAACAAATCTATATCCAGCTGAGCCATCAGATCATCAGCCCGCGCAAAGTCGATACCGTGCTGGCGGGCTAATGATCGATATAGCCCTACGTCCTCAACCCGAAGATTTCGTCTAACGACATCAAGCACCGAGACTTGTTTGCGCTCTGCTTCCTGCCGGGCCTGCTCGAGTGTATCTTCATCGATGTAACCCAGATCGATCAGGATATCGCCGGTCTTACGGTTAAAGCTGATTGGGCCAAGTTCATCGCGCACAACCTCGCCTTTGAAAATCTTGTATCGATAAAGCTCTGGAACATGATGCTCGTCGTGCTCGAGTGCGACCAGGCTCCCATTCGGCATCAGCTGTTCAATCAGATGCGACCGGTCGGTCAGGTTGCACATGGAGAGAATCAGGTCGAAGGGCCCCTCCCCAGATGCGCCCTTCTCCCCCTCCCCAACATGCACCTCGACGTTGTCGATACCGGCGGTTTGCAAGCTTCGCCGCGCGATCTTGACAAGCGTCTCCTCTCGATCAATAGCAACGACGCGGTGAACCAGCCGGGACAAAACACCCGCCAGGTAGCCCGAACCACAACCGACAAGCAAAACCGTATCGTTGGGGTTGGTTCGCGGCATGCGCGTCAGAATTTGTCTGACCGTCTGTTCCCCGGGGATGCCGTGTCCTGAAAGCATGTCGCGAAGATCGTCGGATGCGACGAACTGCCGCCGCGGCAGTTGCTTCATGACGACATCAATCCGTTGTTCCCGAGAAATTTCGCTCACATCATCAACCCTCTGGTCATAGCGATTGCATTCGGTCGACCGCCTGCATTCAGGGTGTGTGTTTGAACAACCTCATTCAACGGCCGAAAAGCTTGCCGGCCAGTCCCATCACGCCTGACATTCCGCCAATGGACTCGAGCACACCCCCAGCCGACGCCTTGTCGACCATCGCAGGCACGGCTTCCTGGAGACCGGACAGCGCGCTGCCCTCATCAAGGCCCAGTTTGCTGGCGAAATTGCGGATCGAGTCGCTACCCAGCATCCCGATCAACTGATCAGCGCCGATGCTTTGATTACCGCCGTCGCCCAACCAGGACTCGGCCATTGAAGCCAGCCCCTGGTTTTGCATCAGTCCAACCAGAGCCCCCAGATCGACTGACTTTCCCTGTCCAGGCAAAAGCCCGGCAAGCGCATCCTTGACCGCATCGAAAGACAATGACCCGGTCAACTCATCGGCCAGACCAGACTGGAACGCCTGCGCGCCGATTTCCAACAGTTTGTCAATATTCATGGTGAAGCTCCTATCTCAGCGCACCGACCATCGATGCACTCCAACATTCATCATAGCGAATCTATTATCTTTCCGGTCTGGCGGCGACTCTGCCGCAGACCACATTCTTCAAGAAAGGACCACCGATGATCAAAGCCTTGACTTTTCTGACTGCGCTGTTGTTGGCCGGCGCGCCGGCGCTTACCCCCGCGCGAGCTGAAATCGACCCCGACAGCCTGACCATCGCCCATGCACTGTCTGAGCAGGCGCTTCAAAGCGATCTGGCTTATCGAATCACCGAATCTCTCAGCACCGAAATCGGGCCGCGCTTTGCCGGGACAGAGCAAGAAGCCCGGGCGCGCGACTGGGCGGTGGCCAAGCTGACCGAACTGGGTTTTGAGAATGTCCGGATTGAAGAATACGAAATGGACTTCTGGACGCGGGGGCGCCGCAGCCAGGAGACGGT
>CAZIMY010000182.1:0-4622 GCA_964540315.1 uncultured Wenzhouxiangella sp.
GAGGCCGCAGCCCAAGAGCGCTTCCTTACCGGCTGCCGCGCGCAGCAGCTGGCGGGTAGTACCCTGTCGGCTGAATGTCAGGCCGTGCTCCAGCCAGATGACGAAAGCAACGAGGCGTCGCCGCCGGGCTCGTAGTTCAGTCCTGTCGCATTGAAGTTTGTGGCCCCCCGCGGATGAAAATCGGCGGGGGGCTTTTCTTTTGCGGATAGGCTATATTTTCCCGAGGCGCCGGGTTGACATGATCGGGGGATGGTGTGGTGCGCATAAGGCAAAAGATAACGGCGTTCGCTCTGCTTTCGTCGCTTTGCTTAATGGGTTGGTCTTCGGTTACGACGTTCGCAGCGTCAGATGTCTACCCTGTGTTCCGTCATATTGGCATGGCGGACGGCCTTCCCGATCCATCCGTCGAAGCCATCATTCAGGACCACTTCGGATACGTCTGGATAGGGACACAGGCGGGTCTGCTTCGCCACGAGGGTGATCAGCTCAATCTCCTGCCCAGAAACCCATCCGAGCCGAATAGTCTGCCTGGCACCAACATCATGGCCTTGCATGCCCATAGCGACGGCATGGTGTGGGCCGCTGTCGAGGATCAAGGTGTAGTGGAAATCGGCCCCGATCTGGCAATCCACCGTCGCCTCCAACCGGTTACCGAAGGTGGCATCTTGCCCGACTCAAACGTTTGGTCGATGACAGAGGACTGCGACGGCAGGCTCTGGATGGCTTTTTCTCAGGCGGGTGTTGGTGTCTATGGGCCAGAGTCGGATTCTTTTCGCCTGTTCGGCCAGGAGGAAGGCTTTGGCTTGAATCCCCGGGAATTCCAGACCCATTTGATGCTCGACAGTCAATGTCGCGTCTGGCTTATTCAAACAAGCCGGGTGAGTATGTTTGATCCTGCGAGTGAGTCCGGGAGATTTCTGCCGGTATTTGAGTCGGGTGAGGATCCAGGATCCACGCTTATTCATGCCTGGATCTCACCCGATGATGAGGTCTTCGTCGGGCGAGGCAACGAACTGATCAAGTTGGTGATCGACGGCCACTCTTCGGCTCAGGCCAGTGCCAGCGTTATGCACCGGGCTGACGCCCTGATTACGGCTATCGGCGCGCTGCCTGACAAACGCCTGTTTTTGACAACGCGCGATGGCCTTGAATTTTTTGACCCTGAAACGGGCAGGGCCACCAAGGCTGCGCCCCGCTTAGATTTAGATTTTTCTCTGCCTTCGCCAACGCTGAGTGGCGCTCATTTGCTGGATCAGGAAGGCGGTCTGTGGATATCGGTCAACAGAGAAGGGCTCGTTTATCTCGCGCCAAGCCACGCGGCCTTCTCACGGCTTCCGGCTTCGTCTGAAACAACAGCCACTAGCGCCTCAGAGCAGATTCGCGCTATCCATCCAGCGACCCAAGAGGGCCAGCTTTGGGTAACGAGCAGCAGGGGGGTCTATCGCCTGGATTATCGGAGCCGCCAGCGCACCAGTCTCACAGCGCTGTATCCAGACATCCAGGTTGAACCAACCACCTCGCCAATGGTGACCGCGCTTCAGGAAACCCCATCAGATCTTTTTTTGCTTGGGCTAAGGTCCGTTTTGGCCTACAGCAAGAAAGAGCAGCAATTCAGTGATCTGGTCCCGCCTGAGTGGATTGGCCCCGACTTATTGGAGTCGATGTATCCGACTGAAAGCGGACGCTTGTGGCTAAGCCTGCGAAGCGGTGCACTGCTCGCTGTTGACGCAGATTCTCGCGAACTTGCGCGCTATGACCACGATCAGGCGGACCGGTACTATTTTCCGGAGAGCGTGCCCGCAATCTTTTCAACCGATGCCGAAGGAAATTTATGGGTCGCTGGTCAGTCGACTGTTTACCAGTACAGCGACTCGGTCGGCTTTATTGAGAAATTCGAGACCGACAGCTGGCCGATCCGCAGTTTCGCCTGGGATGACTCGACACTTTGGGTTGGCACAGACTTTACGTTATACGAATACGAAGTGATTGGCGGGCAAGCAACTTTGGCCGCGCGTCATGACCTTTCTGGTTTGACAGAACGTACGACGTTGCTGGGTATTCGTGCTTCACCCGGAAAAACCAATGAAATTTGGCTGGTGCTGAGGTCAGGCATCGCCAGCCTTGATCTGGATACCGGTCATCTTCGGTCTTATAGCCGAGCCGATGGTTTGGCATTAAGCGAGTTCAGCCGCAAAGCCAGTGTGGTTCTGGAAGATGGGCGCATCCTGTTGGGGGGCATGCAGGGTTTGGTGACCATTGACCCTGATCGACTGCTTCGTCAGCCGGTCGAGCCGCCGGTTTATTTGCGCGCGGTCAGCGCCGGTGATCGTCGGCTCGTCCTGGTGCCTGGCGAGCGTGCGCCGCTTGACCTGAGTTGGGACCAGAACTCTGTTCGCTTTGAGTTCTCGGCGCTGACCTATGTTGCACCCGACAAGGTTCAGTACCGCATCCGTCTCACCGGCTGGGACGAGGACTGGCTCGATCTGGAACGTCAGTCCAGCATGTATTACAGCAATCTCCGTCCGGGCCAATACCGCTTTGAGGTTCAGGCGGCCGGGCCGGACGGGCAATGGAGCACCAGCGGGGATCAACTGACCATCAATATTGCAAATCCGCCCTGGCAATCCCCAGCTGCATGGCTGGCCTATCTGACCGTACTGATCCTGTTGCTGTCGTTGGGGTGGAGACAATTAAACCGAGCGCGGCGCCGGCAGCGCGAAATCGAGCAAATCAAGCAGAAACGAAACCTGGCAGAAGATCAGCGTCAGCTGATTCAAAGATTGAATCGCGATTTGAATCCGGACGCTTTGGCCCACTGCATCGCAGGCGAAATCGCGCGCTTGACCAGGGCGAAGAGCGTGACGCTTGGGTATCTGCACGAACTGATGCCCGATGACTTGGTCAGCTATGGCGATCAGGCAGAGCTGACCCGCGAAGAGTGGTTGCGAGGCCTCGAACATGCTGATGGCGTCAACTCAGAGGTCGTGGATCTAAAGGCCAAAGACGTCACTGTGGCTCGAGCTCTTTTCAGGGCGTGCGATGCCGGTTTTGGGCGCGACCGCGACCGTCCATTGGCGCTGCTCGCTGAAGTGGCTGGGCAGGCTTTGCACAACAGCATCCTGTTGCAGCGTGTTCGCGTTCTGGCTGATCAGGCAGAACAGGCCAGTCGAGCCAAGTCCGAGTTTCTGGCCACAATGAGTCATGAAATTCGAACGCCGCTGCATGGTGTGCTTGGGATGGCCGAGTTGCTGCACGATAGCTCGGGGCAAACACCGCCCGGTGATCTGCTCAAGACCCTGCGTGCTTCGGGCCAGCAGCTACAGCGCATTATTGACGACGTCCTCGATATCTCCAGAATCGAATCCGGAAGCATGATGCTGGTGGATGAGCCATTTGAAACGGCGCCGCTGCTTGAACAGGTCATTGATTTACACGCTGCTTCGGCGTTGCTTAAAGGTCTGGAACTGCGCTTGCGCGTCAGCGCCCACTTCCCGTTGGTGGCTTTTGGTGATGCGGGCAGGCTGGCCCAGATTCTGGGCAATCTTCTAAACAACGCCATCAAGTTCACCGCGGTGGGAAGCGTTGAGTTGTCGGCCCAGGTCAGCACAGCCGGCGATCTGCTCTTTACAGTTTGCGATACCGGTCCTGGTATCCCGAAAGATCAGGTCAAGCGGCTGTTTCTGCCCTTCAGTCAGTTGGATTCGACTCTGACGCGTGCCCACAGTGGTTCTGGTCTGGGACTGGCTATCTGTCGGCGCCTGGCTGAAAGCATGGGTGGGCAACTCCGGCTGCGCGACCGTTCCGGAAACGGCAGCGCCTTCGAATTGCACCTTCCCTCGGCCTGCGATCAAAACCCCTCACCATTGACGACATTGTTGTCTGAATTAAGACTTGTTGCTCTGGTCGACCCCTCGACCTATCGAATTTTGCTGCGCCTCTCGAGGCGATGGGGGTTCGAGCTAAGCAGGGGCGAAAAGATGGCGCCACAAAAAGATTCACTGGTGCTGTTTGATGGGCGAAACAGAGACCTCGTCGCTCGCGCCCATGCCTGGCGGGGCCTCGGCTGCCAAATGATTGAGCTCAATTCGAGTTTCGACCACGTAGAGCCTGGCACTGATTTGCCGCACTACTTCCTGCGCTGGCCGCTGACCGAAGCTCGATTACTGGAGGTTCTGTTCGGCAAGGTGTTATAAACTCAAGCAGACTGGATTTCTGGAGCATCGAGACATGGAATGGATTGGCCTTGGTTTGATCGTCGCGCTGGCGCTTTTCGCCGTTGTCATCTACAACCGTCTGATTTCGGCCAGGAACCGTTACAAAAACGCGTTTGCCCAGATCGACGTCCAGCTGACCCGTCGCTACGACCTCATTCCCAATCTGGTCGAGGTGGCCAAGAAATACATGAGCCACGAGCGCGAAACGCTGGAGGCCGTTATCCAGGCGCGTAATGGCGCGGCCTCTCAGCTCAAGGCGGCGTCCAGCGACCCCACCAATCCTGAAGCCATGAAGAATCTTGCCGCCGCCGAACAGGGTCTCTCCGGCGCTCTTGGACGCTTGTTTGCCTTGTCGGAAAATTATCCGGACCTCAAGGCCAATCAGAATATGATGCAGCTGTCCGAAGA
>CAZIMY010000183.1:0-4486 GCA_964540315.1 uncultured Wenzhouxiangella sp.
GCGCCGCTGGATTCAGTCGCCAGTATGTCTGGCAACTGGACTGTTTCGCTACCGTCGACCAGATGCTCGGCGGCATAGGCGACGATGTGGTTGATGCCCTGTGAGGTGAGATCGGTCAACAGTTCCGGCAGGGTGGGGCTTGACCATTGACCGCCCACGCCGTGGTTCAGGTAAGCGATTTCGACTCGCTGCCAGGGTGACTGCGGCCATTGCATCAGCGCGGCGCGCAACGCATCGCCATACCTTTTCTTTTCTTCTTCGCCGGTGTGAAATTCCGGTTTTTTTCCGTTCCGGTCCCGGATCAGCGTCCCGTGCAGAACCAGCACCAGGCAGGCTGTGTCAGCCGCCGGAATTTGCGGGAAGTGGGAGGCGATATGCACACAATGGATCTTGATCAGTTCCGGGCTATCCCACATTCGGGCTGTCACCGAGGTGCGGGCCTGCTCGCAGGCTGGATGCTGCACAAGCGCGTGACATGTCAGCCCGCAGGACAAGCGCGAGTCGCTTGGGATCATGTTCACGATGATCTGACGGTCGAACTGCGCGGGAACCACGAGCAGCTCTTGCAGATAAGGCGGCGCTGAGGCGAAAGCCGGCTGCACCTGGTATGTCGTATGGGGATCATCCTCGAGACCCGCCTGCAGGGCTTCGCACTGAGCACGCGTATTGGCGTTGTGCAGCGAGCCCTTGCTGCCAGAAAATCGCTTACGAAGGGCAGCCGCGCTACTGACGGCGATTCGAAGCGGTGTCGACAAGCGCATGAACTCAGCGGCATGGCCAAGCGTGTGCCAGCCGACCTTGAATTGATCGACAAGCCCGGTGGTTTCTGCTTCGCCGTGAGCGGCGAGAATGACGCGGATGCGCTGCATCATCTCCTATCCCTGGGTTTCGACCGACCGCGACGGCAAGCTGTCAGTCCGAGTGCCGGGCCTCGTCATCTGGAAAGCTCACCAGAAAGTACTCATGCAATTTCCGATGGCGTCCAGAGTCCGGACCGGGCACCGCTCGCGGAAGGCGCATTGCGCGGCGCCATAGCACCACTCAAAGCAGCAATCGTGAGCATGGCCTTGCGCGATTGACTGGTGAAGGCCCGTTGGCTAATGGCATCGGGCCCCCGCCGTACGATTTGACGACCTATATCGCGATAGGTGGCTCTCGCCGCCGCAATCGCCCAGGCCGCTCTTCGCGGCAGCGCGCGGATACCGATAGCCGCAGAATCGTAATAGGCTTCGGCCTCCAGAACCAAGCGCTTGACCAGTGGAAAAACCCGGCTTGCGTTGCGGTCAGAGGTCAGATCGGCAATGTCCAGGTTCGCCGCCTCGCGCCATTGTCCAGGCAGGTAGCTGCGACCGGCCATCGCGTCTTCGCGCACGTCACGTGCAATGTTGGTCAGCTGGAATGCTATCCCCAGATCGCTGGCGCGCTGGAGGGTGAGTCCGTCGCTGACGTTCATGATGCTGGCCATCATGACGCCGACGGTTCCGGCGGTGTGATAGCAGTATTTCATCGTGTCATCCAGGGTTTCGGGCTGCCAGCCTTGTACGTCGAGTTCGAATCCCCGGAGGTGGGCCTCTACCAGCGTTCGGCTGATGGCGTGCCGACCCGACAGATTGGCCAATGCTTGAAACGGAAGTTCGTCAGACGGCTGGCCGGCCAGAGCGGTAAGGGAATCGGCCCGGAGCTTTAACAGGGTGTCGCTGGACGCGGTGCTGATCTTGCCGCGACCCAGCGCCTGGCCGTCGGTCATGTCGTCGCAGTGTCTGCACCATGTGTAAAGCAGGGTGACGTCGCGGCGGATATCGGCCGGAAACAGACGGCTAGCCGCGGCAAAACTGGCGGATGCACGGTCAATGATGTCCTGCGACTGCCGAAACAGTCGTTCGGATGCAACCGGCTGCCTGGATATCACTGGCCCGGCACCGGCAAGCCGAAGTCCTCAAGCATCAGGCTGGCCGTCGCCCGCGCCGAGCCGACCACACCGGGTATGCCAGCGCCCGGGTGCGTTCCGGCGCCGACCAGATACAGGTTCGAAATCTTCGCGTCCCGGTTGTGCGGGCGAAACCAGGCGGACTGGGTCAAGATCGGCTCGATCGAAAACGCAGAGCCCAAGTGCGAATTCAATTCATCACGAAAGCCGAAGGGATGCAGCGTTCGGCAAGTGACAAGATCGTCGCTGAGCCCCGGAATGTGGTGACGCTCAAGATAGTCAAGAATTCGCTTTGTGTATTTCGGGCCCATTTCATCCCAGTCGATATCGGCCGTTCCCAGGTGAGGCACCGGCGAAAGGACATAGTAGCTACTGCAGCCTTCCGGTGCCAGTGATGGATCGGTCAGCGTCGGGGCGTGCAGGTATAGCGAAAAGTCGTCGGCCAGGTTCGGGGCATTGAATATGTCCTCAATCAGTTCCCGATAGCGCGGCCCGAAGAGCACCATGTGGTGCTTCAAATGCGGGTGCACGCGCTTGAGGCCGAAGTAGATCACGAACAGTGACATGCTCCATGACCGTTTTTTTAGCGCCGCGGAGTGCGCCGCGCCCCGTTGGGTGTGCCCCAACAGCTTGTCATAGGTATGCAGAACATCGGCGTTACTGGCAATGGCGTCAAAGCGATCACTATAGCCATCAGAGGTCTCAAGCGCGGTGACCCGGCTGTGTTCAGTGCTTATTTTCGTAACTTCACTGTTGAGCCTCACCTGACCACCCAGATCCTCGAACAGTTTGATCATGCCGCGCACGAGCGCGCCCGTGCCGCCAAGCGCGAACCACACGCCCCATTCGCGTTCCAATGCATGGATCAAGGTGTAGATCGAGGAAGTTTTGAACGGATTTCCACCCACAAGAAGAGGATGGAATGAAAATGCCTGGCGCAGATGTTCGTCGGTTATAAATCGGGAAATCTGGGCGTAAACGCTGCGCCATGCCTTGAGCTTGATCAGCGCTGGGGAGACCTTAACCATGGTCCCGAAGTTGAGAAAAGGCACATGGCCGAGTTCGAGATAGCCTTTCTCAAAGACCGAACGTGAATATTCCAGGAACCGGCGATAGCCTTCAACGTCGTCAGGGTTGCGCTTGCGAATCTGGGCTTCAAGATGGTCAACGTCGTTGCTGTAATCAAAGACATCGCCATCCTCCCAGCACAGGCGATACATGGGGTTGACCGGCACCAGGGTCACGTAGTCTTCCATTTTTTTGCCGCCAAGGCTAAACAGCGCCTCGAGTGCCCCCGGATCGGTGATCACGGTTGGGCCGCCGTCGAAGATGAAACCCTGATCCTCGTAAACGTAGGCGCGACCGCCGGGTTTGTCACGCTTTTCCAGCAATGTGGTGTCAACACCTGCCGCCTGCAGCCGGATTGCCAAACTCAGGCCTCCAAAGCCTGAACCGATCACTGCGGCGCGTTGCTTACTGATCACGGACTGTTCTCGTTTCCTGCAGGTGGTTGATGGCTTGCAAATCGGCAAACCGCCTTTTATGTCGCCAGAGGGCTACCGCTTATCTTGATTTACTAGTTTACATTGCGTGTGGCCGATGGATATCAAGCCTGTCTGCTCTGGCTCAAACGCTGAATGCAACGGGGGTTATCAGGTTTTGCGCGGCATCCGAAACGGGAGTAGCAGCTGCACCCAGGGCGCCGAAAAACGCGGCAGAGAAAGGCTTTCATGAACAGCCGTGACCTTATCTCCGAACAGTCGACTGGATACCAGGGAGCGGGCATAGAATGGTGTGTCTTCCCAGACCGCTTCCACGCCTGCGCGGCCGGTTTCGGATCGGGTCGCACGCTTGATGCCCCACCGGCTTTTTGGCAGTGTCACTGCAGGCGGGCTTTCCAGCTCGAAACGCACGCCGTTGGAGTCAAAATGCAGGGCATGCGATTTGCGCTCACCCGACAGATCTTGGGTGTCGTAAAGCACAACCGGGCCGTTGCGCATTGTGGCTCGCGACCAGTGCCAGTTGTCGAAGGCATGCTCCAGGGGCTCGGTTCCGTTATTGTGATCGAAATAGCCATCACCTGACCAGCTGATCCCAGGCCGACAAAGATCTACGGTGACCTGGGCTTGCGGCCAGACCGGTGTCCAACGGTGCCGCCCATTGGCGTCAAGTGGCATTGGTTCGCCGTTGGCGATAACAGGACGAACCCGGATGCGCCCGCGGATGCGGCGCGCTAATGGGAAAGCCCATTCCTCCAGATCGATATCCAGAGACTCTCCGCTCCACTGCAAACTGCTGGGTCCGATCCTGAGCGTATCGCTTGTGCGTTGAAGCGCCGCCTGATCCCGCTCCGTCATGCTCCATCGGCCGCGCCGGCCGTACAGGGCCACGTTGATGGCGCAGTGTGCGAATGGGTTGCCGTTGCCGCGCGCGCGGTTCCAGGCGTAGTAAGGCGAAAAGACGCTGCCGATAAATGCGATCAGAGTCAGACCGTAGCGACCATCATCGCTGATGGCATCCAGGTACCACCAGGCGTAGCCGCCATTCTTCAAGGTCAGA
>CAZIMY010000184.1:0-2974 GCA_964540315.1 uncultured Wenzhouxiangella sp.
GAGACCCTGGACTATGTGGCCCCGGAATGGAGCGAGGACGAGGCCCTGGACATCCGGGAGGGCCGCCACCCGGTAGTGGAGGCCTTCGCCGAAGAACCCTTCATCCCCAACGACCTCAACCTGGACGAGCAGCGCCGCATGCTGCTCATCACCGGTCCCAACATGGGCGGCAAGTCCACCTACATGCGCCAGGTGGCCTTGATCGTGCTCATGGCCCATGCCGGCAGCCTCGTGCCGGCCAGTTATGCCCGCCTGCGGCCGGTGGACCGCATCTTCACCCGCATTGGCGCCCGCGACGACCTGGCCTCGGGCCGCTCTACCTTTATGGTGGAGATGACCGAGACCGCCAACATCCTGCACAACGCCGGGCCGGACTCCCTGGTGCTCATGGACGAGATCGGCCGCGGCACCTCGACCTTCGACGGCCTGGCCCTGGCCTGGGCAGTAGCAACGGAATTGGCGCTTGAGCTTCGCGCCATGACGCTGTTTGCGACCCACTATTTCGAATTGACCCGGCTAAGCGAAGACCACGAAGGCATCCACAATGTGCATCTGGACGCCCGCGAGCATGGCGATCGGATTGTCTTCCTTCACTCGGTTCGGAGCGGTCCGGCCAGCCAGTCTTACGGTATCCAGGTTGCCAGACTGGCAGGTGTCCCAAGAGCGGTGATCGGCCAGGCCCGAAAACATCTCGATCGGCTTGAAAACGACGCGGCGCGCGCGGCCTCACCACAGCTGGGTTTGTTTGATGCTCTTTCAGGCAATAGCGAGGCCGCTCCACCACCCGATCCGCTGCGCAGCTTTATTGCCGATGTCGACCCAGACAGCCTGAGTCCGCGCGAAGCCCTGGAAATGCTCTATGAAATCCGCCGCCTCAGCGATGGAGACGGCGAAAATTAGGCCTTGCGGATCAGGCCATGCAGCGACACGCTTTTAAGGAAAAGACTCGAACATCCGGGCGACGGTTTCATCGATCAGGCTGGCTGCGTTCCGTCGGGTCCGTTCAGTGACTGTATTGCGGGCGCTTCCTTCCCAGACCATCTCGTTTCGTTCTGCGTCGATCAGGTCGACCACCAGGGTGCCTTCGGTGACCTGGTCGACCTCGGTTCGCGTGCCGTAAGCAGGCCAAGGCGAATAGAAACCGTACCGGTAGTCATAGAAAGTCGGACCCATGTAGGGTTCCATAACCTCGCGCGTCCGGATGCGCTCATCGAGATGAGCATGGAAATTCACCAAGAGGTCTGCTGTCGTCGCATCCTCAACGAAAGTCAGGCCCAGCTCTTCAAGCTCCCGACGCGTTGAAAACTTCAACTGGCGCGAAATCAGGCTGGCATAGCCCGCCCGATCAGTACCCAGCGGGTCAACAAAGGCAAAACGTTCATACGACGACAAATCCACGCCGGGCGCTTGCATGGTTTCAATGCGAGCGCCGGTCGCACAAGCACTCAGAAAAACCAACAGCAAGATCGCCGTAACAATATTCCTGATCATCAGTGTCACTCCAAGTCAACTGGAATAGGGCAAAGTTTAGATCGCGAGTGTAACTATATTTCTGTCCCCGGTTTGGGTAAGCTTCGCACGGGTGCGAAGACGTTTGGGGAAATTTGTCGCACCCGTTTGTCATTGATCTGAATCTGCCGTCCTATGGCCTACTTGAGAACCATGCAAAAAAATCTAACGACTTTGGGCGCCTGCCTGGCGCTTGGCGTGATCCTGACCGGCTGCGAGCAGGAGCCAACAGCCCCGGCGCCTCCGCCGGTCGGCGTCGGTGTCTACGAAATAGAGCCGGTTGATATCAATCAGGAATGGCGCCTGAGCGCAAGGACCGAGGCTCTCGACAGCGTCGACGTTCAGGCCCGCGTTCAGGCCGAGGTTACCGGTGTCCTGTTTGATCGCGGGACCCGGGTGGAAACCGGTCAGGTCCTCTTCCAGCTCGATGATCAGACCCAACGCGAACAATTCCGACAGGCGCAGGCCCAGGTCGAGTCAAGCCGTTCTTCGCTGCAGTTGGCAGAGCGCAACCTTGCTCGCGGCCTGGAAGTCGCCGACCAGGGTTTTCTGTCGGCCGCCGATATCGACAAGCTGAAAAACGCCGAGCGCCAGGCGGTCTCTGCACTGGAGTCCGCGGAAGCCGCCTTGGTTCAGGCACAGCAAAACCTTGACTACACCACGATCCGGGCTCCAATTTCCGGGCGCGTCGGCGACACCAGCGCAACCGTCGGCAACCTGGTTGGTCCCGGATCAGGCCCGCTGGTGCAACTTCAGGCAACGGACCCGATTGTGGCCAGGTTCCAACTTACCGACCGGGAGTTCCTGCAGTTCGTTCAGCAGCGCAACCAGGGCTTTGATCTTGACCAGTTGGAGATTCGGCTGATTCTGGACGGCGAACAGATTCACCCCCACCCGGGAAGCCTGGACTTTGTCGATATTGAAGTCAACCGAGGCACCGGCACGGCGGACGTTACAGCACGATTTCCTAATCCTGACGATACGCTGGTGCCCGGATTATTCGCCTCGGTTGAACTGCGCCTGCGGCAGCCATCTTCCCAGTTACTGGTCCCCAATCAAGCTATCGGCCGAAACCAGTTGGGGCAGTTCGTGCGTATCGTCACGCCAGACAATACGATTGCTGAACGCCAGATCACCATCGAACGCGAGCTCAGGACTTCTTCAGTCGTTGCTTCCGGACTGGATGAAGGCGATTTGGTCGTTGTTGAGGGTCTGCAGAAAGTCCGGCCAGGCAGCATCGTACAGACCGCGATGTATGACTGGGATACCGAAACCGGCCTGCTGGCACCGGTCGGGTCAACCCAGCCGTGATCGAGTTTTTCCTCAACCGACCGAAGTCGGCGTTCGTCCTGTCCATCCTGATCTCGCTGGCGGGACTGCTGGCGCTGAATGGGCTGCCCGTCAACATGTATCCCGACCTGGCGCCACCCCAGATCCAGGTTCGCGCGGTTTATCCCGGCGCCAG
>CAZIMY010000184.1:3074-4450 GCA_964540315.1 uncultured Wenzhouxiangella sp.
GCAACATGCTGCTGGGCATCAACCTGTTCTCCGAACGACCGGAGCTCGACGCTCTTTTCTTAAGCAACTTCGCCAACACCTCTTTGGTAGAAAACGTCGCTCGTATTCCTGGCGTGGCCGAAGCGCAGGTGCTTGGGACCAGCGAATACGCCATGCGCATCTGGCTCAATCCGGAGCGCATGAACCTCCTTGGCATCACCGTCTCGGATGTGTACGCCGCCGTCAGCGAGCAGAACCGGATCGTTGCGGCGGGCTCGCTGGGGCAGGAACCGGCACCGCCTGACCAGGTGTTCACCTTCAACATCCGCAGTGAAGGGCGGTTGAGTGAGGCCGGCGAGTTCGGCGAGACCGTGCTGCGCTCAGATCCGAGCGGGCGGGTGGTCAGGCTGCGCGACATCGCCCGGATCGAACTGGCCGCGCGCTCTTACGCGGCGACCGCCAAGCTCAACGGCCGCGACACGGCTTTTCTGGTGATCTACCAGCTGCCCGACGCCAACGCGCTCGACGTCTCCGAACGGGTTCAGGAAGAAATGGCCCGCCAATCGGCCACATTTCCCGATGGCCTGGAGTACGCCATCCTTTTCGACAGCACGGAATTTATCGAAGAATCGATCAACGAAGTGGTTCACACACTCTACGAGGCGATCGCCCTGGTGGTGCTGGTCGTGTTCTTGTTCCTGCAGAGTTTCCGCGCGACACTGATTCCGACTATCGCCATTCCAGTCTCCCTGATCGGCACCTTCGCGTTTATGGCGGTGATGGGTTACTCGGTCAACCTGATTACGCTGTTTGGCCTGGTGCTGGCCATTGGCATCGTGGTCGACGACGCCATTGTGGTGATCGAAAATGTGGACCGGCTGATTCATGAGAAAGGCATGGAGGTCAAACAGGCGGTTTCTCAGGCCATGCGCGAGATTGCCGCACCGATTGTGTCGACCACGATGGTTCTGCTGGCCGTGTTTGTGCCGGTCGCCTTCCTGCCGGGGATCACCGGCGAGTTGTTCCGTCAGTTCGCCGTCACGATCTGCTTTGCGGTGTTGATCTCGATGGTCAACGCCCTGACCCTGTCACCAGCGCTGAGCTCATTGATCCTGCGCGGTGGCGCTCAGCCGATCGGCTGGCTGAAGCCCGTCGAGTTCCTGATCCGGAAACTCAGCAGTGGCTACAACTGGCTGATTGACGTGATGCTCAAGCGCATCGCAGTATCGGCAACGGTTTTTGTAGGCATTCTTGCTTTCGTTGGCTTCCTCGCTCAGGGCACGCCAACCGGCTTTGTCCCCGAGGAAGACCAAGGCTTCCTGTTCGTCGACGTTCAGCTTCCGGATGCGGCATCGGGTAACCGCACGGCCGCCGTGATGGAACAGCTGACCGACATG
>CAZIMY010000185.1:0-4441 GCA_964540315.1 uncultured Wenzhouxiangella sp.
AAAATTGAAGGTCATGCCGACAAGCCCACCCAGCCAGACGCCGAGCAACGGCATCAGGCGATGCCAAACCGCTTGCAGCTCAGCTTGGTCACCCCAATAGACCACCAGCGAGAACACGCCGAAGTTGATCAGCCCGCCAAGCGAGTGGACGCTCAAGAATCGCAGCAACTGATCCAAAAGCTTTCGGCCGAAGTCGACATGATGGAACGTGAAATAACGATTCAGCAGGTAGCCCGCGACCATGGCCACACCGTAAGAAAATACCCGGGCCAGGTAGACGTTCATCCCCGGCAGATCCTTCAGCAGATAGAGAAGACCGGCATCAATCACGGAAATGGTCATGCCGACCAGGGCAAACCGGAAAAACGCAGCGCGACTGCTGTCGGATCGGATGCCCCGCTCAACGAGCGTTTTGGGTCGATGAATTCGCATGCTGTCAGGGGATGCAGCGGTCAAAAAACCGCTCTTTGTCCCGGCCTTTGATTAGCTGCACCGATCTTTGTTCAGCTTTGCTTGGCTGGACCGGTTTTTCATTCGTCATCGCTCGCTGTATCCTGAGTCCGAAGTCTGCGCGTCATTATCAGTGATTCGTCATCGAGGCCAAGCACAATGAAGCCAAGTCCGTATCTACCGCGGCGGGGCCGTGAAATGACCCGGCTCGAAACGTTTACCGACGCCGCTTTTGCCTTTGCGGTGACGCTGCTGGCCATTTCCATTGACGAGATTCCCAACGATTACGAAGGCCTGCTTCTGGCGCTGAAGGGTACCCCTGCGTTCGCTGCGAGTTTTGCGCTTTTGCTGCTTTACTGGCGCGCGCACCAGAACTGGAGTCAGCGCTACGGGCTTGAAGATCTGCCCTCGGTGCTGATGACTTTTTCGCTGGTTCTTGTGGTCATGGTGTATGTCTACCCGCTCAAGATCATGTTCAGCGCCGCGTTTTCATTCATGTCGAACGGCTGGCTACCGGCCAGTTTCGAACTGGACTCCCTGCATCAGTTCAGAGTGTTCGTGACCATCTTCGGCATCGGCATGGCCACCTTGAGCGGGCTGATCGCCGCTTTATACGGGTACGCCTGGACCAAGCGCGATGAGCTGGAAATGCACGCAGCAGAAAGATTCGACACAGCGGCAGAATCCTTTGTCTGGCTTGCGATCGGATCCTTCGGTCTGATCTCAATCACTCTGGCCTGGCTTCTACCCGACAGCCTGCTGCATTTATCAACCTGGGTTTACTGGCTGCTGATCGTGATCGGTCCGGTGCTGGACCAGGTTCAGGACAGACTGGTCAGCCGGCGCTTGCCGGCTGACTAGTGGGCCATGCGGCTGCCGCATGGCCCGCTAAAGACTTAGACCGCAGCGATTGCTGATTCTGCCGATCTTATTCGGTATGGAACGTCCGCATGTAGCCGATCACCTGCCAGGTTTCTTCTTCTGACAGGAAATAGCGGTGGGGTCGCATCGCGCTTGCGCGTTCCCGGCGGCCGGGGCGGCGAACGTCGGTATGACCGGGCTCATTGGTCATGAAGTTCGAGCCTTCTCGGGTAATCCAGAACAATTGACCGTCTGGAATATCCCGATAAAAGTCGCAAGACAGATCAGGTGGCGGCGGGTTGAGATGACGGGCCAGCGGTCCTTCGCCCTTACCGGCGGGGCCGTGGCACTGAACGCAGGCAACCGGCCTTGCATCCTCCAGATACAACGCTCGGCCAGCAGCGAGGTCACTTTCGGTCATTGCCAGCGGATTATTGAGCATACGGATTTCGGACGGCGCCTGTGGCGTGGAGGGGTCCGGCTGACAGCCCGTCCCATCCATTGAGGCCATCGAGGTTTCCGGTGTACGGGCACAGCCGCTTAGAGCGACGGCCATTCCGCACGCAGCGGCGATTAATGAGAAATGCTTGATCATTGTCGTCTCCCGGTTCATTTCAGAACGTGATGCCGAGACGAACAGCCACGGCCAGATGATTATCGATATCCGGATCAGTATCCGGGTTCATCGTGTATTGCAGCGAGGGTTGCACGCTCAGCCAAGGCAGAGCATCGACCCAATAGGTCAGTTCAACGACGGTCTCTCGACGGTTGACGCGGCCACCTTCGCCACGCACCTGGTTGACGAAGTCATCGCCGTTGACCACGGAAGACACCCCCAAGCCCAAAACGTCGGAATCCCGGCCGGGTAGCAAACCGGTATAGACAAGCCCGGCACCTTGATAGCTTCCGAATTGATTGACCGTTTCGTCAGCGCGCCCGGCTCGCACAAAGCCGCTCAGCCCCTGATCATCGGCACCTGCTTCGGAGTAAATCACGCCTTCGACAAACCCGTAAAACCCGTCGGTTCCGTCTTTCGTGCCGTCGCCATCTTGCCGCTCGAACTGAGTGGTGTAACGCCAGGCACCCAGGCCGAAACGCAGAAATTCAAACCCGGCCGGCTGCCAGTCAGCTTCCGCGATCAGGAAGCTGCCGCCACCATCGTCAAGATCGTATTCAAAGGCTGTCGAGTCTTCAGGGTCGCCAGGAATGCCGTCGGTCAGCGCCGCGCGCAGAGCAAACTCAGGCGTGAGCTGGTAGCGCGCTCTTAGCGCCAGCCCGGTCACCGGGTAGACCGACGGACCGTTGATCCCCGTTTCAGAAAGATCCAGCCCGGTGCCGAATCCACCGTTTAAGAATACGCCCGCCGTTTCCTTGGCATCAAACTCCGAGTCAACCGCATACAGGCCGGCGAGGAGTCCGAAGCGGTCCTGCCACAGCGACTGCTCGTACCAGAGCTCCAATAAACGCCAGGCGTCGTCGGCTGCCAGATTGCTTGGCGCATGAATCGTGCCGGACGATCCACCGGGATCTTCGCCATGGGTCCCCAGCCCCAGGAAAAACAAGGTGCCACCGCGTATACCGGCCATGGCCTCCATATCCGCGGTCATGGCCAACTCAAACAGATTGGCAACCGTGTTATCGCCGGAGACACCGCCATCGGCGCTGACAAAAAAGTCCGTCGTATTGGCGGCCTCAATCAGCAATCCGTCTTCGACCAATCCCGATCGTGCGCCACCCCAATCGCCGGTCAGGGTGTCACTGAAAGGTGCTTCCGCCCCCGCCTGCGAAGCAACTAAAATGCTGGCTCCCAGCAAGGCTGGCCATCGACGAGCCAGTCGTGTTTCGTTCATCATTACCGTGTTCCTTTGGTTGACCTCGTCCACAGACGGCTTGAACAACCGGCTTATCTGCGACTCCCTGATACAGGCTAGCGAAAAACCTTGGCGCAGTATTTGATCTAGCGCAAATCAGACTCATTCCCATTTTGATACAGTGCAATCATGAACTCCGGAACTGACGCTTCGGCAGGCAGTGCATTTCCGCTCGCCATGGCGAGAGAAGGCTCACGCGTGCGCATACACAAGCTGGTTGGCGGCAAGGGCCTTGAAATGCGCCTGACGTCGCTGGGCCTCAACGTGGGCAGCGAGATCGTGGTTTCGCTGCATCAGGGCGGAAAGCTTGTGGTCTTGCGCGAAGAAACCCGCCTTGCCCTGGGTGCCGGCATGGCTCACAAGATTCTGGTGGTCGAGCGCTAAGCGCTTCGGCCTCAATCGAAAGCGAGAAAAAGCAATGGCAATGAACCTGAAAGATCTGGCGGTCGGCGATATTGGAACCGTGGCCGGTTATGCGGAGGGCTCGAAAACCTACCGGAGAAAGCTGCTGTCTTTGGGGCTGACGCGCGGCACCGAATTCAGCGTGACCCGGTATGCGCCTATGGGTGACCCCGTAGAAATCAAGGTGCGCGGCTTTTCCTTAAGCCTGCGCAAGGAAGAAGCGGCCAGCGTCCTGGTCGAAAAATCAAGCTAGAGCACATTCAATATGACTGAGAAATACGTCGTCGGCGTAGTCGGCAATCCAAACTGCGGAAAAACCACCTTGTTCAATGCCCTGACCGGGGCAAAGCAGCGCGTCGGCAACTGGCCTGGCGTCACCGTGGAACGCAAGATCGGGCACTTCACCTTTGATGACGTGGCCATCGAACTGGTTGACTTGCCAGGCACGTATTCACTCGAAGTCTCGGACGAAGAGGTCTCGGTCGATGAAACCATTGCGCGCGACTACGTGGCCGGTCGGGATGCTGACCTCATCGTCAATATCGTCGATGCCTCCAACCTGGAACGCAATCTGTATCTGACCTCGCAGCTGCTGGAGATGAACATCCCGGTGCTGGTCGCCATGAACATGATGGATGCAGCCGGGGAACGCGGCATTGAAATCAATGCCGCAGAATTGTCCAAACGCTTAGGCTGCCCAGTTGTGCCGGTGGTCGGCACCAGCGGCGAAGGCCTGCCGGAGCTCAAGCAGCAAATCCTGGCCTCGGCGCGCAGCAAGGCGACCCCGGACATCCGCCTGTCTTATCCAGCGCCGGTCGAAAAGGCCATAGGCCGCCTTGTGCCGCAGATCGACAAGC
>CAZIMY010000186.1:0-4435 GCA_964540315.1 uncultured Wenzhouxiangella sp.
ACCGAAGTCAGTCAGCCGCGCTCAGCGGCGGCCGCGCAGGCGCAGAGCCAGTCGGTGCCGACAAGCCAGCCTGCGAGTAACGAAGAAGCCGAAATGGACCGTATTCTGGTGGTCGGCTCCCAGATTGTTGGCGCTCGACCTGGCGGCGCACTGCCGGTGACCGTCGTCGGTGAGGATGAAGTTGCAGCCATGGGCGGTCTTGACGGTGATGACTTGTTTCGCGCGATCCCGCAGTTCGGCGATGTGGGCTTCAACAGCACAGAAAACGTTTCCGGTGGGGTGAACTCCGCTCGCGGTGATGTGGCCTCGATCAATCTGCGCGCCCTCGGCACCGGCAATACGCTGGTCCTGCTCAACGGCCGGCGCATGGTCAACCACCCGGGCACTCAATCTGAGAATCTGGTCCCGGTAACCTCTGTCAATGCCAATGCGATACCCACCCTGGGTATCCGTCGACTTGAAGTCCTTCTGGACGGAGCCTCGGCGCTGTATGGTTCCGATGCCGTGGCCGGCGTGGTCAACACGGTTCTGAAAGACGATTTCGACGGGTTCAACGTGTCGGGACGCTACGGCTTTGAACCCGGCGTTGACGCAGACGAATTCAACTTGAATTTCGAGTTCGGGAAAAACTTCAACGCTGGCCGCTCGAACATTGCGCTTTTTGGTTCCTACACCGATCGCGATCCGGTATTTGCCTCCGAGCGTGACTGGGCGGCGAATGCAGACCTGCGTGAACGCCTGCCGGAGGATTGGGCAGGAGATCGGAATTTTCGCAACAACTCCAACAACACGCCGTGGGGTGCATTCACGCTCCGCGATCCGCTCACCGGCGGATCAGTGTCGTTGGATGAAATCACCAGCGGATCGGGCGGCTGGCATATCCAGCCGGGCGACTTCGCGGGATGTCGGGTCAATCTGGGCGAAGGGCTATGCATCGATGACGGCAATTCAGCAGGAGTTGTCGCTGAGCGCTACAACACCAATGCCAGCCGCACGATCAATAACGGCGTGGAGCGCTTGAATCTTTTCGCAACCTTCAACCACGCCTTTGACAGCGGGCTGGAATTCTTTTCCGAAGCGGGTCTGTACACGGCAACTTCAAACGCCGAACGGGCAGCCTCGGCGCAGCTGACCGCGGCGCGCATGATTATTCCCGCCCAGAACTACTACAACCCGTTTGGTCCGGTCGGTTCGCCAAACCGGATTGACGGAATCGGCACGCCTGAAGAGGGCCTGGATGTTGAATTGAGGCGCTATCGCGTGGTGGACGCCGGTCCGCGCAGTATTGAGGTGGAAAATACGAACTGGCGCATTCTTGGCGGGCTGCGCGGAGATTGGTCGGACTACAGCTGGGAGAGCGCCTTTCTCTATTCCGAAGCCGAAACCGACGACACAACCACTCGAATTTCCAACACATTGTTTCTCGATGCTCTCGGTCTTGATACACCGGCGGCCTATAACCCCTTCAACGGTGGGGGTCTGCCGATCGCCAACGCCGGCGATGGCACGCCAAGCGATGCGGCAACCATGCAAAGCTTCCTGGTTCCGGTCTCGCGGGTGTCTTCGACCAGTCTGGCCTTGTGGGACTTCAAACTGTCGCGTCCCGATCTGTTCCAGCTTCCCGCCGGGGATGTGGGTGCGGCTGTCGGCGTCGAGTTTCGCCGGGAGACCTATGAAGATGACCGTGATCCGCGCCTCGACGGCACCATCCAGTTCGCCGGCCCGTTGACAGGCAATCTGACCAGTGATGTCATGGGTTCCAGTCCGACGCTGGATTCCGATGGCGAGCGCGATGTGGTATCCGTCTTTGCCGAACTCGCCGTGCCCATTGTCTCGCCTGAGCAGAATATCCCGCTGGTCCAGTCTGTTGATCTGCAGCTGGCTGTCCGCCACGAAAACTACGACCTGTTCGGAAGCGTCACCAAGCCCAAGGTCGCACTGGCCTGGCGACCGGCCGACTTCCTCTTGTTCCGCGGTGCCTGGTCCCAGGGTTTCAAGGCGCCCAATCTGCAGCAGCAATTTGACCGCAGCCTGGAGCGGGTCAACCTGCGGACCGACTACATCCAGTGCGAGGCCGATTTGCGGGCAGGACGGATTGCCAGCTTTTCCGAATGCGATCAGGTGCAATCCGTGGTCAGCCAGCGCCAGGGCTCGACCGAGCTGGGCCCTGAAGAGGCCGAAAGCTTCTCCATTGGTCTGGTCTTTGATGCGACATTTATTCCCGCCGAAGCTGGTGCTCTTCAGGTTACTCTGGACTGGTGGCGCATTGAGCAGGAGGATGTTGTCGGTATCTTCGGTGGCGAAAACCACCTGATTTATGACTATCTGCTACGTGCAGAGGGTGGCGCCAATCCGGCCGTGGTCCGTGCTGAACCGACACCTGAAGACATTGCCGCTTTTGAAGGCACCGGCCTCAGTCCGGCCGGAGAAGTCTTGTTAGTTGAAGACAATTACCTCAACCTCTTGCCGCGCGAGGTCGAAGGTTTTGATCTCGGTATGTATTACAGCCTCGACGACACCCGATACGGCGATTTCAGCTTCCGTCTGAACGTTGCCCAACTGCATAAATTCTCCCAGGATCTCGCGCCGCGCGAAGCGGAAATCCTCGCCGCGCAAGAGGCCGGTGTCATCAGCGAGATCGCTGCTCTGTCGGGCGCGGGCGACCTCATCCGCCAGGACGGTCGGCCCGAATGGCGCTGGAGCGCTTCGGCGACATGGCGTAATAAGGCCTGGGGCGCCGGCTGGTACACCAGCTATGTTGACGATGTCCTTGACACCAGCGCGACCAATGATGATACCGGCGACTTCTGGGTGGTCGACAGCTTCATTCGCCATAATGCATACGTGCAATACACCTTCAGCGACAATGGCAATCGGCCGCTGAGGTTGCGTCTCGGCGCGCGCAATTTATTTGATGAGGAACCGCCATTGGCCGATGAAAGCTTCGGTTATCTCGGCAGCCTTCACTCCTCGCGGGGGCGCCAGATCTATCTGAGTGCCCGCAAAAGCTTTTGATGCGAGCACTGGCTCTGGCGGCGCTTGGCTTTCTCGCCGCAAGCTGCGCGCATAGGCCGGATAGCCCGGCCTATGGACCGCTTTGCGCGGATGAAGGCTTTGCCGTGTTTACCGGTTTTGCTGGCGCGGGTCAGCATGGCTGTGCGCTGACGCGGGAGGGCCCGGTGCTCACCGTGTGGCCGGAAGTCGCCATCGCAGGGCCGATCAATCCCAGCCCCTGGTATGCGTTCGAGGTGGAAGTCCGTGAACCCGGTTTGATTCGTTTTGGCCTCGACTACGGCGCCTATGAGCACCGCTACCGCCCATGGGCGACTCGGGACGATGGCGGCACCTGGTTCCCTTTGCCGGCAGAGGCTGTGGAAGAAGTCGATGAGGGTCGGCTTGCCTTCATTTCCCTCGATGCTGCTGCCGGACGCATACGCATTGCAGCCCAGCCCATCCGGACGCCCGAGCAGGTTGCGGCCTGGTCAGCCCAGTTGGCCGATCGACACGGTCTGAAGCAGCTCGTCTATGGACAAAGCCCGCAAGGCCGCCCCCTTACCGCACTGATGGCAGGGCCATCGACCGCCTCGCGTCTGATTGTCATGTTGACCGGACAGCATCCACCGGAATATCCCGGCGCGCGCAGTTTCGAGATCGCAGCGGAAACCCTGCTGGCGGAAGTGCCCGGAGATATCCGGGTGCTTCTGATACCGCTCTTTAATCCAGACGGTGCGGTAGCCGGCCATTGGCGCCATACCGCTGCCGGTATTGACTCCAACCGCGATTGGTTCGACGCTACATTGCCCGAAATAGAGGCCGCGCAGACGCTGATCAAATCCGAAAGCAGGGGGCGTGAAATCGTTGCCTTTCTGGACTTCCACTCTACGCGTCGAACCCTGGTTTATGCGCCGTCGTCCGGGGAGCCCGGCGTGCAAATGGGGTTTGCCCAAGACTTGCGCAGCGCCTTGAATCAGGCCATTGAACCGGATCCCGACTGGATCGAGAATCACAATGCAGGCCAGGGCACTTCGAAAAGCTGGGCTCTAGAGCGCCTTGGGGTCGCAGCCTTGACGATTGAAGTGGGCGACAACGCCAGTGAGTATGAGATAACTGAAGTGGGCAAGGTTGTCGCTCGAACACTGCTCGCCATACTGGCAGAAGATCGCCCTCGGTAGGTTCCCGAATAAGGTTTTCGCCAACTTGCCGCTCAATTTCATCCTGCATATTCAGTCAGGCTCCACTCAGGCGGGCACGGGTCTCCAGCAGCGTCTCCAGAGATCAGTCACCTTCAGTTACTCTGACGAAGGCGCGACTCTTGGGACTTCTGAAATTCAGTAGAAAGGGCATTCATCGAGCGTGGCAACCTGGCGGGCCGACGAGCCTCGGACGATTGCGGCGACCTGTGGATGGGTGAAGGTCATTGCCTGCTGGTCAGCAA
>CAZIMY010000187.1:0-4414 GCA_964540315.1 uncultured Wenzhouxiangella sp.
GCCGCGATTCCCGCCGCGCCCGTGCAGCCTTCTTCCGGCAGGCCTCGCAACAATAAAGCGCATCGGCCCGCAGATGGTCCGGCAAGACGGCATAGCACCAACGGCAATACCAGTCGCCATGGGCAAGACGGCGAAGGATAGCGTTGGCCCGTTTGCGTCGGTTGCCGTTGTTGCCCGTGTAATCATACGCCTGCCAGCAGACACGCGCGGAGCCGGGGCGGTCATCCTCTATCCAGAAGCGGTGCGGGTCAGGTCCAGGCATTGCGTCACCTCCATTTGTCGGTCTTTAAGGTGGAGCAAATTGGACCACCCATAGAGGGGTTAAGTCGCTGATAAGGTAAAATCAAAAAAGCTGACTTGTCTTGTTCTGTATGCTCCTAGGCGAAGGGAGTTCTTGACTACAAACTGCGCGATACTTGGCAACCTGCGCCCCCTCCTGAAGTCCGACGCTGCATGAACAATGCGAGCAATGCAATCAGTGCGGATCATTAGTTCTGCCCGACGCGCTCCCTGTACGCTTCAAAGAACAAGCTGACGTAACTCGTTACTATTTCGTCAACGTTGTCCACTTCTGGAATAATCCCAGAAAATTCGGCAACAGTAAAATTACCTCGAAGTCTGCCTGCAAATAAATCTGCGCGAATTTCGTTTGGAGCCAAAACCGAAGCCCCCATATAGATGTTGACCAGCCCTTGACACGGCCCTTGACCAAAAAGGGCGGGTCGGCGACTGGCTAGTACAGCGACACCAAGGGAGTAGCTAGCTCCTCCAGCTTGTGTCACCTCAAACCCTTCATCGACAAGCTTCTCTTCGACGTATTCCCTTACATCTCGCAGGTTCGTCCAGCATGCGTCGAGGCTTCTATCGGCCAGCGACACCGCTACTGGACCAATATTTTCTGGAGTGGCGTTCTCGCTGATCCGCCCCATGGTTGGCAAACTGTCAGCTATAGCAGGTGTAGCGAAAGCAAGTATGGCTACGGATGTGGCGGCTCTCATATCATTCCTCCCATAGTGGTGGTGCGACCTTAAAGGCTTCATCCTGATAGACAAATGGGTGCAGCCATGAGTGTCGCCTACCGCGGCGTTCCGTCCTCAGTGCCCAGCACGCCAACCAGCCCAGCGCTTGCGTTGCGCCTCGGCAATGCGGGCCTTATGGCAAAACGCAGAGCCTCAGTCCCAACGAGTTAACCAGGCACTCAAGTGGCTCGAAGCCGTGGTCTGCTCGTTCTGCTGCCTCGCCGGCAAGAACTGCCGATGCGGTTTCTTCGTGTCGCTCGCCTTGCAGAAACGCTTCGTAGGTGCCGAAGTCAGGCAACACCACGACATGGTGCGTCCAGCCGTTCCCTTCGAACTCAGTAAGCCTGACCGCATGGTAGCAAGGCCCCCAATATAGCTGGTTCGCCGCCTCATCCAGCGAACAAAGTGTCCATTGGACCGCTTCAAAGTCGAACGCTATCTGAGTTCCAATGGCAGAGATGTCAGTAGACGGATGGAACACGGCCCACGCCGGAAACCTCTCCGACCAAAGTCCTTCTTCCGCGCAGTTGCCGATGCGGAGGCCCGTCCAACCATCATAGACGCAAACGTGAACCCACTCTGTCCCCAGTGACACCCCACATTCCGCAGGAGTGTACCCATGCCTTGGCGTATCAATCTGATAAGCGCCAGACGGGAAACGCTCGCCGTTGGTTGCGCGTATCACTCTTGCTATTGAAAAAGCGTTGGGTGCGCTGAACGAGAATATCTTATTCGACAAAGGGCCAAACTCTAGCCGATTTTGTCCGCGTTGCTCCCAGGCTCTAATTGCGTTTTCACATAGGATGTAGCCACCTGAAAGGCGCAATTGCATTTCGCTGGGCACTGCTACGCCGGACAATTGGATGTCGTAGGCCAGCGCTTCTCCGATAGTGGTGACATAGGTCATTAGATCGGGAGGAGTTTCCAGCATTCGCGCCATCAACTCTGCCGGTATCATCTCCGTGCTTCTGTTTGGATGGGGTAACGTCGCGAGTTCCATCATCCGAAAGGATGCGTCGATGCCAAAATCGTAGGCGTCAGCCATGTCTTGGGATGTGTAAATCATTGCTTCGTCTAGGGTTACGCGAGGCCGATGGAACCCGAGCTGCGCGCCTACCTCTAGTGTCCGACTTACCCGGTCGTGTTCGTCACCACTAACACGACCCATCATGAACATCACCGCGCAAATGGATAAGCATTCTGCGTCAGCCTCGACGTAGGTCTGCACACCGGCATCGTAGAACAGCTGGGCCAGCAGAAGCCCCTCGAAAACGCTGCCACCAGAGCTGTCTAGGCAAACGACCGAATGAGAAACCCATTCAAGGGGGGCGGTTTCCTCAACCTGCCTTCTCAGATTGTCAAATGTTTCGAAATCACCAGCGACTATTGGGCCGGAGATGCTGAGGTTGCAGACGGTGTGCTCCACCCGCTGTATGTTGGCAGCATGAGCATCCCTTGACGCAAACACTGTTGCTGCCATCGCAAAGGCAAGAGCCCAAAGAGAAGCTACGCGGACTATGTGCGTCACCATGACTGGAAGGTAATCGGCAGCTTCAGATTCTCGCAAGACTAATGGTCATTCACTTATAGACGCTCCCAAAACGCCGCCCAGCGCTTGCGTTGCGCCTCGGCAATGCGGGCCTTGCCTTCCGCCGTTCGCGGCCCGGTGCTGGCCCCACCGTGAAACTTGCACCGCGTCTTGCCGGGCAGAGCCTTCGCCCGGCACGGCTTGCCCTTGCGGGTTCGAGCGCCACAACGCTTCCACGGGCCTTTCGTCCGCCGCGCCTCCAATTCCGCCAGTAGCCTAGCCTCGCGTTCCTTTACGGCGTCTGGAAATTCCGAAGAAGGTAAGAGCCTATTACGTGCACGCGGAATGGTCGCAAAATTCCCTAAAAGCGGGCCATGACCCGATTTAGGCCCCGTCAGGCCCAGCGCCTTCAAGATGCGGGCAGGTGCATATCCGCGAAGGTCAACGCGGGCCTTGCGCTCCCAATAGCGGATACTGTCAGGGTGCAGCCCCGTGAGCGCGGCAAGAGCGCGGCGGGACAGGCCGCGCGCCTTACGGGCTAGTTGCAGTTCGTCGCCGGTCATGCTGGCCCCCGTTGATGGTCTGCCGCTCGGTCAGAAGCCATACATTTCGCTTTGCGATGGTCTCGCTTGTCGCGAAGTGTCCGGGGGCGGTTGCACATCATCGCGGATGCGCTCCCGCCGCAGCTCCCCTGCTTGATTTTGGTAGACCAGCCATCGGACGCCAGCCGGGTCGGTGCGAATAACGGGCGGTTCGGGTTGGCTCATGCTTTGCCCTCCTGTTCCGCCCGCCAGCACGCGACATGCAATTTCCGCCTGTCAGTATCGGTCAGGGAAACGTGCCAGTCGGCTACGCCGCACGCTGCACAGGTTGGCGGTTTTGTCGGGAGAGCCGCCGCACGCCTGCGCGCACCGTCCGTCATGGGCACCAGCTTTGGGCGCTGGGGCGTTGCGAATTCCGCGAATTCTGCGAATTGCCCCCGGTCGCGCTGGGCTTGTGGCTTTTCGCTCCGAGCCACCCACCCCTGCGAATCTTGCGATTTTTGCGAATCCGATTGCTTGGGCGCATCGGGGTCGGGACGCATCCTGCCCCCGATGCTTTCCAGAGCCGCGCGTGCATCAAACCACATCGCCCACCCCCTTCACGATACGCCACGCGGTCGTGCGCGCCTTGCCCCTGACCACGGTTCCAGGTTCGAGCGGCACAAGCCATCCGTGCCCTTCAAGAAGCCTGGCTGCCGCATGGGCCTTCAAGGCCTCGCGCAACTGATTAGGCCCCCTGTTCACGATTTCCGCGCTTGCAATCTCGGCGTGCGGCCAGCTTTCCACAAGCCACCGCCGCAACGCTTCGGCCCGGTCAGTCTCCGCCGATACGGTCGCCGCGCTGGCAAGCCGGGCCGCTTCGGACAGGTAGAATTGTGCCAGCGTGATTGCGTCGGCCATGTCGCGTGGATCCACCTCGGGGGCATGAAGGTCACGCCACAGGGTCAGCACGCCCGCGATGCGCGCCGCCTGTTCCGCCGCTTTGGATGCAGTGCCGGTGACGTGCGCAAGGTCACGTCCCGGTGCCTGCGCCGCCTCTATGGCGTCAGAGAATTGCACCAGCAGCCCCCGCGCCTCGGATGACAGGTTGAGCGTGCGCGGCTGCAATTCGCGTGTTTCCGGGTCCATCGGCAGGGGCGTTTCCAGAATGCAGGAAAGCCGCAACGCGTAGGCGGATAGCGCGGCGTCATCCCTTCGAGCCGTTGCCTGCATCCGCGTGCCGATGGTGCTGCGCGGTTCGCAGATTAAAAAACGGGGCAAAAATCCCGTATCCGCCGCCAGCGGGTCGGCCATGAATTTCCGCGCAACGGCGGGCTGCACCATGA
>CAZIMY010000188.1:0-4373 GCA_964540315.1 uncultured Wenzhouxiangella sp.
TCTTCGATACCCGACAGCGTCGTCAGCAGTTCCGGCGGAATCTTGCGGCTGAGTTTGACGTACTGCTCGAAAAGACCCATCAGGCTGCGCATGGTCACTTCAAGGACGCGCTCATCTTCAGCTTCAGCGGCCTCAAGGTTATGCCAGCGGCCTTCCAGATAGCCTTCGGTTTCCGACATGTCATCAATGCGAACGCGTTCGACCCCCTCCACAAGCACTTTTGTTGTGCCGTCCGGAAGACGCAACATCTGCAGAATGGTCGCCAGCGTGCCGCAGTCAAAAAGATCTTCAGGCTCGGGAGACTCGGTTTCAGGATTGCGTTGGGTGACCAGCAGAATCTGCTTGTCAACGTTCATTGTCTCTTCAAGCGCGCGCACCGAACGCTCACGACCCACGAACAGCGGGATGACCATATGCGGGAATACCACCACGTCACGCAGGCTCAAAACCGGTGTGGGTTGGCGGGGGGACACGTCAGCGGCGCTACTGGATGCTTGCTTAGCCATACATTCCTTGGGTAGTTGACTTGGGTAGAGAATCACTCACTACCGGCCATGAATATTGGCCTGCAGCAAGCAATATTCAAGGTGGAGGTTTTTTTCGTCAAAACCCACCCGTGTGAACCGAGCCCCACTCTAGCAAGGCCACCGGAACCGGCGTGAACAGCCGGTCCGGCAATGCCCGGATCAGTTCTCGGCGCCGGCGCGCTGCTTACGATTGCTCTCGTACATGAGATAGGGCTCGGACTCGCCGTTGATCACGGCCTCGTCAACGACCACCTTGGACACGTTCTCGGTAGACGGCAGGTCATACATGCTTTCTAGCAATACATTTTCAAGGATGGTGCGCAGCCCCCTGGCCCCGGTCTTTCTTGCCATGGCCTTGCGTGCAATAGCGTGCAGGGCGTCCTCACGGACTTCCAGCTCGCAGTGATCCATTTCAAAGAGCTTGTGGAACTGCTTGATGACCGCGTTTTTTGGCTCGATCAGGATCCGCACCAGGGCTTCTTCGTCGAGTTCTCCCAGGGTAGCGATAACCGGCATGCGGCCAACGAACTCGGGGATCAGACCGAAGCGAATGAGATCTTCCGGTTCGACCCTGGCAAGCAACTCTGAGGTATCGCTGGTTTCGGCCGAACGGACGTCGGCCCGGAAGCCAATGCCGGCTGATTCAGAGCGCGCCTGGATGACCTTGTCGAGGCCGGCAAAAGCGCCCCCGCAGATGAACAGGATGTTGCGCGTATCAACCTGAAGGAACTCCTGCTGCGGGTGCTTGCGACCACCCTGAGGCGGCACTGAAGCCATCGTGCCCTCGATCAGCTTGAGCAGCGCCTGCTGGACGCCCTCACCAGAGACATCGCGGGTAATCGATGGGTTTTCAGCCTTGCGCGAGATCTTGTCAATTTCATCGATGTAGACAATACCGCTCTGGGCCTTCTCAACATCGTAGTCGCACTTTTGCAGGAGTTTCTGGATGATGTTTTCAACATCTTCACCGACGTAGCCCGCCTCGGTCAGCGTTGTGGCATCGGCAATGGTGAACGGCACATTGAGCATGCGCGCCAGCGTCTCGGCGAGCAGCGTCTTGCCCGAGCCGGTCGGCCCGATCAGCAAGATATTGGACTTGCTGAGCTCAACGTCGTCACGATGCTTGTGCGATTCGAGACGTTTGTAGTGATTGTAGACCGCGACCGACAGCACCTTTTTCGCCGGCTGCTGGCCGATGACGTAATTGTCCAGAAACGAATGGATTTCCCGCGGTGTCGGCAGCTGTTCACGCTCAGCCAGGCTCGACTCTTCCAGCTCCTCGCGGATGATGTCGTTGCACAGTTCGACGCACTCGTCGCAAATGTAGACACTGGGTCCGGCAATCAGCTTGCGCACTTCATGCTGGCTCTTGCCGCAAAAAGAACAATACAGAATCTTGCCGTCGCTGCTCGAATCGCTCATGGGCTATCTGGATGGTCTGGTGATTCGTCCAAGCGTAGAGTGTACCCGAAAGCTCGAAAGCTCAGGACAACTACAGAAAGTCACGCTTATGGTTTTCTCAGGCGCCTGATGGCCGCGCCGGGAGAATCTTGTGAACTCCGCCGAATCTGCCCGATCAGTCGTCAGATCCGGTCTTGCTGACTTGGCGCTCGCTCAGGACTTCATCGATCAGCCCGTATTCCTGCGCATCTTCTGCAGACATGAACTTATCGCGGTCGGTATCTCTTTCGATGGATTCCAGATCCTGTCCGGTATGGTGCTGGAGGATGCGATTGAGTTTGTCTTTGAGCTTGAGTATTTCTCGGGCGTGGATATCGATATCCGACGCCTGCCCCTGGAACCCGCCCAGCGGCTGATGAATCATCACCCTTGAATTCGGCAGGCAATAGCGTTTGCCCTTCGCCCCTGAAGTCAGCAGCAATGCGCCCATACTGGCTGCCTGACCCACGCACATCGTCGCCACATCGGGCTTGATGAACTGCATGGTGTCATAAATCGCCATACCCGCGGTGACGGAACCACCCGGTGAATTGATGTAGATGTTGATGTCTTTCTCAGGGTTCTCTGATTCCAGAAAAAGAAGCTGGGCGACAATAAGATTGGCCGAGTAGTCCTCGATCGGACCGACAATGAAAATGACCCGCTCCTTGAGCAGGCGCGAATAGATGTCGTACGCACGTTCACCGCGGGCCGATTGCTCGACCACCATCGGTACCAGATTGAGTGCTTTCTCGTCCATCAGGCCTCCAGGGCTTCCTTGAAAGTCATTGACTTGTCAGTCACCGTCGCCTTGTCGAGCACGAGATCGATGACTTGCTCTTCCAGAACCATATTCTCCAGTTGATCCATCAAGCGCGCGTCAGCACGGTAGATTTCGATGATCTGCGACGGGTCTTCGTAGGTGTCGGCCACTTCTTCGAGTTTCTTCTGGACGCGATCCTGGTCAATCTGGATCTCATGCTGACGAGCCAACTCTCCCATCAGCATACCGAGGCGCAGCCGGCGTTCGGCCATTGGCATGAACTGCTCCAACGGCAGTTGGCTTTCCTGACCCGACTGCTGTTGCATCTGCTGGGCCATCTGGCGCGCTTCCTGAGTGACGCTGGAACGCGGCAGCTGGAGGTCCGAGTACTTGTTGCCCAAGGCCTCGGTGACCGCAGTCTTGAGGCGGTTGGTCACGGCCTGGCGCAGTTCCCTCTCGAGGTTACGGCGAACGTCAGTCCGCAGTTGCTCGACCCCGCCTTCCACGCCAAAAGCTTCGGCGAACTCATCGTCGACTTCCGGCATCTCGGATCCCTGGACTTCCTGGATCGACAGCTCCACCTTTGAGGTTTTGCCGGCCAGAGCCTGATAACGATAGTCTGCGGGGAAGGTCAGCTCGACCTCCTTGGTATCCCCGGCGGCCATGCCGGTCAGAATCTCTTCAAGCTGCGGGAAGGTCGTCATATTGCCAAGCGTCGGCGAAAGTTCGTGGTGGCCTACTTCCGGAACGCGTTCACCTTCAACCTCGGCGACATAAGTGAGGCGCAGCCGGTCATCCATCTCGGCCGGGCGATCAACGGTTTCCCATTCGCGGCGCTGCTGGCGCAAGGTGTTGATCATGTCATCAACATCGGTTTCGGCAACCTCGGCAACCGAGCGCTCGAACGACAAGTCCTCGATTTCGATCTCCGGCATTTCAGGAAAGACTTCAAGCTCGGCGATAAATTCGAAATCACCCTCGAAATCCGGACCAGCCGCGGGTTCCAGGCGGGAGACGCCGGCAACGCGCAGTTTTTCCTGACCAATCGCTTCCTGCAGGCTGCTTTCCATCACCTGCCCAAGGACTTCTTCACGGACCTGCTTGCCGTACCGCTGGCGCACGACATTCAGCGGAACCTTGCCGGGACGGAAGCCCTTGAGTCGAACCTGGCGGCGCAGCTCATTGAGGCGATTGTTGACCTGCGAGGTGATCTTGTCACCCGGCACCTGGACGGTCATGCGGCGCTCGAGGTCACCGGTTTTTTCTACGCTTACCTGCATTGCTAATCTGTCCCGCGTTCTTTTGAGGTCGAAGATGTCAAAAGCCGACGCGCCGGCTCATGCGGGTAACGTCGGCCAAAAATATTGGTGGGCCATCAAGGACTCGAACCTTGAACCTACTGATTAAGAGTCAGCTGCTCTACCAATTGAGCTAATGGCCCGCTAAATGTGGGGTGAGCGACGGGGTTTGAACCCGCGACCTCTGGAGCCACAATCCAGTGCTCTACCAACTGAGCTACGCCCACCACAGATAAAACTTCAAATTGTGTCGAGCCGCAGATTGTAACTCGGCCCGAAGGTAATGGCGCGCCCGGCAGGACTCGAACCTGCAACCGCCAGCTTAGAAGGCTGATGCTCTATCCA
>CAZIMY010000189.1:0-4356 GCA_964540315.1 uncultured Wenzhouxiangella sp.
CGCGAACGTAAAGGCCACGGTGCTCGAAGGCCGCCTCATAGATCGCGGGGATCGACCCATCCGCCATCAGGCGATGGGTCTCAGTCACGGCCAATTCCCGCTCCCAGGGTTTGTAGCCGACCAGCACACCGCCCGGATAGCGTTCGCAGGCCAGCTCGCCGATGCGCGTGCCACGATCGAAGATGGCCTGCTGCGCTTCGCCCCACGGGGTGGCGAGAACGCGGCGATGGATATCGTTCCAGAGCCTGAGCTGGCACTGCTGCCCGGCAATGAAGCGGGTCTTGCTCAAGCGCGCGGTCATGATGCGATCCCCGCTCGCCATAGCGCCGGGATTCGGATCACACGTGCAACCCATCCCAATCCTTGCTCTGCCATTTGAAGCCCTCCTTCAACTTGATTGTGCCTGAAGCTTATCTGAGGGGTGCGACAAATTCTGTCGCTGGCTTAGCGCATCCTTGAAAATCAATACGCTACGGAGACCAACAATATGCTCAAACGGGACTATGGCCCATGGGCCAGACGCGAACGAGATCAGGCGGGTTCAGTCAGCAATGACCGTCAGCTCGCAAGGGTCTGGGCCGCGCGCATCCTCGAGGCCATGGGCAGGCCTAATTGCTTACTCAGATTCGACGACGCCGTACTCAAAGAGATCGACCTGCTGGATGAATCAGCAGTCAATGAGGACATTAATCAGCTATTTGCAGACCGCTCACGGATTCCCGCGCGCAGACAAGAACTGGAGGCAAGCGACTGGTCAGCGCGTGGCCAACTGAAAGACAACCTCGTGTTTCTGGCCCGTCGCTTTGATCTGGGAGAAACCGACTGCGCGGTATTAGCCTTCATGGCCCTGGCCGGGCGATTTGAATGGTTCAGAAATCTGGTTGACGATGCCGCAGAAAAAAGCAATCTGCAGGGCTTCGTCGAGTGCGTTGCGGTTGCCACCGGTCTCTCGCTGGAAGCGGTAGGCCAGGTCGTTTCGCATGACGGTCGCCTGAATGAATGCGGTCTGATCCTGGCCGTATCCCGCTCAACTCTGAGTGCCGCCGACCAGCCTATCCTGGCATTCGACATATGCCGAGGCCTCTGGCGACGCGATTTTCGCGACGGTTTTCTGGAGCGCCGGATTGCCAGGCCATTGGATCCTTCCAGGGCGTGCCCGCTTGATCTTGCTCCACTACCCCGGGCTTTCGGCGTGATCCATGCTTTGATTGAATCCATGATCGAGGGCCGTGTGCCGAGCGGGCAGATCCTGATTCACGGCCAGCCCGGTATGGGCAAAACCCGATTTGCCCGCGCGCTGTCAGCCGGCCTGCAAGCCGATGGATACGCAATCAAGGACACGCGACACGATCAGCAGATGGACGCGAATGATCGCATTCTGAGTTTTGCAATGGCCCAGCAATTGTTTCGTGATCTAGATCGCTGTCTGCTGGTATTCGATGAATGTGATCGAGAACTGGAGCAGTCTTCGAGGTCCTCCTCGCAAGACTGTCGCGACTGGAACAAGGCCTGGCTGAATGAACTGGTCGAGCGTGCGAGCATTCCCTGTATCTGGATCGCAAATGACATAAAAGGCGTACATGCTTCAACGCTGCGGCGTTTTTCGATGATCGCGGAGATGCCGGCACTGTCACGAGTGACTCGGCACAACCTTCTTCGCCAGTCGCTCGATGGTCTGTCTGTCGATGAGAAGTGGGTGGAGGCAGTGGCGCGCTCACCCGCCATATCACCCGCCTTGATGAAAGCGGCGTCATCCGTAGGACGTGCGCTTGACGTGGCATCGAGCGCGGCAACTCAGGATGCAATGACTCAGGCGTTGATCGGGCACTGCAACGCAATGGGGATCGAGTTCAAGTCGCCGGCGACCTCTGGGGAAAGTCGAATCGATCTTCCCTACTCAAGCCGATGGCTGAATACCTCGCCTGACATCGAGTCACTGCTGGGGCAATGGCGATCAGCCCAACGGGCACAGGGTCGACTCCTGCTGCACGGCCCTCCGGGAACCGGGAAATCCCGACTTGCTCAGGAAATTGCAGAACAGCTCGATCGACCCCTCGAGATTATCGGGCCGTCCGACATACTGAGCCGGTGGCTCGGCGGCTCAGAGCAGAATATTCGCGCCGCCTTCGATCGAGCAGCGCAGGAAAATAGCGTTCTGTTTCTGGATGAAGTCGACGGCCTTTTGTCCGACCGCTCACAGGCGATACGAAGCTGGGAAGTCACTCAAGTCAACCAACTGCTGATGAGTATCGATGCCTTCGATGGTCTGCTGTTGGCCGCGACCAATCATCTCCAGCGGATCGATCCCGCGGTGCATCGGCGATTCGATATGAAGGTTCACTTCGGCTACATGAAATCGGAACACGCACTCGAGCTACTGCAGAGGATGCTGGGAGATGATCAGAGGATCACGGTTGAAGCGCGTGACCGCCTTGCAGCTTTGCAGCGACTGACGCCTGGCGATTTTCGAACGGCGCTACGCCAGATTCAAATCGGCGGTCAGGGCCTGAGCCCCGACGCGATGATTGCAGCGCTCACCCGTGAAGTCGAAACCAAGCCCGATCGGCCACGGCAGAGCATCGGATTCACGGCGCGGTTGAGGGCCTGTTCTTGACTTTTCAAACCAAGAAATCTTTGAATGACTGCCCGGTTTTTGGCAGACGTCACTTTCTGCAGCCTCTGCCCTGGCGGGGCCGGAAATCATCTGTCCGCTTGCCCGAAAAACATCATCATCGCTAGCGCCATTGACGTACAGGTTTCTGTACGCAATAATCTCAGAATGTCAACGATTAGCTATACCGACTTGCGCCGCAGCCTCGCCAGCGCAATGGATCAGGTCAACGAAGACCACGCGCCGCTCTACATCACCCGCCAGAAGGGCAAGGGTGCGGTGTTGCTTTCGACGGAAGACTACGCCTCGATCGAGGAAACCCTGTACTTGATGTCCAGCCCCAGCAATGCGGCGCGGTTGACTGGGGCGATTGAAGACCTTCGGCGTGGCGAGGGCAAAGCTCGCAAACTCATCGAGTGATTCTTTGCTTTCATGAGCAAGCTTGGGACGACTACCTTTACTGGCAGCAGACTGACCCGAAGAAGCTCGGGCGTATCAACGAGTTGATCCAGGCGGTCCAGCGCGAGCCCTTCAAAGGCATTGGAAAACCTGAACCCCTGCGAGGGAACTGGACAGGCTTCTGGTCGCGACGAATCGACAGAGAACACCGGCTGGTGTATGCCGTCGAAAAAAGCAAAGTGTTGATTGCACAGTGTCGCTTTCATTACTGAAACCGCTTTGCCCGTATCCCTTGGCCATCTGGTTCATCGTGCTCTGGACGAATCGGTTGCAGGCGGTGTCGCGATAGAGCGGGCCGCAGATTCAAAGCCTGGCCAGGTATATCTGGGTGCCTCTTACCCGACTTGCTCCACATAAAACGTTCAGGGCCTGGCATCACCTAAGAGAAAACAGTCTAGGACACTCTGGGACACCCACGCAAAACAGTGGGCAAAGTGCGGGACAGCCAGGCATCAAAGTGCGGAATAGCCGGGCATTGCAGTCACTCCTTGCAAAGCGCAGTCCGCGCGCGTTCAGGCATAGGGCGTAGAGGCCAGCCCGAGTTTTTCAGCCGTCTGGTGGAGGCGACGGTCGTTGGTCCAGAGAGTGGCATCCGCCGCAAGTGCAGTGGCGGCCAGAAGGTGGGCGTCTATGAAACCGATGCCAGCGCCCATGAGACGGTTTGACTCGATGAAAGCCAGAACTTCGTCATCGGATGCCTTCGATGCGCCGGGGAGGCTGGACAGGAGCTGGAGTGTCTGCCTGCGCTCGCGCAAGTTGCCGCAGGCAATCTCGCCCAGGACGAAGGGGTGCATCAACACGCGATTGTGGTCAAGCAGCTCGGCCAGGGCCCTCAGACCGATTCGAAAATGATCGATCCAGATCGAGGTGTCGACGAGGACCATCAGGCGTCAGTAGTCTGCCGGCGAGGGATCGGTTTCAATTGCGGCTGGGAACCGCCGAGTCGCGCGAGGCGCCGGGCGCTTTCACGTTCGATCAGAGCCCGGATGCCTTCATTGACCAGCGCCGCTCGTTCGGTGATGCCGGACAGGCGTTGCGCTTCGGCGAGCAATTCATCGTCCAGATTGACGGTTGTTCTCATAGCCAGCTCTCCATTTCCTAACGCGCTTAGTCTACATCAATTGATGCGTATATTGATGCTGTGGGCGCGTTCTGGCACAAGCATCGATTCTGTGAGCGGTAAAGCTCGATGCTGGCGAATTCGCGGCCAATTCGGGACAGCCATGCGCTTTGTGCTTTGGGCGCGTGGATCGACAATTGCCGGGGCGCCGCCTGGGTCCGCCAGT
>CAZIMY010000190.1:0-4352 GCA_964540315.1 uncultured Wenzhouxiangella sp.
AAGTCGAACCGCCCAACAGCCGGATGTTCGACCACGCTCAAATCCTGATCATCCGCGACAGCCTCTGCAAGGCCTGCCGTTTGAGCCGCGGATTTCAAGGCCTCTGCCTTTTCCCGCGCAAGCTCTCGAGCACCATTCGTGATCAGACGCTCGCGAATTTCATCAGCAACAGCATCGAGCGGCTTTGGCTCAGCAGTCATGTGCTCGGCGATCTGAATGATCACCAGTTCGTTGCGATCCAGCTCAATGGGGTCGGATACCGATCCGTCAAGCAATACCAGGTCGGAAAAAGCCGCTTCAACCACGCGCGGGTTGGCAGCGATGCCCTGCTCTGCGCCAGCGCGCGAAAATGGCTCTGAGCGCTGGATTTCCACCCCGACTTCGGCGGCCAGCGGTTCAATGTTGCTGGGATCCTCGAAAACCAGGTCTACCAGACGGTCAGACAGTTCGATATAAAGCGCTTCGGCCTCGCGCTCGCGGTACTCGGCAAGAATCTCGGGACGAGCTTCTTCAAAGCTCATGCCTGCAGGCTCACGAATGTCATTCAGGCGAATCACGTGCCAACCGAAGGGACTGCGCACAGGTTCGCTGAGTTCGGTCTCGGAACTGAGAGCGAAGAGCGCGTCCTCAAACGCTTCCACCATATCGCCAGGTTCCAGCCATCCCAGATCCCCACCCTGACTTGACGATCCGGGATCTTCCGAGAACTCCATTGCCAGATCTTCAAACTCCTCACCGTCGAGCGCGCGTTGATAAAGTTGGGCTGCAAGAGCCTGAGCCTCTTCATCGCTGCGGGTCCCGCCAGTTTCGATCAGAATGTGGGATGCCTGTCTGGCTTCCGGCGTGAGATAGCGCTGTCTGGCGGCCTCGTAGCGCTGCCGGAGTTCTTCGTCGGTCAACGACAGATCGCTGGTGAATTCTTCGGTATCGAGCTCGATATATTGAAGCGCGACCTGCTCGGTCGTAAGAAACTCGTTTTGATTGCTCTCATAGTATTCCGCAACCGCTTCCTCGGTCACTTCCACCTGGTCGCGAAACGGAGCCGTCGCCACCTCGACCAGGCTGATCTGACGGGTCTCGTTTTGCAGACTCAAAAGCCTGTCGACCTCGGTCTCGGTCACAACGGTTGAGGTGGACACCGCTGTCGGCAGCAAACTGGTCTGGATATCGGCGCGCAACTCCTGCTCAAATCCCCGCGGCGTGCGTCCCGAGGCACGCAACGCCTGCCGATATGCCTCACTGTCAAAATTTCCATCGATCTGGAAAGCCGGAATCCGGGCAATGATGTCGCGCAACATTCCGGGACTGACCGTCAGGCCCATGGATTCTGTATGTACACGAAGCAGGCGCTCATCGATCATTTGTTCCAGGTGCTGACGCCGGAACATGGGTTGGTTGGTCGCGATCTCATCATAGGCGTCTCCCTGCTGCTGCCTAAGCTCCGCGCGATAGCGAGCGAAACTCGACTGAAACTCTGACGATGAGATCTCTTGATCGCCGACCGTCGCAATGGCGTCCTGCGGCACGGCACCCATGTAGCTTTCCATACCGAAGAACAGAAAGGGCACGGCAAGCAGGCCGAGAATGAAAATGGCAACAATACCGGTGACGCGTTCGCGAATGGCCTGGAGCATGGTGTGTCAGAAAATCCTGGTCAATGGGAAGTTTAAAAGCGTTCTGGAAGCGCTAAACAGACAGGGCGCCCCGAAGGCGCCCTGCAGCTTAATGGCGGAGTGGACGGGACTCGAACCCGCGACCCCCGGCGTGACAGGCCGGTATTCTAACCAACTGAACTACCACTCCTGATACTTCTGGTGGGTGCTGACGGGCTCGAACCGCCGACCCTCGCCTTGTAAGGGCGATGCTCTCCCAGCTGAGCTAAGCACCCCGGGCAATAAGCCCGCTATTTTATCGCGTCTTTGAAGCCTTTACCAGCCTTGAATGAGGGGGTCTTCGAGGCTTTGATCTTGATCGTTTCGCCCGTTGCCGGATTGCGGCCGGTGCGAGCAGCACGCTTTTTGACGGAAAAGGTGCCGAAGCCGATCAGAGAAACGGTGTCGCCCTTCTTGAGAGCTTTGCCAATGGCGCCCGTGGTGGCGTCCAGAGCGCGCTGGGCGTCGGCCTTGGTCAGGCCGGCAGTATCAGCAATCGCGTCAATTAATTCCGATTTGTTCATTCTATACGTCTCCAAAGATTTCATTAAAAGAAAACCGCTCGGCCGTTTGTACCTTCCCCTCTTACCGAAACGGATAGCGAATAAGTAACCCCCCTAGAATGGTATCTCAGCCCATCACCGGCAGCAACTTTGAAACGCCCTAGAAAGGGGCTTTTAACGCTAAAGTCGCAGTATTTTACCCCTAATCCGGAATTAATGCCCTGCTAATGGGCTCGGATTGCTGCCTCCGTGCTCTCAGACTTCGAAGAGGCCGCGGCGCTATCGGGGTCGGTCTCGGCGGGCATGCGCTCCAGCGCCAACTCGAGGACCTCGTCAATCCACTGGACCGGGCGGATTTCCAGACCCTTCTTGATCCGCTGCGGAATTTCAGCCAGATCCTTCTCGTTTTCTTTCGGAATCAGTACCAGATTGATACCACCGCGAAGCGCCGCGAGCAGCTTTTCTTTCAAGCCGCCGATGGGCAACACCTTGCCGCGGAGCGTGATTTCTCCAGTCATGGCAACGTCTGAACGCACCGGGACGCTGGTCAGAACGGAGACCAAGGCGGTCACCATGGCAACCCCTGCGCTCGGTCCGTCTTTGGGGGTGGCGCCTTCGGGCACGTGAATGTGAATATCTCGGTTCTGATGAAAATCCTCGGCGATACCGAGACTGCGCGCGCGCGAGCGGACCACAGACAGGCCCGCCTGAACAGACTCCTGCATGACGCTGCCGAGCTGGCCGGTGTGCGTGAGCTTGCCCTTGCCGGGCACAGCCGCTGCCTCGATCTGCAGCAACTCCCCGCCGACCTCAGTCCACGCAAGACCGGTGACCTGGCCAATCTCGTTTTCTTCCTCGGCCCGCCCATAGCGGAACCGGCGAACGCCGAGATACTTGTCCAGATTGCGCACGGTCACGTGGCGAGACTCAAGCTGGTCATCAATGCTGAGTTCCTTGACAACCTTGCGGCAGACCTTGGCGAGCTCGCGCTCCAGGTTACGAACGCCGGCTTCACGCGTGTAGTACCGAATCATGTCGGTGATCGCGCCTTCGCTGACGTTGATCTCCCGGTTCTTCAGGCCGTGCTGTTTGATCTGCTTGGGCAGCAGATAGCGCGTGGCAATATTGAGCTTCTCGTCTTCGGTGTAGCCGGGAATTCGGATGATCTCCATCCGGTCCAGCAGCGCCGGCGGGATGTTGAGCGAGTTGGCCGTCGCCACGAACATCACTTCCGAGAGGTCGAAGTCCACTTCCAGGTAATGGTCACCGAAGGTATTGTTTTGCTCCGGATCAAGCACCTCGAGTAACGCCGAGGATGGATCACCGCGGAAGTCCATGGACATCTTGTCCAGTTCGTCGAGCATGAACAGCGGGTTCCGGGTTCCGACTTTTCCGAGATTCTGCAGCACTCGACCAGGCATGGATCCGATGTAGGTCCGACGGTGACCGCGAATCTCTGCTTCATCGCGAACGCCACCCAGACTCATACGGATGAACTGTCGGCCGGTTGCCTTGGCAATCGAGCGACCCAGCGAGGTCTTGCCGACGCCGGGCGGGCCGACCAGGCAAAGAATGGGACCCTTGAGTTTTTTTACCCGCTGCTGAACGGCGAGATACTCGAGAATTCTCTCTTTCACCCGCTCCAGCCCGAAATGATCAGTCTCGAGGATGTCCTCGGCTGCGCGGATGTCGTGGCGGATGCGGCTGCGCTTCTTCCAGGGGACCATCAGCATCCAGTCCAGGTAGTTACGCACCACCGTGGCTTCTGCTGACATTGGCGACATCATCTTGAGCTTGTTGAATTCTGCTTTGGCTTTTTCCAGCGCATCGGCAGGCATGCCAGCCTTTTCGATCTTGGCTTCAAGATCACCCATGTCATTGCCAGATTCATCCAGATCACCCAGTTCCTTCTGGATCGCCTTCATCTGCTCGTTGAGGTAGTACTCCCGCTGGCTTTTTTCCATCTGGGTCTTGACCCGTCCGCGGATGCGTTTTTCGAGCTTGAGGACATCAATCTCGCCCTCAACCAACGCCATCAGACGCTCCATGCGCTCCAGCACCGACGCGGTTTCCAGAATCTGCTGCTTGTCTTCGATGCGGATACCCAGGTGTGCCGCGATGGTATCGGCGAGGCGGCTGGGATCTTCGATACCCGACAGCGTCGTCAGCAGTTCCGGCGGAATCTTGCGGCTGAGTT
>CAZIMY010000191.1:0-4349 GCA_964540315.1 uncultured Wenzhouxiangella sp.
ACTCCAGGTTTTGGTCTCAATCGTAAAGACGCCGGCGGGGCCGATCAGCACGTGATCAATATTGAACCCGTCTGAGAGGACGTCGTGAAAGACTCGATAGCCCGGCTCTCGAAGACGCTCCAGATACTCGCCAACGATCTTCTCGCCGGCCTCGCCTTGCTTCAGGCGACGGACCTCGGGTAGTGCTTTGACGAACCGATAGACCCAAAACCCGATCATCCCGGCCAAGCAGAATGTCCAAAGCCACGGTGAGGTCGGCTGCTCGCGCAGATGCTCAACCCACTTCACCATCGTGACGACTAGAAAACCCACGACCATGAAAGATGGGGTCAACAAACGATCGTCGAAGAGCTGCCGGCGCATTTCACTGAGTGATTGACCGGGCGAGCGCAGGGGCTTGGCCTTTAGCGGAGAGCGGGTTCCGGGGGATTTCTTTGCAGCCTTTTGTCGACTCATGACTAAGGCATCGACAACGTTAAACGAAGAAGCGGCCCAGAGGCGCAAACGGCAACCGGTTTAGTAGTAAAAATCTTCAACTCAGTACCGCCACGAAACTGCCCAACACCTGGCCGGAGTCTATATCCACCCGCGCGTCGTGGCAAATGCGCTGGGGCCGGATTGAGGGTGTGGCGGCGGCTTAAAGAGTAACCTCGCCAACCTCCTGCTGCGTCGAGTAATGGGCCCAACTTAGGCCCAGTTTGGGCCCACTGTGGGCCCACACGGGCCCACGACGAGAACTGGGCCAGATGGCACAAAGCGGGGAGATCTTTTAAACTGTTGATATAAAGAGATTTATTTTGGTGCCGCTGGAGAGATTCGAACTCCCGACCCACGCATTACGAATGCGTTGCTCTACCAACTGAGCTACAGCGGCACGGTACGAGCCTCCCGCCCATTGCAGGCGGGGCGCCAATTATAGCGGTTTGGACGGGCTACTGCACTGAACGTGGAGTCAGTTTCCCCACCCACCTCTAGCCGCCGGAATACAAGGCTTCAGCATGCTGGGCGATGTGTTCTTCGATAAAACTGGCGATGAAGAAATAGCTGTGGTCGTAGCCGGCGTGCAGGCGCAGGGTCAGGGGATGGCCGGCGGCCTGGCAGGCCTGTTGCAGCAGCTCGGGTTTGAGCTGTTCGGCGAGGAAGCTGTCGTCCTGTCCCTGGTCGACCAGAATGTGCAGCTTTTCCTCGGCCCTGGCGATCAGGGCGCAGGCGTCGTACGGTTCCCAATCGGATCGATTGGGGCCGATGTAGTGGCCCAGCGCCTTGTGGCCCCAGGGGCAGTTCATCGGCGAGCAGATCGGCGCGAAAGCGGATACCGCCTTGTAGGTGCCGGGGTTTTTCAGGGCGATGGTCAGCGCGCCGTGGCCGCCCATGGAGTGACCCATGATGGAACAGGTCTGCACGTCCAGCGGCAGGTCGCTGTGTGCCAGTTGCTGCGGCAGTTCCCGGCGCACATAGTCGTACATCTGGTAATGCTCATTCCATGGTGCTTGCGTGGCGTTGACGTAGAAGCCGGCGCCGAGGCCGAAGTCCCAGGCCTGCGCTTCATCGTCCGGCACCTGGTCGCCACGCGGGCTGGTGTCGGGGCAGACGATGGCGACACCCTGTTCGGCTGCGTAGCGCTGGGCGCCCGCCTTTTGGACGAAGTTGTCGTCGGTACAGGTCAGGCCGGACAGCCAGTAAATCACCGGCACCTTGCCGTGTGCAGCCTGGGGCGGCAGATAGACGGAAAAGTGCATGTCGCATTGCAGCGTACTGGAGGCATGCCTGAACTTGATCTGGCGGCCGCCGAACATCTTGTTGGCGCTGACGGGTTCGAGAGTCATGGGCGAGCTCTGGGGTGTTGGTCGTGGTCGGGATGTTGGATCAGTAGATGACCACCGATCGAATGCTTTCGCCGCGATGCATCAGATCGAAGGCCTTGTTGATGTCTTCGAGCGGCATGGTGTGGGTGATCAGATCGTCGATGTTGATCCGGTTTTCCATGTACCAGTCGACGATCCGTGGCACATCGGTACGGCCGCGGGCGCCGCCGAAGGCGGTGCCGTGCCAGGAGCGGCCGGTGACCAGCTGGAAGGGGCGGGTGGAAATCTCCTGCCCGGCTCCGGCCACGCCGATGATGTAGGACGCGCCCCAGCCCTTGTGGGTGCATTCCAGCGCCTGGCGCATGACCTCCACGTTGCCGATGCACTCGAAGCTGTAGTCCACGCCACCGGTCATCTGCACGATGTGGTCGACCACGTTGTCGACCTCCTTGGGATTGATGAAATCGGTCATGCCGAACTGGCGACCCAGCGCCTCGCGGGCCGGGTTTAAGTCGATGCCGATGATGCGGCTGGCGCCGGCCAGGCGCGCGCCCTGGATCACGTTCAGGCCGATGCCGCCCAGGCCAAAAACTGCCACGGTCGAGCCGAACTCGACCTTGGCTTCGAAGAGCACGGCGCCGACGCCGGTGGTCACCCCACAGCCGATGTAGCAGATCTTGTCAAACGGCGCGTCGGAGCGCACCTTGGCCAGCGAGATCTCGGGCAGCACGGTGAAGTTGGAGAAGGTCGAGCAGCCCATGTAGTGCAGGATGGGCTTGCCGTCGAGCGAGAAACGGCTGGTGCCGTCCGGCATCACGCCCTTGCCCTGGGTGGCGCGCACGGCCTGGCAGAGATTGGTCTTGGGATGCAGGCAGTAATCGCATTCGCGGCACTCGGCGGTGTAGAGCGGGATCACCGTGTCGCCGGGTTTGAGGGATTTCACCCCGGCGCCCACTTCGATCACCACGCCCGCGCCTTCATGGCCGAGGATGACCGGGAACTGTCCTTCGGGGTCATCGCCGCTCAGGGTGAAGGCGTCGGTGTGGCAGATACCGGTGGCTTTAAGCTCAACCAGCACCTCGCCGGCCTTCGGGCCTTCCAGGTCGACTTCGCAGATGTCTAAGGGTTTTCCCGCGGCAAAGGCTACGGCGGCGCGCGTTTTCATTGGGCGAATCCTTTTGTTCAGCGGACCGCAAACGGCCCGCATGGGCGATCAATCGATCCCCCATTGTATCTTTGTGTTGGGCCATCGCCGCACGGCTTGCCGAACACGTAGCGCCGGTCGCTGCTGCTTTGCGGGTCGAGCTGGCTGGTTTCGGGCTCAACTTATCGAGGGTATTTTCGTAAGAAAGATAGCTGATGGATATTAGGGGCAACAGATGGACACTATCAAGATCTCGCCGAAATTCCAGGTGGTTATCCCGCGCAAGGTTCGCGAGGCGATGAATCTCCAGCCCGGCACCCGGCTGCAGGTCGTGCCGTTCGGCGACCGCATCGAACTGATTCCATTGCGCAGCGCCGAAAGCCTGCGCGGATCGCTACCGGGGCTGGATACACGGGTCGAGCGCGACGGTCTGGACGCAGGATAGCGATTTCAAAGGCCTGGACGGTGTCCGCTATTGGCCGAGGCGCAAGCGGTGAGTCTTTTCGCCAGGCTCAGCCTCCCGACCGGCCATTACCCGTCCTGAAACCGTAATCTTTGGTGTGGAAGGTCGCGACCACAGTCTCTCCGCTTAGCAGTTGAAGCCGCGGGCCGTGGACATGGAAACGATCCACGGTTTTCAAAGTATTGGCGAACTCGGCTTCCAGCTCCATCAAGTCAGGAGGGCCGGCCATCTTGGTTGTGGTCAGGTCACCCATCACGACCCGGTCATGGATCAGGGCATACAGGCCGTTTAGTCGATTGACCCCGCCGAAGATCGACAGATTCCCGCCGGCGAACATCATGGTCGGCGGTTGTTCAGTGCTCACACGCTCACCATTGAGTGTCAGCAGCGTCCATTCGCGACCGCCCGCGCTGTTGATATCGGCCTTGTCGCAGACATGGGCTCGCCAGGTGTAGGTTTTCGACAGGTCGCCGGTGGCCACGGGGGTGGTCCGCCCTTCGGGTTGCGGATAAACCGTCGCCCCCGCCTTGATCGTCTCGACAACCTCGATCTCCATGATGTCGGCCGGTTCCACGGTCAGCGGGTTGCGGTCGAGAATCACCAGATCGGCCAGTTTGCCGACCTCGAGCGTGCCCTTGCTGGCCTGCTCGCCATACTGTTCGGCCGCCCAGGCGGTCATGGTCTTGAGGCCCTCGTAGGCGCTCACGCGCTGACCAGGACCAATCTCGGCGCCTGCTCTCGAGGTCCGGTTGACCGCCGACCAGAGCACAAACATCTGGTCCAGCGGGGCGACGACGAAATCGGTGTGGTTGGTCGGACGCAGTCCGGCATCGATCGCATCGCGCATGGGGCTGATGTACATCGCCTGCTCCGGGCCGCGATTGTTCAGATGCGCTTCGGCAAAATAGTAGGTATGCAGGGTGTAGAACGACGGCCG
>CAZIMY010000192.1:0-2761 GCA_964540315.1 uncultured Wenzhouxiangella sp.
ATTTCACGAATTTCGTTGTACAGCTCGAGCACCGTTTCGTTGCTGTTGTCCATGTTTTCTTCGCCCCAGGCTTTCATGAACTCGTTGTAGCGTTCGCGGTTCGGGCCCATGGAATCCGAGTTCGGATACTTGATGACCAGCATCAAATCGAAAGCGCCCCGTGCAACGGCCTGATTGGCATAGATGGCATAGTCTTCAACGTGCCCCAACTCTTTAGCGACCTCATTGGCTGCCACCCAGGTTGCTTTCAAACCTTCCAGATAAATATTGAAGGTGCCGGGCTCCAGTTTTACCGTCGTGATAGACCAATAGGCATCGGAAGGCTCATAGTCTTCCCAGACCTTGAGCTGGGCAGATGCCGATGAAGCGAACGAAATGGCAATCAGGGTCAGTAGAGAAAAAGAGCTGATGCGAAAAAACTTTGAATGAAACATGATTTCTCCTCGTTGGTTCTTTGTAGGTAATGTTTAGGTGATTGATGGCCTTTCAGGCCGCTACTTTCCGAAAGCCAGTCGGGCCTCCAAGAAATTTTTGCTCATGAAACTGAAGCATTCAGTTCACAGCCGCTCGTCTCAGGGCTGGTGCCCGCTTGTAGGTGAGCGTTCTCCATATCCATTCGGCCGGCCCAAACCGGAAAGAGCGCAGCCACAGGTGGGAAAACACGGTTTGGGCGAGATAAACCGCGCAGGCGAAAAGCATCAGCTTCTGGATTGACCACAGGCCGGCCTGATTCAAACCGATGCCATAGAAGACGATCAGCGCGATCAGAGTTTGGCTCAGGTAGTTGGTCAACGCCATGCGGCCCGGGGCAGCCAGCACTTTCAAAAAGGGTGCGGCTTTTTGCCAGAGCAGAACAAAACCGGCGGCATAGGCAAGGCCAAGTGGAATCACCGCGAAGGTATAGGCAACGACAGATGCCAGCCCCTCCAAAGAGTGCGGTCTGTTGAAACCCAGCCCGCCGAGATGGGCCATGATCGGTCCGGCGATGCCGCCCGACAGCGCGCCGATCATGAGGACTTTGAAAAGCAGGGTCCTGTTGGTCAGTAATTCGCCTCTGACAAGCCGGCGGCCGGCCCACAGTCCGATCAGCATGATGGCCAGCAGTTTCGGCCAACGCCAGGAATCAAAGAGGTTGCCGAACCGGAGGATCCCCAAGGCCAGGGACGACTGGAGTCGGTCATCCCATTCGGTCAAACGTAAATCAACCATTGGATTCTGCGCACCCGGCGGCATCAGCGAGTAAGACAGTTCATAAAGCCCGAGGCTCGGCGGTAGTCTCAGAGCCCAGAACAGCAGATAGCCGATGATGGGAAAAACAAAGGCAATTCCCGCAACGATCAGTAAACGGCGGTCGTCCCATTTCCGGACCGCCAGCAGCACAAAGCCGAGCAGCGCATAGGGCGTCAGAATGTCGCCCACCCAGAACACGAACAAATGAATCAGGCCGATACCCAGCAGGATGGCCGTACGCCGCCGGAAGATGCTGGCGGCCGCCGCCCCGCGCGCATCAAGCCGCTCCAGCTGCAAGGCAAAGCCCAAACCGAACAGAAAAGCAAACAGGGTGTAGAACTTGCCGTCGATGACGGCTAAATGCAGAAAATCCCAGATGACGTAACTGCTGCCGGCCAACTCTCCGCGCGCGACCGGTCCGGTAAATGCCCAGCCGCTGAAAAAGCGGATATTGGCCAGCAGGATTCCAAACAGGGCAAAGCCTCGGAGTGCATCCAGCACGTCGTGGCGCTCCTCGCCGGCGCTGGGTGCGGCAGGAGATCCGGGCAACGATCCCAAAGGCTGAATGAGCGCGGTCAAGTGTGCGAGTGGCTATGGAATTCGACGGTCTGGTCCTGCCCGACCCTTGCAAACAGGCAAAAGCCCAGACCCACCATGGTAGTGATGGCGACCATGTAGTAGGTGCCGTGGTAGCCAAAGCTCTCGATAACCCAGCCCGACCATCCGGACATGAATGAGCGGGCGAAATTGGGTACGGCCATGAACAGTGCAAACAGGCTGGCAGCAACGGCCGGGTTGCAGATTCGCATGGACCAGACCACGCTGACGATGAGCAGCAAGACCCCCAAAACGTATTGGATGCCGAACAGGACGCTGAAGATCCGTGCGTCTTGCCAGCTATCCAGGGTGAGACCCCCAGCCAGTGCGGTCAGGCTCAGCCCGATGAAAAGGCCAAACATCGTGTTGCGCAGACCGATCAACTTCACCAGGAAGGGCGTTGCCGCCGCGCCAATCACTGCCGCAATCAGGCTCATGACGCTGGCGAAGCTGCTGTACTGCTCGCTGGTCCAGCCGAGTTGTTGTATGGCTAGGGTTGGCGCCACAGCGTCGGTAAAGGTGAAGGTGGCTTGAGACAAACCGATGCCGAGTAGAAAAATGATGGTTGTGGGAACAAGCAGGGCTTTGAACAGACTGCTGATGATCGGCCACCAGGCATCCTGTTGGCGCTCCTGGCATTCGGAGGAGGGTTGACCCTTGCTCCAGGGCATCAAGCGCTCGCCCGGCCGTTCGCGAAACAGGCTGACGAAGCCGGATGCAACGGCAACAAAGGCTGCAAGCAGCAGCGCCAGGAACGTGATCTGGCCGGAAGCCAGCAGTTGGCCGGCAATAAACGCCGACCCTGAAATTCCTAGCGTTTGGGCTGCAAACATGCAGCCGTTGATGGTGGTGCGCTCTTCGTGCGGGACGATATCCACTGTCATGCCGTCAACCGCCACGTCGTTGAACACGGCACACAGGTTGAGGGTAAAGA
>CAZIMY010000192.1:2861-4273 GCA_964540315.1 uncultured Wenzhouxiangella sp.
GTCATGCCGTCAACCGCCACGTCGTTGAACACGGCACACAGGTTGAGGGTAAAGAAAAACGCGGTCAGCGCGAAAACGTCAGACGCAGTCGGTGCGGCTGAAGCCAGCGCCAGAAAGACCAGCAGCATCATGGCCTGCGCGACCAAAATCCAGGACCGTCGGCGACCCATGGGCTTGAAGGTAAACCGATCCATCAACAGCCCGTTGAACAGTTTGAGTGACCACGGCAGAAGCGCCGTGCCCACGAATGCTCCCACCGCGACTGGCGAGGCCCCATTGGCTGCCAGCCAGGCGGGTATCGCGATGATCGTTAGACCGACCGGGAGCCCCTGCATGAAATAAAGCAGGATGATTGCGGCAAAGCGGGCTGGCCGGCTGGTGGCCAGAGAGGGAAGAGAAAGTCGTCCCCCTAAATCAACGGGCTGCACTGGCAGTACTGGGTCCGCCTTCACTTCAGCGGCGACTTGGGAATTACCTTCCATTGAGCATCGGCAGGAAAAAAGAAAGAAGAGTCATGGTCGGTTGTTAAGCAAAAATTGTGAATTTCAGCACATTATTATGCTCAAGCTAAGAATGGATGCAAATACCAACAGCGTCACAAAGTCGTTAAAGTTTTTCCGACAGAAGGCCGGCGGAGGTGCCGGCCTTCCTGCTCCAAGCGGGCTTGGCGATGCGCCTATGGAAATGTCAGGTAGGCGTTGCGCGTGCTGTTGTCGGTGCATTCACCGAAGCGCTCGTTCAGGCCTGCCGGGATACTGTCGGCATCGCCCAGGCCGGCGACCCATGCGTCATAGGCCTTGCCGAAGGTTTCGCCGTCAGCACTGCGACCGAGCCAGTAATGCGTGTCCAGATCCGCCTGGAACGTCGGTACAGCAATCTCAGTCTGGTAGCCGTAGTCCTCGCCCCATTCGTTGAAATCATTGACGATCGCGAGGTAGGTGCTCAGCGAGCAATCCTCCTTCATCGTGAAGGCGATCACGTCAAGATGGCCAGCATGGGCGGCAGTGGCGCCGATGAGCAGTGCGGCTGCAATGATTTTCTTCATGGTCAGATTCTCCCTGATGGAACCTGCGCCGGCACGCAACGGGATGTTCGTGATCAATAACGCAGGCGGTCACAGAAATGTACGTTGAACGCTACGATTCGCACAATATTGACGCCGTCAATCATTCGTCATTTCTGCGTCAGGGGGGAACCATCGGGAAGATGGCAGCAGGCGTTTTTCTAGCCGGCAAGGTGGGAATCCGGCTCGGTCAGGAGATCCGGCCATCCGTATTTCTCCCAGGCGGCCACCAGTCCAATGCGCTTGGCGAACGGCAGAAAGTCAGGATGAATCCGGGTCTGGCGTATGGGCTCGATGTCGGCCCACAGCGACATCAGGCAGTACATGTTGGCCGGGGTTATTTGGGTGC
>CAZIMY010000193.1:0-4159 GCA_964540315.1 uncultured Wenzhouxiangella sp.
TGGCGTGACGATTGTCAATAACCAAGGAAGACTCGGCGGTGGAGTTTTCTACAGTGAAGCACCTGGAAGCGTCCAAGGGGTAATGGTGCGCGGAAGTCTTTTTGTAGATAATCTCGCCAGTGATAGCAAACCAATGATTAGCCACTCATCGACCCTTAATGGTGGTATCTCAGGGATTTGCGTGGTCAGTGACTACAGTCTGTCTGAGGTTAGCTACCCTGCGGCTTTGAATGATGACTTTGCAGCACTGGAATTGGAGAACGCTGCTCAGCGAGACTATCGCCCTACTCCTGAATCGGATGCTGTTGATTTATGCTCATCAGCGGAAATGCCCGGCATTGCGGGTTTGCGTGACTTTCTTTACAACGAACGCCCCAAGTTGGGGAGCGTGTTTTCGGCTGGTGCGCCGTTTGATGCCGGTGCCATTGAGCTGCAGCTCACACCGTCTGACGATGAGATTTTTCAGGACCGATTTCAGGAGCTTCCGGCCCCGCCCCCGCCCTCCTGATCATCGAGTTATTGCAGCGGTCCATATCAGTAGTTGATCTGGGTCAAGCCCGAGCGCGCAGCGCTTTGCTACATTGCCGCTTCCTTCAATCCGACAGGCAAACGTGTCATGGGTATCGGCAATATCGGTGTTCCGCAGCTGATCATTCTTTTGGTGGTCGTCATGCTGGTGTTCGGCACCAAGAAAATTCGCAGTCTGGGTGGTGACCTGGGCGGAGCCATGCGGGATTTCCGCAAGGGCATGAACGAGACCGAGACTGCGGTGGAAGAAGCCGTTGAAGAAGCCTCCTCCGGCGAGCCCGCGGTAAAGAGCTAGCGATTTTTGAATACGGGCTGGCTCAAGGAGCCGGCTCGCTGTTTCACAATTGCCTCGAACCAAACTAGTCGCGTTCGTAATGACGGCGGTCGTTGCGCGTTCCCGTGTAGTAAAGCCCACCTGACAACCCGAAATCAGCCGGATGGAGCGTCTCCGTGCGATCGGCCTGCTCACCGGCAACGACGAGACTTTCATATTCGGCAATACTCAGTTTACGGCGCCGTCCCAGCGATGCTGTTGGATCCAGCGCGGCGATCCAGTCCGCCGCCGCCGAGTTGACCTCACCCAGGCAGTAGGTTGCCCCACAGCCGCTCCCGTAGGAAAACAGGCTGATGGTTTTTCCGGCCATTTCTTCAGCCCCCTGGCGGAGCAAATCGATCAGGGATAAAAACAGGGAGCCGGTGTAGATGTTGCCCACCTCGGCATTGAGCGTTAGCCACGGCTCGCACAAGCGCTGATAGCTTTCGGTCAATTGCTGCCAGGTCTCGGCTTCGGCTTTGTTGATCGCATGGCCCAGCTCCATTTCCAATTCCCGCTGGTGCGCCTTGAATGCCATCTTGACGAAGGGGACGTGGTAAAGACAGGCGTCCAGCTGGGACAGCAGATCGCGCCGGTCGCTGACCGCGTCCAAGCGGGCGCCCTTGAGCGCGTCGAGGTAGCACTGGATGGAATAATGACCATCGGCCAGCGCGTGCTTGGAGTACAGCGGGCGCCAGAAGTCCATGACCTGGCGGGTGTAATCGCCGATGGTGGTGGGGTCGATCTTGAGCAGTCGAGGATTCTCGCTAACCACTATCGCGACCGCACCAGCACCCTGGGTGGGTTCGCCCGGCGTGCCTAGTCCGTAGCTGGCGATGTCGGAGGCAATGACCAGGGCTTTACGGCCACGCGCCCGTCCTGAGGCAATCCAGTCCATTGAAGCCGTCAATCCGGCCATGGCTCCATAGCAGGCATGCTTGGTCTCGAAAGTCCGGCAACGCGCGTCCAGACCCAGTAGGTCATGGGCATAGACCGCGACCGGCTTGCTGTGATCGACCCCTGTTTCGGTACCGACAATCAGAGTGCCGATTTCCGAAGGGTCAACCTTGAAATCCTTCAACGCCTTTGCACCGGCCTCTACGGCCATTGTCACCGTGTCTTCGCAGGGGCTGGCAATGGCCATGCGGAGCTGGCCAAGCCCATGGGTGAATTTGGCCGGATCCACGCCCCGCGCGCCGGCGAGGTCGACCATGTCCACGTATGCCGCCGGGCCTGCGAAGGCGAGTGCGTCGATGCCTACTGTAATCGGGTTGTTCATAAATGCTGAGCGAATATCTTGAGCGTTAGGAGATCAGGCGTCTCAGGATACTGTAACCATCTTGCGTCGCAAAAAGGCAATCTGGCTTTGCAGCGGCAGTTCCTTGGGACAGACGTCGTGGCAGCCGAGCAGGCTCATGCAGCCGAATACGCCGTCGTCGTTGCCGATGAGATGATAAAAGTCGGCATCGTCACGCTTGTCGCGCGGGTCTAGGCGAAAGCGCGCGAGCTTGTTCAAACCAACGGCGCCGACAAAGTCTTCGCGCATTCTCGCCGTGCCGCAGGCTGCAACGCAGCAGCCACACTCGATACAACGGTCAAGTTCATAGATTTCTTCGGCAAGCGCGGGGTCCATGCGGTCTTCAATCGCGTGGATGTCGATTTTGTCCTGATCATGAATCCAGGTCTCAAGCCGCTCGCTCATACCGCGCATCCACGTACCCGTATCTACCGACAAATCTCCGATGAGCTTGAACAAGGGCAGCGGTGCCAGTGTAATTTCGGCAGCCAGGGTCGAGGTTAAAGTCCTGCAGGCCAGCCCTGGACGACCGTTGATGACCATGGCGCAACTGCCGCAGATGCCGGCCCGGCAGACAAAATCAAACTGCAGGTCGGGCGCAAAGCGTGAACGGATTTCGTTAAGAGCAATGAACAGCGTCATGCCCTCGTACTCGTCCAGTTCGTAACGGGCCATGTGCGGCTCGCTGCCAGGGTCGGCCGGATTATGACGAAAGATGTTGAAAACCAGGCTGCGGCCCGGCGCCGGTGATGCAGTATTCATGCTGAAGCCTCCAGGCGCTGGTTTCGAGGCCGGTATTTCTCCGGCAGCAATTGGTCGAATGGCATCAGTCTGGCCTGGCGAGCGTAGCGGTCATTGTCGTCCACGTGTTCCAGGATTTTCTCGATCTGGGCATGCCTTTGTTCGCTGTCTGGATGATCGATATGGTTGCGGGTGCCATAGCCTCGGAACCCGGGCGGCAGTTCCATGTCGCCGACCGTGATTTCTTCATAGTCCAGCCTTGGCAGATCAGCCTCGGCATCCGGCCAGGTGGTGATTGACCGGTTGAGCCAGTCGCGATCGTTGCGCTGGGGAAAGTCTTCGCGGAAATGTGCACCGCGACTTTCGGTCCGCTCGCGTGCGCCCAGTGCGGCGCAAATGGCGAGCTTGAGCATTTTCGGTAAGCGATACGCTGCGACCAGCGCAGGGTTCGGTCCGGGAGCCTGACTGCTCACCCCCAGATGACGGCTTCGCCGCAGCAGGTCTTGGAGTTCGTCCACCGCCCGGTCAAGCTCCTCGCCGGTCCGGAAAATGCCGACCTGGTCGATCATGATTTCTTCCATGCGTTGGCGGATGGGATCGGCCTGCTCGGTGCCGTTGCCGCTTGTGATCTGATCAAGTGCTGACTGTTCGCGGGCCACGAAATCGCGCACCAGCCCGGTCGAGATGTTGATATCGCTGCTTGAGTCGGCGCAGAAGTCGGCGATGAATTCGGAGACGATCATGCCGGCAACGACGGTTTCGGCCACTGAATTGCCGCCCAGCCGGTTGAAGCCGTGCATGTCCCAGCAAGCCGCCTCGCCGCAGGCAAACAGGCCCTTGAGCGTGGTGCTTTCGCCGCGGTGATCGGTGCGAATGCCGCCCATGGAGTAGTGCTGGGTCGGGCGGACCGGGATCCAGTCGGTGGCCGGGTCGATGCCGAGGAAATAGCGGCAGATATCGGTCACTTCGCGCAGGTTCTTGTGGACGTGCTCTCGGCCCAGAACGGTGATGTCCAGCCACAGGTGGTCGCCGTAGGGGGACTTTACGCCCAGCCCCTTGCGCATGTGTTCGGTCATTCGGCGCGAGACCACATCGCGGGAAGCCAGCTCGCGTTTTTCGGGCTCGTAGTCGGGCATGAAGCGGTGGCCGTTGACGTCGCGCAGAATGCCGCCGTCGCCGCGACAGCCCTCGGTCGTCAGAATGCCGGCCGGCACGATCGCGGTGGGGTGGAACTGGACGGCCTCCATGTTGCCCAGCTTGGCTACGCCGGTCTCCAGCGC
>CAZIMY010000194.1:0-4114 GCA_964540315.1 uncultured Wenzhouxiangella sp.
TTGAATCGACGAAGGACTCTTTCGCATGCGGCGCTCCAACAGCGTGCCGCCGCGTTGGATCAACGAAATCGTCCACGGCAAGCGCGCTATCAGCGCAGATACCGCGCTGCGTCTGGGTCGATACTTTCAGATCGATGCTCAGTCGCGGCTGAACCTGCAAAGCCACTTTGACCTCGAAAAGGCATCGCTGGACCTGGCCGAACGACTGGATAGGGAGGTAACTCCGCGAGCGGCTTGATCGGGCAGGGCAAGCCACACCACAATTGCAAACCATGCGGAAGATATGCCTGGAAGTGCCTTGCGCACGATCCTCAAACAGGAGGATGTATCTCCAGAGGAATTCCTACAAACCTGAGATTGCTATCCCGTAATCCTTTCGTCCTCGTGCCCAAGTCAAGTCCGACATATCAAGGCGCGGCCTCGATATGCGACTATCCGGAATCCAATCAAAGTTGTTATGACGATGGTTGATCCAGCTCGCTTCTTCGTCTTCCTGACCCGCGCTGAAGCGTATTGACCCCATCAGACAATCGGTGTATAAACACCTATACACCCGTATCACTCAAGTCCCATGTCAACGACTGTTCGCTGGAATATCGCCGTATCGGCCGAGACCGATCGTGCCCTTCGTGTCCTTTTGGCGCAGCAGGGCGGGCGTAAGGGTGATCTCTCTCGTTTCATCGAAGATGCGGTTCGCGAGCGACTGTTTGAACAGACAGCGAGCTTGATCAAGGAAGAAAACGCCAGTTATACGCCCGAACAGATTGACCGCGCGGTCGAAGAAGCCCTTGACTGGGCTCGAAACGGCAGATGAGAGTGGTACTGGACAGCAATATTTTGCTGTCGGCGCTCATCTCACCTTACGCCCCACCACATCTCATTTATAGGGCCTGGCGAAAATCCCGCTTTGAACTCGTCACCTGCACCCACCAGATCGAGGAGATCCGACGCGCCAGCCGCTATCCCAAGCTCCAGCGTATTCTGCAGGGACATCGAGTCGGCGCGTTGATCAAACAATTGCAGAGGACGATTCTGATTGACCTGCCTGCTCAAGCTCATCCTGTCGTACGAGATCCGCATGATGCATTTTTGCTGACACTGGCCGAAGCCGGCCAGGCGGACGCTTTGGTAACCGGCGATCACCGAGCCGGATTGCTCGAACTTGGCAGCTATCATCGAGCCCGTATCGTCACACCCGGGCAGTTCTGCCAACAGTTGCTCTGACCCGGCTGCATTGCCAGCTGGCTACCGCTCCCCCAACGTCCCATGCACATACTTGTGCAGAATGCTGGCCATCAGCGTCTGGTAGGGGATGCCTTCGCGATCATCGGAACCAGCCATGCATAGCGCTCTACAGCATGATGGGGCTGCATTTGGCCGCCCGCCGTCCGGATCAAATCCGGGCCAGGCTCGGGGCTCCATCCAGCGGATCAGTCTCGCTCCGGGATCTCAGCCAGCAGCGCCGCAAGGATGTTCTCGAGTTCCAAAGCCTTGTCAGTTGCCAGATCTTGTTGAGGGTAATTAGTGCAGCATGGCGCTCGGGCTTTTGCTGGCTCAGCAGTTGGTCCTGAAACGTCGGGTCTCGGCTAAAGCGCAGGGCAATTCCGAGACCTGCAGAACAGGGTAAACTGAACTTGGTGTAATCCTTTGGGTGCTTAGGATGAATTTCGAAGACAGAATTAAGGTCGACCCGAAAATTCGATCGGGCAAACCCTGCATCAAGGGGACCCGGATCACGGTCTACGATGTATTGGAGTATCTGGCCGGGGGCAATTCAGAGGCTGAATTGCTCGAGGATTTACCAGACCTGTCGCACGAAGACATCATGGCCGTGCTGGCTTTCGCTGCCGCCCGCGAGCGTCGGATTGCGGCCTTGGTTGCGTGAGATTTTTGTTCGACGAAAATCTGAGTCATCGGCTGATAGATTTACTGGACGATATCGCCCCGGGCAGTCAGCATCCACGAAGCATTGATCTTCTGGGCGCGGCTGATGAGCAAGTTTGGCAGTATGCCGAAAGGCGGGGCTTGATCATCGTTTCCAAGGATGATGACTTCCGGCAGCGTGCACTCCTTCATGGGCCTCCGCCGAAGGTGGTCTGGTTGGCTGTAGGGAATGCGGGTACCCGGGTGATTGCTGAGCATCTTCGGAGCAATCTGGGCGCCCTCAGTGACTTTATTGACGATGAAGATGCTGCCATTCTGATTCTTCGGCTCTGGTAGCTGGGCTTTCAACAGTTCCTTATTCTCGGCTGCTGATGCGAATGTTGACGCGCTTGTCCTTGCGCGGTGTGGCGCGCGGAGTCGGTCACCTGCCTGCTACGATCAAGGTCGTCGGATGAGTATGGCAAGCGGACCGATGAAGCCTTCAGAAGCCTTGAACAGGCACCGCGCAGCGATCAGACAGGTGGTCGAAGCGCACCGTGCGCGAAATGCGCGCGTTTTTGGCTCGGTTCTGCACGGCGTGGACACCGAGGCCAGCGACCTGGACATCCTGATCGATCCGACCGCAGGAACCACCCTGTTCGACATCGGCGCCATTCGTCATGAGCTGCTGCAGCTTCTAGGCGTGCCGGTCGACGTCATTACTCCCAAAGCGCTGCCCGACAAGGCAAGGGCTGCCATTCTGTTAGAAGCGCGTCCGACATGAGAAGTGACCGGTAGCGCCTGACTGACTACCTAGCCCATATTCTCGAAGCGATCGAGCGAATCTGCTGCTGCCAGAGGGTTGTTGGTCAATTTATAACCGTGTCAGCAAGCGGCTGAAGACATCTTCGCCTGGCAGTGCTCTGACCTCGCCAGAGCGCAATTCAGCCAGACGGCGGATGGCTCCGTCTGCCCACTGGCGATCAACTTCGGGCTTCGGTGCATTCAGGCTCTGAAGCAAACTGTCCAGAAGGAGCGCACGTTCATTGAGCGTCAGGGAGATGGCTTCCTGAATAAACCCTTCGGTTCTCATTTATTGCACGCCATTTGGACGAAACCAGTATAAAGACGCGTCAATTGGCAAACCACTTCATGGGCTTCCGCTACTGGCCGGCCTCGCTGGGCCACCAGTGATGGCAGGTAGGCAGATTGCTGCCGGAGCTCGGAACCCCAAGCCCGGCCCTGAAAAGTCGGGTGCAAAACGAGACGGTCAGGAAATTCTAAAGTTCTCCCGCACCCGACAGGCGAGCGAGCCACTCCTCCGGCGTTAACGCTCGCACTGGCGAAGCTTTGAAATCGGGCAGATTTCGAGTCTCGATAGCAACACAGCCATGGCGTTCAGCGGCGGGTGCCACCACGGCGTCCTCAAAATCGGGCCAGTTCAGCGCTACTTCTTGCCGTAGGTGGCATCGTGATCCGGCGCGATTGTGAGCAAACGGAGGTAATCACCCTCGCGATACGCCGTGGCTCGGCGAGATCGGGTGATTCGCAGGGAATAGATTGAATCGATGCCCTTGGCCGGTGTGACGCTGGTGATCTTTTCCCATTTCAGACCCTGATCCCGATACAACTGGTTCCAGGTCAGCTGCCGTATCTTGTTGAGGGGATTTAGTGCAGCATGGCGCTCGGGCTTTTGCAGGCTCAGAAGATGGTCCTGAAACGTCGGGTTGTTCAGGTCGAGCCGGACCTTTGCTTTATGGCGATCCATGTTCGAAGCGCTGCAAGACCTCTTCAGTCTCGCGATCTGATGCCGGATGGGCAGAGGACCACGCCATCGCGGCTTGCAGGTCGGCGCTCGCCTCCGGCCGATGCAGCCAGCGCTCGTTGTCCGGAATCACCGTTGCGGTGCGCACCATCCAGACGCCAGGTTCTCGCTCTTCCACCAGTACCTGGCGACCGGCGTATTTTTTACCGAGCGAAATCTGCCCGTTGCTGCCGACCAGCTTGACACTGGGATTGGGTCGTACTTCACTCATGCCACTGCTCCATGCTGGTGCTGCAGTTAATTATGAAATTAGTGCAGCACGAAATCAAGTGTGTGCTGGTTCAGTACAGACGAACTGCCGGGTCTGGTGACTCAAGATCGCAATATTCAGGAAACCCTTGAAATCGCCCGCGATGTCGGCAAGAGATTGTTTGAAGCCCGCGAAAAGCCGGACTACCGCTCTCCCAACGTCCCATGCACATACTT
>CAZIMY010000195.1:0-4073 GCA_964540315.1 uncultured Wenzhouxiangella sp.
GACGGTTGTGCCACCAAGGCTGAAGCGGTCAGGATTACAGGTGACTATCTTGGCGCGGTTAAATCAGCAATGAATGCCGCCTCGCCGGCTGACTCGAACGCCGTTACTGCCTGAGATGACCTGGTTCCAGAAATTGATGCCCGGGCGCATCCGGATCGAGGGCGGCAGCAGCCGCAAGGTTCCCGATGGACTCTGGACCAAGTGCAAATCCTGCGATGCGGTGCTGTATCAACCAGAACTCGAGCGGAACCTGCAGGTTTGTCCCAAGTGTAATCACCACATGGCGCTGTCCGGGCGCGAGCGATTAGCCACTTTTCTGGACGAAAACTCTGGCGTTGAGTTGGCAGAAAATCTGACGCCCGTTGACGCCCTGCGATTTCGAGACACCAAAAAGTATCGGGATCGCCTTGCGGCCTCCCAGAAAGCTACCGGCGAAAAAGATGCGCTTGTGGCGATGCAGGGCACGTTGCTGGAACTCGATCTCGTGGCCTGCGCTTTCGATTTCCGCTTCATGGGTGGCTCGATGGGTTCAGTGGTTGGAGAGCGCTTCGTGCAGGCGGTCAATGCCTGCCTGGACCAGTCCCTGCCGTTGGTGTGTTTCAGCGCCTCGGGTGGGGCACGGATGCAGGAAGGATTGTTTTCGTTGTTGCAAATGTCCAAGACGGCGGCGGCCTTGGCCCGGATGGGCGAGCAACGGTTGCCGTATATCTCTGTATTGACGCACCCGACCACAGGTGGCGTCTCGGCCAGTCTTGGCATGCTGGGCGACATCAACCTGGCCGAACCCAACGCTCTGATCGGATTTGCCGGTCCCCGGGTCATTGAACAGACCGTCAGGGAAAAGCTGCCTGAAGGATTTCAGCGCAGCGAGTTTCTGCTGGGCAAAGGCGCAATTGACCAGATTGTCGATCGTCGCGATCTGCGCCAACGAATCCATCGATTGCTTTCCATGCTGCTTGGTCCCCGGGCAATGCCGGTCAAGGAAGGCGAGCTGGTAGAACCCGACCAACCTTTGGCAGATCCGGATCACGATGCAGCGCCGCAAGAGTAGGGCGTCTTTGCTTGACTGACGGCCTGCAAGCCTGGCTCGGTCGGCTGGAGCATCGGACGCCGGAATCGAACATCCGGCTTGGTCTGGACCGCATTCTGTCGGTCATGGACAGATTGCCCGGAGCGAGGCCAGAGTGCCCGGTTATCACCGTGGGGGGCACGAACGGCAAGGGATCGGTCGTGGCGATGCTGGAGGCTGTTTACGCGGCGGCTGGCTATCAAACGATGGCCTATACCTCTCCCCATTTGTTGCACTTCTCAGAACGTATCCGTATCAATCGCGAGCCGGTCGATGAACAAGCGGTGGTTTCAGCCCTCGATGAGGTCGAGCGCTGTCGAGAATCGGTCGATTTAAGCTATTTTGAGCACGTGACCCTCGCAGCGCTCAGGGTCGCAGCGATAAGCCGGCCGGACGTAATGTTGCTCGAAGTGGGTCTTGGTGGACGGCTGGACGCGGTCAACGCGGTCGATCCGGATGTGGCGGTCATTACCTCCATCGGATTGGATCATGTCGAATGGCTGGGCGGTACGCGTCGTTCGATTGCCCGCGAGAAAGGCGGCATCGCAAGGCCTGGACGACCGCTGATCATTGGCGAGCGGCGGCCGCCGCTCGGTTGGATCGAACAACTCGAGGCCAGTCAGGTAAAGCCATCGGTGGCTGGACGGGATTTTCGCTGGCGCCGCGCCGGGGGGCAGCTGCGTCTCTCGTTCGGAGAGCACTGTCTGGATCTTCCGCCACCGAGCCTGGCGGGCCGGCACCAGTGGGGCAATGCCGCCTGCGCCGTGATGGCCGCGCTGTCGCTGAAATCTCAGCTGCCGCTTTCGCTGCCGGCGATCGCCGAAGGCCTGGGTGACATCAGGCTGCCAGGACGTTTGCAAAAAATCCCTGGTAGCCCGGAAATTTGGTTGGACGTTGCGCACAACGCGCAGGCTGCGCGGGTGCTTGGCGAAGCGCTGGGCCCAGCTCAGGTGGAGACAACTGCTGTATTCAGTTCGCTTGCGGGCAAGGACGTGGCGGCTATCGGCAAGGTACTGGCAGGTCGCTTTGGACACTGGCTGATACCGCCTTTGGCGAGCGATCGAAACGTCGATCCCGCCAAGATTGAGGGCGCTTTGCTCAGCGCGCCTGTCGAAGGCGGTATCGAAACGGTAGAATCCATGCAGCAGGCGATTGAACTTGCCCGTGAACGGACACCTCCGAATGGACGAATCGTGGTGTTCGGATCGTTTCGTACCGTGGCAGAGGCTTGGCCACTCATTCAGCATCGGGAGTAAGTGCAGATGGATAAGATGCTCAAACAGCGTCTCATTGGTGCCACGATCCTTATCGCTTTGGCGGTTATTTTCGTACCGATGCTGTTCGAAGAACCGGGTTCGCTGGACAGCGGGCAAGAGTTTTCCATGGACGTTCCGCCCCCGCCTGCGGGGCGTGGGGAGATCAGACGTCTTCCGCTGGATCCGGCCAGAATGTCCAACCCGCGCGTGGCTGAGCCCACCGAGCCCGATCCCGTGCCTGATTATTCTGATCCGCCGGCCTTTGAGCGCCCTGGCGAGGCACCGCCAGATGAGGCTCTGATTGCTGAGCCCGCACAGGACCCGGCACAAGCCCCGAATATGGACCGCTCGGCTGATCCGCTTCAGCCAGAGCCAGAGCCGACGACCGAGGTGCCCGACGACGAGACGCCCGAACCTGTTCAGGAGCCTGAGCCGGCTGCGCCAACGGCAACGCCGTTAGCCGAACAGTCACCGACAGTGACTGGTGACTGGATCGTGCAGGTGGCGAGTTTCAGTTCGGCCGAAACCGCTGAGCGCATCAAGGAGCAACTACGACAACTGGGCCACAGTGTCGGCAGCGACCTGCTTGTGCGGGGGGACACGCGCCTGCACCGTGTCTGGACCGGGCCTTACCTTGAGCGCGCGGCCGCTGAGCGGGCAAGGTCCCAGATCGCTGCAACAATCGGGGATGTTGATCCGCTGATCAAGAACATGGCAGGCAACGACGTTGAGATTCCGGCGGGTGGAAGCGCTGAGCCCTTGTTCAGCGTGCAGGTCGGTTCCTTTGCTGAAAAGGCGAACGCCGAGCGCCAAACCGGTCAGCTGCTGGAGCAGGGCTTTGATGCTTTCATTCACGCCGACGCCAGCGGTTCGAGGCCGATTTGGCGAGTTCGGGTCGGTCAATTTGGCGGCCGTGAGCAGGCCGCCGCCCTGCTGGAGCGTTTACGCGCAGATGAAGGGCTTGAAGGTTTGATCGTTACTCACCCGTGAAAATAGTGCCATGAGCGGGGCAGACGTGGTGATCCTGGCGGTGTGCGGTGTTTCCATGCTGGTCAGTCTTTTCCGGGGCTTTGTCCGTGAAGCCTTTTCCCTGGTTGTATGGTTTCTCGCGGTTTATGCGGGCCTGCTTGCCGCCGAGCCGTTTGCCGATCGCCTTGCACCGTGGATAGAAGCGCCGTCTGTCCGGGTGATCATCGCGTTTATCGGGGTTTTCGTGCTGGTTCTGATTGTCGGCGGACTGATCAACTATCTGCTGGGCAAGCTCGTTGCCAGTACCGGGCTGAGTGGGACCGATCGCATGGTTGGTGCCCTTTTCGGAGCACTGCGGGGGGCTGCGATTGTTCTGGTCGCCGTGATCATTGCGCGTTTCACGCCCTTTCCCGAAGATCCCTGGTGGCAAGAGTCGCGGCTCTTGCCCGAATTCGAGAGGATGGCGGTGATTGCCGTTCGATATTTTCCGGATACGGTGCAGGCCCATGTGCCGCCTGAATCCGGCAACGAGGAAATCTGAATCATGTGTGGAATCGCTGGTATTTTCGGACGGACTGCGGTGGCAGCGAGGCTTTATGACGCCATGACCATACTCCAGCACCGCGGCCAGGACGCTGCGGGTATGACCACGCTGGACGGTCACCGAATGCGATCTGCCCGCGGCATCGGGCTGGTGCGTGACGTATTCAGCGAGCGTGCGGTTTCGGGTCTGAACGGCGAAATCGGCATCGGTCATGTTCGCTACCCGACCGCCGGCT
>CAZIMY010000196.1:0-3691 GCA_964540315.1 uncultured Wenzhouxiangella sp.
GCCGATCCTCGCGCACTTGGGCTGCGCGGTCAATGCCGGCAGCACCGTACTTGAGCATCGGTTCATGGTCGCGCGTTTGTGTCATGCCAGTTATTCATGTCCGAGCCATGCTCTGTGAGTGTAACGGGCCATGACCGACTGGATGGGTCGTCGAGAACGATGAGACGCGCGACGACATCGGTGGATTTGCTGGAGACGCCGTGCCCAGCATCCGTCGAACACTTGGCCGAGCCCGTTACGGGGTTGCCGGCCCATATGGAGCGAGCCTAATCGCTCCCGTTTACGTATTTTTCCAGCCACTCCTGCTGTTCCCAGAGCATGTGCAGCAGGGAAGCGCGCGCTCTGTAGCCGTGAGACTCGTAAGGCAGCATCACCAGCCGCGCCTGTGCGCCGAGGCCGTTCAGTGCGTCGAACATGCGCTCGGACTGCATCGGGAAGGTGCCCGAATTGTTGTCTTCCATGCCGTGGATCATGAGCATGGGTTCGTCGATCTTCTCGGCGTGGAAGAACGGAGAAACGGTGGCATAGACGTTCTGTGCTTCCCAGAAGTCGCGCTCCTCGCCCTGGAAGCCGAACGGGGTCAGCGATCGGTTGTACGCGCCGGACCGGGCGATGCCGGCGGCGAACAGGTCGCTGTGGGCCAGCAGGTTGGCGACCATGAACGCGCCGTAGGAATGGCCGCCGATCGCGATTCGGTCCGGGTCGGCGACACCGCGCTCGACGAGTACGTCGACAGCAGCCTGCGCGCTGGAGACCAGCTGCTCGCGAAAGTTGTCGTTGGGCATGGTGTCGCCCTCGCCGACGATCGGCATCTTGGGGTCGTCGAATACGGCATAGCCCAGCGCGAGATAGGCCAGCGGACCCCAAAAGCTGATCTGGTTGAACTCGTAAGGCGACTCACGCACCTGACCGGCCACGGAAGAATCTCGGTACTCCAGCGGGTAAGCCCACATCAGCGTCGGCAGCGGGCCATCTTCCGGCGCATGCCCCGGGGGCAGGTAGAGCGTGCCGCTCAGATCGACGCCGTCTTCGCGCTTGTACTGGATGAGCTCCTTGGAGATGCCGGTCATTTGCGGGTGCGGGTGCGGGAACCGGCTGATCTGGGTCAGCGTGTTCTCGTCGCGGTCGCGCACAAAGAAGTTCGGCTGCTCGTCGCGCGCTTCGCGAAGGGTCAGCAACCGGTCACCGGCCTCGTCGAGCACCGCGACAACGCGCTCGTAGTATGGGGCCTCAGACCGCCACAGGCGCTCGGTTTCACCGGTGGAAAAATCACGCCGATCCAGAAACGGGATATTGCCTTCGGGTGAGGCGCCTAGGCCTGTCAGGAGCACCTTCGTGCCATCAATGATGTCGATCACCGCAGTACCAAACGCGCTGCGCGTGGTCACCGGCTGTCCGGGGTCGTTGTAGGCGTCGTTGAAAGAACGTTCGTTGAACAGTACGAGCTCCGCGTCAGGATTATCGGGTTCAAACTTCCAGACGCGCAGCTTGCGATCGGCAAAGCGCCATTCGACCAGCATGGCAAAGTCGGCCTCGGTCCACTGGATCCCTGCATAGCGCCTTTCGGTGGCGATCATTTCTTTCGGTGCGTCATTGAACGGCGCCGGCCATTGGTAAACCTGGTCGTGCTTCGGTACATCGGCACTCATGGCGCCGCCGTCCAGCGCTTCTGCCCAGACCAGCGTGGCCGCGACGTCTGCTCGCCACTGGATGCTGCGACGGCCGGTGCGAACCGAATCGAATCCTTTCGGGATATTGTCGGCTACTGGCAGCTTGGCAACGTTGGCCACCAGGTTGCCTTCGGTATCGATGATGTCGGTACGCGATGCGAAGCGGGAGTACGGCACCGCGTAGGAGAACGGCCGCTGGAGCTGCTCGACCATGTAGTAGCTGGTATCGGGCGAGGCATCAAAGCCCGAGATCAGGCCGGGCTCGCCGAGCGGAGTGAGATCACCCTCGAGGTCGATGCGCGCCAGGCTTCCGGTGGCCAGAAACTCGAATCGATCGCCGTCGGCCGGCGTTTGCAGCAAGTCCTGAAAGGTGCGCACTGGCGCTTTGTTTTCGGGGTCGGTTTCCTGGATGACCGGGGCTGCGGCCTCGATGCCGGGTTCGGGCAGGTCACGCCCGTGGTTGACCGCCAGATTGACCAGCAAGCCGCTTGAATCGTGGATCCACGCGTAGGGCGTTGCGGTCAGCACCCCATTGAGCGGCTCAGTGGAGATCTGGCGGGCGGTGTCGCCGGCAACGTCATACAGCCACAGCGTCCGCTTGCCCTGGTGGTCCAGCGTGAAAGCCAGGTGCGAAGAATCCGGCGACCATGCCGGCGATGCGATGCGTGCGCCGGCGGGCAGGCCGTCTATGGGAGTGACCTCGCCGCCGGCCAGATCGTGCAGCACCATTGCGTCATAGGTGCCCGAGCGGGACCGTGAAAAACTGACCGGGTCGATGCGAATTCCGGCCAGCTTGAGTTCGTCTCTTGCAACCTCTTCAAGCGGCTTGACCCACTTGCGCTCGAACGCGACCAGCCAGCGACGATCCGGCGAGACGGCGGAAGCAGGCTGGAGGGGTGCATCGACCAGCGCCATCAGCGCCGGATCGGGTGTGCGGTAGTTGTCATTGGCAACCGCGGTCGTCGCAGCCGCGACAACAAGCAATGCAAGAATGGTCAGTCGAATCATGGAGTTTCCCCGATCATTTCTGGAAGTGTGTTTATGCGATGAAACGCTGTTGTCTAATTCGCGCTTCGGTAAAGCGTATCAGCGCTGCTGCCGATCCACAGCCCCACCCGACACGAAACTATACCCTTGCGCCAGTAGTGATGTATTGACGCTTGGTTGGCCAAGAGTTGGTGTTATGGGTTTCCACTGTGTTCGAGTCATCGCAAAGAAAAAGCGCGGACCTGGGTCATATGGAAGGGTCACATATGAATATCGAAGACATCTTGCCTTGCGATGTGTTTCGAAATTATCCCGAGGAGAAGGCGGTTACAAAGGCCAAGCCGTCGTGACGCGGCGTCCACGCGAGATCGTCTGTAATCTCGCTTGATTGTTTGCACACAGCGTGAAAATTTCCATGTCCGCAACGAGCACCGATCAAAAAACCGAGCGCGATTCACAGAGCAGCATTGTCCAGCTAGTGGTTTGGTGCTTCAGCGTTCCGATTCTTGCCAGCTGGGTCCTGGTTTCTCTGCTTCCAGCGGTCAGCGTCCTGAACGCGTGGGGTGACTTTCTGGATGTGATGATCGCGCTGGCTTTTTTTGCAACCGGCGCGGTCGGTCTGATCGCAGCTGCGGTGGCTTACCGGTGGTTTCTGGCGCAAAGACCGGCAGTGTCCGCGCCGTCGGTAGAAGATCGCACCTCTCGCATCATTCTCCTTACCGCCTATGCGTTGGTTTGGACGGCGGTTTACGCCATTTAGCTGATCTGTGCACTGGGAATGAAAAGTTTCTACACAGGCCAAGCTATCGACGGGAGAGCACAGGTAACCGCGGTCGCTTCGCAAGCCGTCGAATGCCAAATGGTTTGCTCCTGTAGCCACTTTTCCAGCTACAGGTGAGAATGAACGACGTTCAGTGCGTGTTCAAACGATGCTTTCGAAAAAGCTTGGTTTGTTTCATCTGATTCCGACGGAGTCAATGCAGCTCTGCTTTCAGGTACAGCACCTGATATTTCAACGATAATTCAGGAAGACT
>CAZIMY010000196.1:3701-4042 GCA_964540315.1 uncultured Wenzhouxiangella sp.
GCGAATGCCCCGGTTGTTTCCTCTGATGCGGACGGGATCAATGCGGCTCTGCGTTCAGGTAAGGGAGCTTGTTGCACCCGACCCTCCATAACCGTCCCCCAGACTTTGACGGTGCGGATATCCATCGGGTCAACCTTCAGCGGATTGCGGTCAAGAACGGTGAAATTGGCGCGTTTACCCGGTTCGATACTCCCGATCTCGTCTTCCAGCTTGAGCGAGTAAGCGGCTTCAATCGTCACACCGCGCAATGCGTCTTCTGCGCTTACCCGTTGGTCAGCACCTGCTACTCGGCCCGACGCTGTTACCCGATTGACGGCGCTCCACATCAGGAATAGAGGATC
>CAZIMY010000197.1:0-4029 GCA_964540315.1 uncultured Wenzhouxiangella sp.
CGAGGTCTGCCGCGCCTCGGCGCTGAAGCCGCTTAAAATCAGGGCGGCGCAAAAAGCCGCCTTAGCAATCGGATGCGAAAGCCTCATGTACTCAAGGGTCCTGAAAAACGTCATGTATTGTACCGCTAGACCCTTTAAAAGCGATTAAATTCCGGTAAACAAGGTGCATCTGAATACAGATGTGAAGCCTTGCCGATTTGGGGACGAGAGTGTCTATCTCAGCACAGTTCCGAATTGTTCCGCGGCTTCGCGCAAACGCTGAACGGAGACTTTCTCTGCCGTCCCTAGCTGCTGGGCAAAGATCTGCACCCGGTATTCCTCAATCAGCCACCGAAACCGGTCCACTTCGGGCGTATACCAGCCGCCGTTGGCCAGGTGGTCCAGGTAGGCCTGCCACCAAGGCTGCACTTCGGCCATGCGCTGGTCATCGCGCACCGGGTCGTGCTCCAGCGCCTCAATCCTGATCTGCATAGCCTTGAGGTAGCGCGGGTAGTGGGCCAGGCGCTCTGCTTCGATATCGCCCAGAAAGCCGGCATACAGCAGGTCATCGAGCTGACTTTGCAGGTCGGCGATGTTGTTGGGTGTGGCCCGCTCCAGTGATGCCATGGAAAGGGTGAGGTCATGCCAGAGCAAAATCACTGCATCTAGCACTTTGGCATCACCCTGGCATCCGGCGATATAGGCTTGACGAACCTCTGCAGACAGGGCATCGAACGCGGATTGATCGCGAACGGACCACACCTGTTCAGACTTGGCAAAACGCCGCAGCGACAGCTCGCGAAGCGCCTCGTTGAGCGCTGAAATATCTTCAACGCGCGTCCATGCAATCTGAGCGGCGCGCGAAAGCCCATGATTTTTCGACAGATATTTCCACTGATCCCGCAAACTGGCCTTGAGCAGGGCCGCGACGCCCGAAGCGTGCGCTGACCGCGCCTCAGACTCCGTATCAAACAACCGTACGCCCACGCGTTCGCCCTGCTCCACCCACGCCGGCCACGCTTTGTGACCTCCGCGCGTGGTCACGACATCGGGCAACGATTCCAATTGCCCAGACCGCAAACCGTCGCGTTGCCACAGATCGGCCTGCCGGGCCATGAACTCGGCCTTCGCGCGCTCAGCGAACCGTTCAATCAGCTCGTCAAGATGACGGCTCTGGCCGAGAATCTTTCCCGAGTCATCTCGCACGCGGATGAGAAAGGATAAATGCCGCGGCACCTTTTCAAACTGGAAATCAGAGCGCTCCAGTACCAGGCCACTGATTTGGCCCAGCTCCGCGCAAAGTCGGTCGATCAGCGATCCTTCATGGTTCGAGCCAAGGCGTTCCAGCGCTGCCCGGGCGTATTCGCCAGCCGGCACCAAAGAGCGCCGCTTGGACTTGGGCAAACTCGCGATCAGCGCCGTCACCTTGTCTTCAAGCAGGCCGGGCACCAGCCACTCCAGCTGTGCCTGATCCAGCCGGTTCAGGAGATGCAGCGGACATTCCAGCGTCACCCCGTCTTCCTGGCTTGCCGGGTCGAAGTGATAGCGCAAGCGAAAACGCTCGGGCCCCATCTGTAGTGACTCTGGAAACGCATCGCGTTCTGCCAGCGCCGCCTCGTCGCGCAGAAGCGTGGCCTGATCGTAGAGCAAGTCATTCTGCTGGGCTGACGACAACCCCTTGTACCAGCGCAGAAAGGCCTTGGTTGTAAAGATATCCGCCGGCAGGCGCTGATCAAAAAACGCCTCCAGTTCGGCATCCGAAGCCAGCACGTCGCGGCGTCGGCGCTTGTGCTCATGCAGCGCCAACTCATCGCGCAGGACTCGGTTTTTCTTGAGGAATGCGGCTTGGGCATTGATCTCGCCTCGGACCAGGGCATGGCTGATGAACAGCGCGCGGGCGGTTTTCGGGTCGTGCGGACCGAAGTGACAGCGCCGCTTTTCGACCACGATCAGGCCGTGCAGGCTCAGTTGTTCGTAACCCATCACCCGGCCGGAGCGCCGATCCCAGTGCGGATCAAAGACCCGGCGCTTGAGCAAATGATTCGCCTGCTGCTCCAACCATTCCGTCTGAATGGGGGCGACCATGCGGGCGTAGGTGCGGCCGGTTTCCACCAGCTCGGCGGCCATGACCCAGCCGGGCGTGCGCTGGCTCAAGCCCGAGCCGGGAAAGATCCGGAACTTGTGACCGCGCGCACCCTGATACTCACCTTTTTCGGTGTGCTGGCCGATCATCCCCAGCAGGCCGGACAGCAGGCTGCGATGGATGACCTCGTCTTCGGCCCGCTTACCCTTAAGGACTTTCCAACCTTCTTCTCGTGCCAGCCCCAGCAGTTGCGCGTGCAGTTGACCCCACTCGTGCAGGCGCTGCGCATTCAAGAATCGCTTGCGTGCCTGCTTGTCAGCCTGGTTACGCGAATTATCGGAGCGGGTCTTCTGCCACCAGTGCCACAGCTTGAGCATGGTCAGGAAATCGGAGCCCGGAACCACGAACTCGGCATGGGCCTGATCGGCGGCCTGCTGCTGGTCCAGCGGTCGCTCGCGCACGTCGGCAATGCTCATGCCCGCCACCAGAACCAGCACCTCGGCCAGCGCGCCGCGCCGCTCGGCCTCGAACAACATTCGACCCTGGCGCGCATCGACCGGCAGCCGCGCCAGACGTCGCCCGACCGCGGTCAGACGACGCTGCTCATCGACCGCGCCCAGCTCGACCAGGCTGTTCCAGGCCTCGGCGATCAGCCGTCGCGGCGGCGAATCCACGAATGGAAAATCTTCCGGTTCACCCAACCCAAGGGCCAGCATTTCCAGCACCACGCCGACCAGGCCGGCGCGCTGGATTTCCGGTTCGGTGAACTCCGGCCGGGCATGAAAATCAGCCTCGTCAAACAGCCGGATGCAAACCCCCGGCCCAACCCGGCCGCAGCGCCCGGCGCGCTGGTTGGACGAGGCCTGCGAGACCGGTTCGACAGGCAGTCGAAGCACCCGCGAGTGCGCCGCATAGCGTGAAATCCGGGCCAGACCGGAATCGATGACGAAGCGAATGCCGGGGACCGTCAGAGACGTCTCGGCCACGTTGGTTGCCAGCACGATGCGGCGGCCGGTGTGCGACTGGAAGATCCGGTCCTGCGCCGGCGCCGGCAGGCGGGCGTACAAAGGAAGAACTTCTGTATGCGAAAGGCTGGCGCGCTTGAGCGCTCTGGAGACCTGGAAAATCTCACGCTCACCGGGCACAAACACAAGTATGTCGCCGCGATGATCGATCCGCCCAGCGGCCTCAACGGCTCTTCTGACCTGCCGACTCAGATCTTCGCCCTCCTCCGGCGGCTGGTAGCGGACTTCGACCGGGTAGCCGCGGCCCTCGACGGTAATAACCGGTGCATCCCCGAAATGTTCGGCAAAGCGTTCGGTATCAATGGTCGCTGAGGTGATGATGACCTTCAGATCCGGTCGCTTGTCACGCAGCTGCTTCAGATAGCCCAGCAGAAAATCGATATTCAGACTGCGCTCGTGCGCCTCATCGATGATCAGCGTGTCGTAGGCATCAAGGCGGCGATCACCGTGAACCTCGGCAAGCAGAATGCCGTCGGTCATGAACTTGATGTAGGAGTCGGCCGAGACCTTGTCGTTGAAGCGCACCTGGAAACCCACCGCCTGGCCCAGCTCGGTGTTCAGTTCCTCGGCCACCCGTCGGGCCACCGAGCGCGCCGCGATCCGGCGCGGCTGGGTGCAGCCGATCAGACCGCGCAGCCCGCGACCGGCCTCCAGACACAGTTTGGGCAACTGGGTGGACTTGCCCGAACCCGTCTCGCCGGCCACGATGACAACGGGCTGGGTCCGAATCGCCTCGACAATGGCGTCGGCATGGGCACTGATCGGCAGCTCAGACGGTCGCTCGACCTTAGGAACACTGTCTTGGCGTTGGACAACGCGTGCTTGCGAATCTTGCAGGCGCTGCAGGTAGCCTGCTTCCAGCGCGGCGCGTTTCTCGGCCGGCCCGCGAAAGCGGCTCAGCTGACGATGCCGGCGCTTGAGCCAGGCAATATCGCGCTGAAG
>CAZIMY010000198.1:0-3994 GCA_964540315.1 uncultured Wenzhouxiangella sp.
ATTACCGCGGCTGCTGGCACGGAGTTAGCCGGTGCTTATTCCTTAGGTACCGTCAATTGCCATGGCGTATTCGGCCAGGCCGTTTCTTCCCTAATAAAAGTGCTTTACAACCCGCAGGCCTTCTTCACACACGCGGCATTGCTGGATCAGGCTTGCGCCCATTGTCCAATATTCCCCACTGCTGCCTCCCGTAGGAGTCCGGGCCGTGTCTCAGTCCCGGTGTGGCTGATCATCCTCTCAGACCAGCTACCGATCGTCGCCTTGGTAGGCTTTTACCCTACCAACTAGCTAATCGGACGTAGGCTCATCCTGCAGTGTGAGCTTTCAAGAAGAGGCCCACTTTCCTCCGTAGAGCGTATGCGGTATTAATCCGAGTTTCCTCGGGCTATCCCCCGCTGCAGGGCAGATTCCTACGTGTTACTCACCCGTCCGCCACTCGTCAGCAAACTAGCAAGCTAGTTCCTGTTACCGTTCGACTTGCATGTGTTAGGCATGCCGCCAGCGTTCAATCTGAGCCAGGATCAAACTCTTCAGTTTAAAAGCAAAGCTTTTGAACTAGAGATGAACCTCGCCGTCGAATTGCTGAATTGCTTTTCTAGGCTAGGTCGCTCTCATAATGGCTTCAAGCCAATCGAGGGCGCCCACACAAATTATCTGCTTGTATTTTTAAGGAACATTTAAAACTGGATGCATTTCGCTAACCAGGCCGACCATTATAGACCGGATTGCGTGACAGTCAATACTTTTTGCAAAAGATTTTGGCCGTCAGCACCGCCCGTTTGTCCGAGCAGGCCGCGCATTATAGACCCTGCGCTTTCCGCGTCAACCCTCAAGGGGAGTTTTATTTTTCAGCCCCGGCTGAGCGCTTCGAAATCCCGTCCCAGCACGCCCCTTGGGGCAGATATTCAGGAGTTGCCCAGCAACAGCGAAAGCCTTTGTTCCAGGCGATCCAGGCCGAGGTTGCCACAGCCGCCCAAAGAAATCCTGGCGTTCAGGCTGTGTTTGGGCTCACGCTGCTGCAGACCCGCCATTTCGTCAGCCGCCGCCTTGTAAGCCTCGCGGAAGGGCTTGCCCTCCCCGACCAGCTCATTGGCCCGGTCGGTAGCGTGCAATTCATGAGTGATCGCCGAAAGCATGCGCTGAGGCTGCCAGTTCAAGCCCCGAAGCAAAGCCGGGACAAGCGCGAGCCCGCTCAGACTGCGTTCGAACGCGCGGATCAGCGGGGGCTTGGTGTCCTGCAAGTCCCGTTGATAGCCTGAAGGCAGACTCAGCACGCTCTCAAGCTCCACTCTGGCACCAATAACGAGCGCGTGCAGGGATCTCAACAGTTCGACCGTATCCGGATTGTGCTTGTTGGGCATGATCGAAGAGCCGGTACAAAACCTTGCGGGCACTTCAACAAAGCCGAACTCCTGGCTGGCGAAAAGGCTGAGATCCCAAGCCAGCCTGCGCAAGTCACCGGTCGCCGCGGCAAGCGCGTCAAGTGCGCGAAGCTCCACCTTGCCCCGAGCATTCTGAGCGTACTGGGGATTGACCACTAAACGCTGAAACCCGAGCGCCGATGCCACACCGTCACGATCCAGCGGAAGATTGACGCCAAATCCTGAGGCCGTCCCGAGTGGCGAAGCGTCGAGCCAATCGGCCGTCTGTTGCGCAAGCGCGAGGTTGTCGATGAAAGCCTCGGCATGCCCGGCCCACCATAAGCCCAGCGAGGAAGGCATCGCCTGCTGCAGATGAGTATGTCCTGGAAGTGGCACCGCCTTCTCCGCCTCAGCCCGCTGCAGGCTCACGCTGGCAATCTCGCCACAAACGCGAACCAGTTTGACCAGCCGGTCTTTCAGGTATAAGCGCAGAGCTACTGCGACCTGGTCATTGCGACTCCGGCCGGCATGAATCCTTCCTCCAACCTCGCCAAGCCTTTCTGTCAACCATGCCTCAATCGCCGAATGCCCATCTTCAAAGCGCTGATCGAGGATGAAATCCCCCTGATCAAAAGCCTCGGCAAGCTCATCCAGGCTCCGGCACATGTTTTCAGCCTGATCCGGCGTCAGGAGTCCTATTTTCGATAAACCGCGGGCATGTGCCTGACTGGCCTGGATATCAAAAGGCAGCAGCTGTCGGTCAAGAATCACGTCGTTCCCGGCCAGAAACGTCATCACCGGCTCATCAACGTCTGTTGTGGATCCTTTTTTCCAGATGTAGTCAGCCACTCCGGACTCCTTCATTCAAAATGCAGTGGATTTCTGGTCGGTCACCGCCATCATCAGACATCCGTGATCAGTCGACCTGCTTTTCGGCTTACCCAGCGTCGGCAATTCCGATCAACTCATCAAGGCCGAGCGCCAGATTGACGTTCTGGATCGCCTGGCTTGAAGCCCCTTTGAGCAAGTTGTCCAGCACGGCCACGAAAGTGACTCGATACGGCTGGCGCGGATCGACAGCAAACCCGCCAACTTTCAAACCGGGCTGCCCGGCCACCTCGCGTATCTCAGGAATGTCTGCGCTGACGTCCACCAACGGTGCATGACGGTAGGTCTCGTGGAACAATTCAACCAGTGCATCGGTGCTCATTTCCATCGACAAGTTGACCGATACCGTCAGGGATATGCCCCGAAAGAACGGTGCAACATGCGGATGAAAGCGAACCGGACGACCGAGGTGGGTCGAGATTTCGCGCTCATGACCATGACCAACCAGGTCATAGGGGACCAGGTTGCCTTCCAGCCGGGACAAGTCGTTTCGGGGGGAAGGGGTTTTGCCCGCACCGCTGTAGCCCGAAACTCCAAAAATGACCGGCGGACGAGTCAAGTAGTCTCGAATTGGCAACAACGCAAACTGAGCCCCGGTGGCATAACAACCCGGGTTGGCGATGCGCTTCGCGCCAGCCAGCGCAGAACGATTCCACTCGCTCAACCCGTAAGTCCACTCTGGATCGAAGCGGTAATCCGCGCCAAAATCAACGATCAGCGCATCAGGATGCGCTGATCCGATCGCTTCAACCCACGGCCCACTCGCGCCGTTCGGCAATGCGAGAATCCAGACCCCTGCCTCGATTTTTGCAACATCATCGACAACCAGGCGCTGCAGGCACGCATTGGCATCAGGCCAGCCCGGATCGATATCGCGCAGCGGTAGGCCCGCCTGCGAACTGGACGAGGCCAATTCAAGCCGAAGAGATGGGTGGCGCGACAGCAGCGGCAGCAAAGTCGAGCCGGTATACCCACGGCCCCCGATCAGTGCGACATTCTCAACGCTCAAGTCCATCCTCCTCCCACCCGGAGTCGCGACTCCGTGCATCCTGCACCAGTTTCTCCAGCAGGGCAAAATCGTCGATCCCGATCAGGTGCACAATCCATTCGCCCTGGCGGAAATTGGCGTGTGCCTGCTGCAGGTACCATCCTGCGATTGGATTGGACGCACGCGAACGCCAGTACAAGCGGGGACAGCGAGCGCGCAGTATCTGCCAGAGCGCGGCCGCCAGGCCTTCGCCTTGGGCCTCCGGCGTGACAACGAATTTATCAAGGTAAGGAATGCCGTCGGCTCCGTGCGCAATCAAGGCGGCGGCGCGTCCTGTCTCGGCCAAAAGAACGCCTTTCAGCTCTCGACCTTTCCACCAGTCGGACCGCAAACGACGGCCGAAGCTTTCTTCCAGCATGGTCTCCAGTGCTGACACCCTGTGAGCGGGAATCTCGTCAAACCAGTCAATCCGCTCGCCGCGACGAATCAAAGTACCGGCACCGGTGTGGGTAAACAACTCGCGCGTCAGCTTGGCCGCCGATGTGATGGATACCGAGGTATCCGGCGGCAGCTGATCAAGCATTTCCTTGATCTGCCCCAGCTTGAGCTGCATGCCCGAATGGACCCAGTCCTGATTGATCAGGTGCTCGTAATCGCCGCTGATCGAAATCGCCGTGATGATGCGCCCGTTCTGATCCAGCAGGCCACCCGTTCCGGTCAGAAAAATCACCTTGTATGGCTTAAGCGTCCAGACCAG
>CAZIMY010000199.1:0-3944 GCA_964540315.1 uncultured Wenzhouxiangella sp.
CGGGATTTACGCGGCCGGAAAGCTCAAGTCCTACGAAGACTGGGTGTGTGGTCTGGAGCAATCAGACGTCTTTTCGCTGGTTGATTGGACCTTTTCCGGCGGTGGCCTGATCAAGGGTCGGCGGATCATCAACAAGCTGGAGGAACTGGTTGGAGATCTGGATATTCGCGACCTGAAGATGGATTTCACGGCCGTTTCGGTCGACATCGACCAGGGTCGCGAGGTCTGGCTGGATCGTGGTCCGCTTTTTGATGCGATCCGGGCGTCCATTGCTATCCCCGGAATCTTTACGCCCCACCGCTATCGCGACCGAACGCTCGTCGACGGGGGACTGCTCAATCCCATCCCGGTCGCTCCGACGCTGCGCTGCATGAGCGACCTGACTGTGGTTGTCGACGTGAATGGGCCGGCCGATGCCGAAATCAAAAAACCAAGCAGCAAGGACAAGAAAGAATCCGGCGACAACGGAGTATGGGAAAAGGTCAAGGATTTCGTTGACGGATTTTCCAGCGACAAGACCCCCAGCGACAATCAGCCTGGCCTGGTCGCCGTCATGATGCGCTCGCTGGATACCATGACCGCCGCCATTACGCGCCAGCAGCTCTCCATCTTCCAGCCCGATCTGCTGGTTCGGATTCCCAAGAATGCGTGCATGGTTCACGAGTTCCACCGTGCCCGCGAAGTCATTGATCTTGGCGCTGAACTGGCCAAAGCTGCCATTGAGAACCACCGCGGAGGCTATCCCCATGCAAGATGACGACATTGACGAAGTCAACCAGGCATTGTTCGACGAAGCGGCCGATGCAATTGTTGGATTAGGCAACGAACTGGCCGCCGCCAATCCGGATGCCGATCCATGGGCACTGGCCGACGGACTCGTTGCCGGCGCCGTCCATTACTGGCTCTATGCCCATCAACCCCAGGACGTCTCCAGCGACGACGACATGTTGAGCGCCAGCGAACGCGTGGAGGAACTGGCGCGGCAGGTGATGCAATCGGCCGAAGAGAGCGAGTATCTGCACTCGCCGCGAGACCGGGACGTAGGAAACGCCTGATTCGGGCGCTCTCTGCCCGATTAGACCAGCGTCACGTTAGATCAAACCGCCCTCAAAGGCCTTCAACACGGCACGGGTGCGATCCCTGACACCCATTTTGGAAAGAATATTGGAGACGTGGTTCTTGACGGTCCCTTCGGCGACGTTGAGGGCGCTGGCAATCTCCTTGTTCGAATAACCGCCGGCCATCAGGCGCAAGATTTCTGTTTCGCGATCGGTGAGTGGATCGGGCTGATCCAGCGCTGAAAACCCGGTATTGAGCCGTCCCAAACCTTTCAGCAGACGTTCGGTTACGGCGGGCTTGACCAGGGTTTTACCGGCAGCTACGGATCGGACCGCCTCCAGCAGGTCTTCCAGGGCCACATCCTTGAGCAGGTAGCCGCGAGCGCCAGCCCGAATCCCGGCCAGCACCAGTTCTTCATCGTCAAAGGTTGTCAGAATGATCGTCGGGGGCAGCGTTCCATCCGCGGTCAGCGATTGCAGTACTTCCAGGCCATTCTTGCCGGGCATGCGCATGTCCAGCAGCAAGACGTCGGGCGCGTGACCCGGAACGGCTTTGATCGCAGTTTCTCCGTCGCTGGCTTCGGCCACCACTTCGATGTCGTCCGCCAGCTCGAGCAGCGAGCGCACGCCCTGTCGAACCAGGGTCTGGTCATCGACCAGCATGACCCGAATCACGCGGATTTCTCCAGCGGCATCCAGGCCCGGAGCTGGAACCCGATGCCGGGACCGGTTGAAATGTCCAGCCGGCCACCCAGGTCGCGCAGGCGCTCGCGCATGCCGTTGAGCCCGTTGCCCGGCATCAGCTCTTCGGTGCCATGACCGTCGTCTCTGGCTCTCATCACGATCCCTTCCTGGCCGGCTTCGAGTTCAATCCACAGATTCGATGCGTTGGCGTGCCGTACGGCATTGGTGATGACCTCTTGAGCGCAGCGCAGCAGCGTCTGGGCATGACGGGGCTCGGTTTGGGCCAGATGATCCGGCACTTCGAGGTGAATTTCAATTTGGGGCACGCCTTCGGCCAGCACCTGCAGCGCCTCGCGCAGGTTGACCTGGCCGTCGCGGCGCAGATCGCCGACCACTTCGCGCACGTCCGACAGCAACAATCGCGCGACCGACGCCGCCTGATCGACGTGTTCTTTGGCTTTACCGTTGCTGGTATGGCTGGCCACCTCCAGATTCAGGGTCAGCGCGGTCAGATGATGGCCCAGCAAATCATGCAGATCGCGCGAAATGCGCACCCGCTCGGCGATCCGGGTATTTTCCGCCAGCAGCGACTGGGTGGCGAGCAACTCCGAGTTGACCCGGCGCAAATCGGCCCGAGCTTGCACCTGCTGCAGCGCCAGCAGCGAGGCTATGAACGGAAACAGCGTCAGCCCGAGGTTCATCAAGACAAATATCACGGCTAGCATCCAGGTGCCGTCGGGTGTAAAAATTACCCAAACGCCGAACACCAGCGCCAGTGCCCCAACCCAGGCGATGCCGGGCAGCGCCGGCAGCATCCATGGAAGCAGCGCGGCCACCACCATAGCCAGCAGGCTGCCGATGCCGGAACGGGTGAAATAGTTGACCGCAAACGCCGAAATCGACATCACCGCCAGCAACACAACCCGCAGCCAGAACGACGAGCGCTGCTGCAGGCGCACCGCCGGATGGATAAACGCCAGCAAGAACAGGACCGCCCCGGACCACCAGCCCATTACGGCCTGAGCCGCAGGAGGCTCGCTGGCCACCAGCGGCAGAATCAGCAGCGGAATTGCCGCCAGCACCCAGACCACAAAGCCCATGTAGCGCAGCCAGTCCACGGGCTGGAGTTCGCCGAGACGGGACAGGGAAGCAAGCAGTCGATCGGTCATCCGTTTATTCTAATCCGTCTGACGCAGCGCGCCATGGGGCAGAGGTCATTGACTGAAGCATTTGACAATTCAGACGTCATCCGGCTCCGGGATTCCGGCCATGAGCCGGTCCGGGACTTCCTGCAGCGGCTGGGGCTGGCGCTTGTTATCGTCGATACCGAACAGCCGATACCCGGCAGTTTCTGGGGCGATGAAGAGGCCGGCCTGATCGAAAACCGCCTCTTCGCCCGCGCTGACACCCCAATCCATTCGATCCTGCATGAGGCCTGCCACTGGCTGTGCATGGATGATGGACGCCGCAACGGCCTGCACACCAACGCCGGCGGCGACTACGACGAAGAGAACGCCGTTTGCTACCTGCAGATTGTGCTGGCTGACCGGCTGCCGAACTTTGGCTCAGAGCGCTGCATGGCCGATATGGATGCCTGGGGATATTCGTTTCGGCTGGGATCGGCGCGGGCTTGGTTTGAAGAAGATGCTGAGGATGCGCGGGGGTGGTTGATGGAGCGTGGGTTGCTTGATTCGGGCGGGTTCATTTTGGTTTGAGTAGGCGGATTCCGGGTTCCGGTTTCGGGTTTCCGGAAGAGCCTCGATCGCGCTTTTCCAGAACCCGGAGACCGGTAACCGGAACCCCAAAAAGAAAAACCGCCAGGCAGAACCCGGCGGTTTTTCTTGTTCAACCGAGGCCGGCCGGAGCCAGCCCCGATGACCGTGTCTTACGTCCGGAAGAACCGGATGCTCAGACCACCGACCAGCATCATCATCAGGGCCATCAGGATCAAGCCCCAGTTTTGCATGGTTGGGATCACGACTGGCGCTGCGGAACAGGAGATGTTGTGAGTTCCTTCTAAATCGCCAGTGCACACAAGGTTTGCCTGAGAGGTCTCACCCTCTGCCAAATCACAATTCAAGGTGAAGTCGACGGAACCGTCAGTTGTGCCGTCGGATGCCGGCACAGTAACACTACTAAGGTCTTCCAGAACGGAGATGGCACCAGCCACGCCTCCGGCGCACCCTCGTCGCCGGCCTCCAG
>CAZIMY010000200.1:0-2643 GCA_964540315.1 uncultured Wenzhouxiangella sp.
GTCGGCGGGGGTGGCGGTGGCTGATCCAATACCGGCCGCTGGAAATCCTCCGGGCGCTGCTGCGTATTGTCTTCAAGCTGCCGCGTCACGTTGATCTCTACTGACCGGTCTTCCGAGAGCTGCACTTCCTGCTGCTGTTGGATCACAGTGGCCAGCAGCAAAAACAGCACGGAAGTCACAATCACCGCACCGGGGATTCCGGAAACTAATCGAATTACGCTACTCATGATTTCAAGGTCGATACCGCAACCGTTTCCTGCACACCCGCATCACGAATCTGCTGGAGAACTTCAACAAGATATTCGCTATCGGCTAACCCATCGGCCTGAATGACCGCGCTGCCGCGGGGGTTCTCCCGACGAAGTCGCTCGATCGCCAAACGCACGCCTTCAAGAGGCGTTTCTTCCCGATTGATCCAGATCGTATTGTTTGAGTCAATCGCCACGAGGATTGACACCAGCCGCTGCTGTTCGGCGGTGGCGGCATCAGGCCGTTGCACATCGACACCAGGCTCCTTGATAAAAGTCGCCGTGACGATAAAAAAGATCAGCATGATGAAAACGATATCCAGCAGAGGGGTGACGTTGACGTCGCCCTCGTCGGCTTCGCGTTTTTTGCGTCTAAGCATGTCAGTTCGCTCTCTACTATCGGCCGCGTTGAATCGCCAGCGCCGGTTCGACACCCGCAAGTCGAGCCTGGTCGAGGACCAGAACCGTGGTCTCTACGGGCGCATCAGGAGCGGCATTCAGCAACACGACACCTTTTGGCTTTTCCGCTTTGAACGCTTCGACAATAGGTGTGACTGACCTGGGGTCCACCAGGCGGACGTCGTCGATCATTACGAAACCGTCGTTTCGCACGGCCAGCACCAGGGTTGGCGGCGGACGCGTCAGTTCTTCCGGCGGATCGGGATTTGGCGAGGTCAGCCCGATGCCGACCTCGTCAAGGAAGGTGGCAGTAACGATAAAAAAGATCAGCAAAATAAAGACGATATCCAAAAGCGGCGTGATATTAACGTCCGCGGCTTCCTGATCTGCGTCTGTCAGACGCTTCCGCGATCCGTATCCCAGACCGGCATCAACAACGAGGTTCTCCGACACGCTGGCAACCGCGAGCGAGTTTCTGCGCTCCAGGAAATTGATCGAGAGCACCCCGGTCAGGGAAACCGCTAGACCAGTCATGGTCGGAATGGTGGCTTTGGAGATGCCAGCAGCCATCAAACGCGCGTTCGAGGAACCAGTGTCGACGATGACCTGGAACACCTCAATCATCCCGGTCACCGTTCCCAGCAGACCGAGTAGCGGTGTGATGACGATTAACGCCTTGATGGGCCCAAGAAACCGCTCATTCTCGATCCGGACCTCGGAGATCAGACGCTCCCGGAACGCATGTGCCTGCCAGCTGGTGTGGTCATCGAAACCGTCCCAGCGCTTCTCCTGAGACCGCAGCAGGCGACGGGCATAGATAAGGAAGTAGACCAGCCGCTCGCTGATCAGCAACCACATCAGAAATGTGCTGACCAGCAAGGCGACCACCACCGGGCCGCCCGTCTCCAGGTAGTTCCCGATGACGTTGACGACGTTGGCCGGTAACAGATTCTCGAGCACGAGATCAGCCCTTTTCGGCGGTTTCTGCGACCAGGCTTACCGATTGTTCTTCAAGCACCTGCCCGACCCGGCGTGCCGTGCTGGATGCAAACGCATGCAGCAAGAGCAGCGGAATGGCAGCAATCAGACCCATCACCGTGGTCACAAGGGCCTGAGAGATACCGCCAGCCATCAGCTTCGGATCACCGGTTCCGAACAGGGTAATCGCCTGGAAGGTAACGATCATCCCGATCACGGTACCCAGCAGCCCCATGAGCGGGGCAACCGCAGCAAGAACCTTGACGACGTTCAGGCCGGACTCAAGCTTGGGTAACTCCTTGAGCACCGCATCGTCCAGACGCAGCTGCAGGGTCTCGAGGTCTTCGCTCCTGAACTCTTCATAAGTCGCCATGATCCGACCGAGGGGATTGCCCTTCTTCGGCGTTGAAGACTTCATTTGGGCTTTCACCTTCATGGCGGTGAAGGCCAGCATGACCCACCGGACAATGGCCAGCAGAATACCGAGAATGGCCACAACGACAATGGCATAACCAATGCCACCGCCCTGATCGATTCTTTCACGCAGGTTGGGAACTTCGACGACCAGGCCCAGCAGCGTCCCAAGGGAAGGGTCAATCATGCCGCGCACCACGCCAGGTCCGGAGTGGTTAAAAACCCGCTCCGCCGCAGCGAGCTGGGCGCGACCCGGCTGGCGGGCCAAATAACGCAGCGTGCCCTCCCGAGCGACCATGTAACCGTCTTCGCTGAAGGCAGTGAACGGTCCGACGCGGACCACGGTCTCGGTTGCCGACTGGTTGTCCGATGTCACGACCCGAGCGTCATAACGGGCGACTTCAGCCTGCTCTCCGGCCTCCTGCAGCATGGTGAACCACAAGTTTTCCAGTTCTTCAATGGTCGGCAGTGACGAGGCCTGAGCCATTTTCACCAGGGGCTCACCGCGTCCGGGGAACTGGGTCGAGATGAGTGACTCGTCGAGCTGTTCGTTCAGATCGGCCGCGGCAGCCCGGGCTACACCGAACAATTCCCCGAATTCGCC
>CAZIMY010000200.1:2743-3927 GCA_964540315.1 uncultured Wenzhouxiangella sp.
CGCATCAGGGTTTGATCGTCATCGGTCCGGAAGGTCAGGGATGTCCGGCCGATGCGCAGGAATTCAACATTTTCGAACTGACGCCCGTTGGCCTCGATATCGCCGCGGTAGGCCTCGATGGTGCGGCCGTACTCGTTTTCGATCTGATAGGCCTCGACCACCAGGCGGTAACGCTGGGCCGGTGAGCGGGAGGGATCATCCATCAATGCAATCAGTCGCTCAACGCGCGCCCGCCGCTCTTCTGCCAGGAACGGAAGGTCAGCTTCCACCAGCTGGTCGAGCGCGGCAACCATGTCCTCCATCAGCGGCTGGATGGCGCGCTGAAGGCTGGCGATGTTATTGATGTCGTTTTGCAGGGACTCGATTTCGCGCCGCTGAGCATCGACCTGACGCTGCTGGGAGGCGTTGTAGCGATTGAGCTGCTCAAGTTGCTTAAGGTTGGCCCGGTAATCGCTCAAAATGCTCTGAGTCTCGGCATCGAGATCATCGATGCGTTCCTGGGATTGCTGGGTTACCTGAACCATTGCCCGGCTTGTATCCAGGACGGGGTCAACCTGCTGAGCCAGAGCAGCCCCGGAAGCGAAGAGCGCCAGGACTGCCGCTAGGGACACATGGATGACGTTGCGGGAATTCAAAACATTCATGGGAATCTGGTCACCAGTTTGTGTATGGGCGAAAAGCGAAGACGTCGATCATACTTCAGGCTGACGCATCGCAACAAGGTTCGATATTCTACGGACTGTGAAACTGGCTCCGCAACCCTTGGATCGTGGAGCCGCCAAAACCGCCTTTTAACCGGTCGCAGCGTGAGTTTTACGTGAAGATTCAGCTTCGGCGCTCGACCCGCACTCCGTTTGGACCACCGACTGCGGCCGGCAAATGGACGAGCTCAGTTCCCAGAAATACTGGTGATTGTCGTACTGCTGATCCTCGACATCGATGTGTCGCAGGTCGTTGGGGTCACTGACGGTCAGGACGCCCTCAGGACAATCAACCAGCGCCACCAGGCGATCGGAAGACGCCCGATTGTTGGACCTGAAATATCCTGAGAAATCATGGTCTAAGGAAACGGTATAAGGGTAGCTTCGTGACTCGTCCGGCATCACGGCCTCGTTGACCAAAAGCACTGTCTTCAGGGCAGAATCAGGCGGCACGGCATAGCGAGCAACCAGAAATTCGCCGAT
>CAZIMY010000201.1:0-3865 GCA_964540315.1 uncultured Wenzhouxiangella sp.
GCCCATGAGGCTAGTGTCTCGACCTTGTCGCAGGGCCGCCAGACTTCAAGGTTGGGGATCAGACGCAACGAGGACAGGTGTTCGATCGGCTGGTGGGTGGGACCATCTTCGCCCAGGCCGATGGAGTCATGGGTATAGACGTGGATGGCTCCGGTCGGGATTAGCGCCGACATGCGCACGGCGTTGCGGGCATAGTCGGAAAACACCAGGAAGGTGCCGGTGTAGGGAATGAACCCGCCGTGCAGGGCCAGACCATTGGCCATCGCGGTCATACCGAACTCGCGTACTCCATAGGAAACGTAGTTGCCCCTGGCGGGGTCGTCAACGACGTCCACGCTGCCCGACCAGTTGGTGTTGTTCGAGCCGGTCAGATCGGCCGAACCGCCGAGCATTTCGGGCAGGTGCTTGCAGAGTTGTTCAAGCGCCATGGCCGAAGCCTTGCGCGTGGCGACTTTGCTGTCGTCGGCCTGTAATTCGGAGAGTGTTTCGATCAAACGCTGCTCAAAGTCGACGGGCAAGGCATTGTCCATGCGGCGTTCAAACTCGGCGGCCTGGTCCGGGCTGGATTCGCGGTAAGCGCTCCAGGTTTGCTGCCAGCCGTCCTCCCTGGCCTGACCTTTGGCGCGGGCATCCCAGCTGGCGCGAATATCCTCGGGGACCTCAAACGGCGGGTGCGGCCAGTCGAGCGCCTGGCGGGTCGCTGCGATCTCTTCATCACCCAGTGGCGCGCCGTGGGTCGAGGCCGTGCCCGCCTTGCCGGGCGAACCAAAGCCGATAGTGGTCTTGCAGCAGATCAGCGTGGGCTTGTCGGCGTCGGCCCGCGCGGCGCGAATCGCCTCATCCACGGCGACTGCGTCGTGACCGTCTACGGCCTCGATGACCTGCCAGCCGTAGGCCCGAAAGCGCGCCGGTGTGTCGTCGGTAAACCAGCCTTCAACCTCGCCATCAATCGAGATGCCGTTATCGTCATAAAACACGACCAGCTTACCCAGACCCAGGGTGCCCGCCAGCGAGCAGGCCTCATGCGAGATTCCTTCCATGAGGCAACCATCGCCGACAAACACCCAGGTCATGTGATCTACAAGTGCGTGGCGCTCGGTATTGAAACGGGCGGCCAGCAACTTTTCGGCCAGCGCCATTCCGACGGCATTGGCCAATCCTTGTCCCAGGGGTCCGGTCGTTGTTTCGACGCCGGGGGCCTCGCCGTACTCGGGGTGGCCGGGCGTGGGCGAGTGCAGTTGGCGGAAATTCTTCAGATCATCCAGGCTGACCGCGTATCCGCTCAGGTGCAGCACCGAGTACAGCAGCATGGACCCGTGGCCATTGGAGACGATGAAACGGTCGCGGTCCCACCAGTGCGGATTGGCCGGGTTGTGCTTGAGATGATCATTGAACAACACCTCGGCGATATCGGCCATGCCCATAGGCATGCCGGGATGGCCGGAATTGGCCTTCTGGACGGCGTCCATGGACAGGAAACGGATGGCGTTGGCTAGCTGACGGCGGTCGGTCATGACAGGCTCGGATGCGAGTGGTAAGGAAAGCCGGACATTGTGCCGTCCGCGCCAGTCTGAGGCAAGGAAAACGAAGGAAAACCAAGTTAAGCGGCTTGCTTAAATCCAGAAGTCAGACCAGGCCTCGCTCAGCCAGCGAGGTGACCTCCGTATCGCCGACGATGAAGTGATCGAGCAGGCGGATATCCACCAGTCCCAGCGCATCTCGCAGACGGCGGGTGATGGCCAGGTCGGCCTGGCTGGGTTCTGAGATTCCGGACGGGTGGTTGTGGGCTACGATCATTGCCGCGGCTCGGCTCTCAAGCGCCTTTTCGACAACGACGCGCGGGTGGACATGGGCTGAGTCGATGGTTCCGGTGAACAGTTCTTCAAAGCAGATAACCCGATGACGGGTGTCGAGCATCAGGGCGCAGAATACTTCGTGGGGGCGATCGCGCAGGGCGGCGCGCAAAAAATCACGCGTTGACTGAGGACTGGTCAGTGGCTCTCCACGGGTAAGCGTCTCGTGCAGATGTCGCCTGGCCAATTCAACGGCCGCCTGCAGCTGGGCATATTTGGCTGGACCCAGGCCCGGGGCTGAGCAGAATTGATCCTGCTTGGCGTCCAGCAGTCCTCGCAGACCGCCAAAGCGGTTGATCAGGATGCGCGCCAGGTCCAGGGCCGAGCGTCCTTTGGCCCCGGTGCGGAGCAATATGGCCAAAAGCTCAGCATCACTCAAACAGCCTGCACCCTTTGATAACAGGCGCTCTCGGGGACGTTCGGTTTCGGGCCAGTCGGCGATTTTCATGCAGGACAAGTGCGGCGATGGCAGCAAGGCAATAGAATCAGGCTTGGCGTTGCACCGCGCATCCAGTATTCTGAGCGGCAGTTTGTAGGAAATCCAAGATGTGCGACCATGCGCCGACTAAGACAGGGAAATAGCAGGTGAGGCGATTAAAGGTCCGCATTCTGGATCAACGCCTGGGCTCGGACTGGCCTAAGCCCGACTACGCAACCGCAGGCTCGGCCGGGATGGACTTGCGCGCATGCATCGATCAGGCGATTGATCTTGAACCCGGCGAAACAACCCTGGTTCCTTCGGGCATGGCCATTCATCTTGACGATCCGGGCCTGGCTGCAATGCTTTTGCCGCGTTCTGGTTTGGGGCATAAACAGGGGCTTGTGCTCGGCAACCTGGTGGGACTGATCGACAGCGATTACCAGGGGGAAGTGCGAATCTCATGCTGGAACCGCGGACAATCAACGATTCGAATCGAGCCCGGGCAGCGCATCGCGCAGCTGGTGGTTGTGCCCATCGTGCAGGTTGATCTTGAAGTCGTTGATCGTTTCGAACCAAGCGTTCGCGGCGCTGGTGGCATCGGCCACACGGGCACCCATTGACGAATATGAAGTGAAGATTGGAGCGCTGAAGACAGTAAAGCCCGGTGCCAGTCTCGGCGCCCTGGTTCTGATCGCTTTCGGCGTTTTCGGGCTGTTGGTGGCCGTCGTTGCCGGGTATGGCGGCAGCAGTGGAAGTCGTGCGCTTTCGGCCGCCGAGTCCGAGGTCGAAGATTATGTGCGTCGAACCTCCGAGCGCCTGTCAGCTGTGCAACAGCGGCTGTCGAGTCCGCTGGTACAGAGTGCGGCCGTTGATCTCATTTCAGACTCGGATGATCCCTCACAGGCGATTGTTGATCTGTTGATATCCGATGGTCTGACCGGTGTGCGCGATGTGGTCGTTGCGCCGCCTGCCGTTGAAGACTGGTCGGTCGAGCAGGGCGGCGATTATATTGCGCTGGATATTCTCGTAGAAGCGCGGCGCAGTGGAACCGCACCACCCGAGCTCAGAGCGGGGCCGCAGACTGAGGTTCCCGTGGTGCTGTTTGCCCAGCGACTGGAGACTGCCGACCGGATCGAAGCGCTGCTGTTGGTGGAGGTGGCGGCGGCTGCCTTGACCGGAAACTGGTCGCAACCCGATGCTGCTGACTATGTGTCTTTAGGACAGGAGCGTGGCTCTGGTTGGGTCGAAGTATGGTCTTATGGGCCGCGTCCCGATTCGTCTCTCGAGCGCGTTTCTGTGGGCAACAGCCGGCTTGAGATTCACTGGTCTCATTCGCAGCCGCTGCCGCTGTTCACGATGGGGCAGGTTCTGAGCGGCGCTGCCATCAGCTTGTTGATGCTGGTCGGTGGTATCTGGTTGCATCGGCGCTCGTCGGCAGCTGTGGCCTCAGGCCCCGTTGCCTCTTCATCGGGCGCCACGCCGCCCACCAAAGCCAAACCAGAGCCCGAACCGGAACCGGAACCGGAACCGGAACCGGAACCAGAGCCCGAACCAGAGCCCGAACCAGAGCCCGAACCAGAGCCCGAACCAG
>CAZIMY010000202.1:0-3862 GCA_964540315.1 uncultured Wenzhouxiangella sp.
GCCAAGCTGGTCGGCAATCAAGACCGCGACCACAAACAGCGTCGCCGACCCGATCACTACGGCCCAGCGCAGGCGCAGCAGTCGGGCAAGAAGATGTCGATATTGTGCTGTCAGCCAACCGATGCCACGGTCGAAACGCCGGTAAATCCACGATCGATTCAGCCCCGACCGGAACCGGACTTTACCGAACTGGGCCGCGAGCATAGGCACCAGTGTCAGGGCCACTGCCAACGAGGCAACCACTGCAAACGAAATGGTCAGGATCAGTTCACGGAACACGAGGGCCGCCATGCCGGTAATGAGCAGAAATGGCGCGACGGCGGCCAGATTGGTCAGCGTACCGGCCGTCATCGCCGAAATGACTTCATCGGCGCCCGCGTGAGCCGCCTGTTCAGGATCTTCTCCCAGCGTTTCCTGATGCCGGGCAATGTTTTCCAACATCACGATGGAGTTGTCCAACAGCAGCCCCACGCCCAACGCCAGCCCGCCCAGGCTGATCACGTTCAGCGTCAAACCACCCAGGCCGAGCAGGCCAAATGTAAAGAGAATGGCGATCGGAATCGACAGACCAATGATGAAACTCTTGCGCAGTGAACCGAGGAAGGCCAGCACGACCGCCATGGCAAGGGCCGCGCCCATAAAGGCCGCTGCCGACACCGCCTCGACCGATCCGCGGACGAAATAAGCCCCGTCCCGCGTTGCCTGCCAGCGAATGTCTTCGGGGATGAAACTCGAACTGCTCAGCTGGGCCATGCGCTGATTGACCGCATCGACCACTTCGACCACGTTGGCACCGGGTAGCTTGAAGATCGACAGCTGTGTGGATGGCACGCCATTCAGGCGCACAAAAAGGCGCTGCTCGCGAAAACCGTCTGAAACCTCAGCCACTTCGCTCAGCCGAACGCGTCGGTCCGTACCCGGCACGGTCAAAAAAACGTTGCGGATCTCGTCCGGGCTTGCAAAGCGTCCGTCGGTTCGGGCCATGACGTCAAACTCGGCCGAGGTGATATTTCCGGCCGCAACGTTGACGTTTTCGCGCGCTAGCTGGTCGGCAACATCGCGCAGCGTCAATCCATAAGAGCGCAGACGCTGCTGATCAAGCACCACCTCGATTTCGCGAACCTGGCCCCCGGCCGCCTCAACTGCGGCAACACCTTCTATCGACTGCAGCTGCGGCACCAGACGCTGCTCAACCCAATCGCGCACATCGCGCGGCGGCCGCGTCGGGGAGGAAAATCCGGCCCGCCAGATCGACCACTCGCCGGGATCCCATTTGCGCAAGCGGGGCGGCTCTACATCAGCCGGCAAACGCTGGCGTGCGGTTTCCAGCTGTCTGGCGGTGTTCTGCAGCGCCACATCAAGGTCGACGCCATGGTCGAAAATCAGGTTTACATTGGTTCGCCCCTCGGAGGCACGACTCGAGATGCGGCTGACGTTCTCTACCGAAGACAACGACCGCTCCAGAACCCGGGTCACCTGCTCCTCCATCACCTCCGGCGCAACACCGGGATAGTTGACGGTCACCCGAACCAGCGGAAATTCAACCTCCGGCAGCAGGTTGACCGGCAGCCGGCCGGCAAAAAAAGCGCCCATCAGCAAAACCACCGACGCGATGGCGAGCGTGCCGACCGGCCGACGGATGGATGCGTGCGTCAAGCCGCGGTAATAGCGCGTCCCGCGCGCCGGATCTTCCTTCATGCTGGATCCTCCCCGCCGACCGTCGCGACCACCCGGACCCGGTCGCCGGCACTCATCTCCATCGGGTTAGCAGCAATGACCCGCTCCCCGACGGCCAGCCCGTCCGCAATCTCGCGCCATGCGCCCCGGATGATGCCAGGCTCTACAAGGCGCCGCTCTAGCTGATCATTGCCGTCGATCATCATGACGAAAAACCCGTCATCAGATTCGGCCACGGCGGCCGCCGGCACGGCCAGCACATCCGTTTTTTCCTCGACCAGCACGCGTGCACGGGCCAGAAAACCAGGCTTGACGCCTCTCTCCAGAGCCCCGGGCAAATCGACCTCAACGGTAATCAGACGGCTTTCGGCCTCGGCGGACGGGAAAATGCGGCGGATGAATCCGTCAAGAGGCTCTTGCCTGGCGAGCGCGTCGATGTGTACAACAACCGGATCCCCCTCCCTCAAGTTGGCAATGTCGAGTTCTGAAAGACCAAGCCTGACCACCATATTTGAAAAGTCGGCGATGGAAAACAGCGCGGCGTGGCGGGCAATCGCCTCACCCGGTTCGACATAGCGTCCGACCACCGTGCCGGCGATACTGGAGGCGACCGTACCAAACGCGACGCGTGTCTCCCAAAGCTCAACCTCGGTAGCGGCGATCTCGAGTTCAGCACGGGCCGCCTCAAAGCTGGCCAGGTCTACATAATTCCGGTCGCGCAGTCGTTCGAAGCGTTCGAAACTGGCCTGCCGCTCGTGCAGGCGTGCCCGGGAACGGGCCAGTTCGGCCCGCTGTTCGCGCACATCAATGCGCGCGATCACTTCACCCTGGGCCACCTGGGAACCCTCTTCCACCAAGACGTCGGTGAGCACCCCTTCAGTGCGCGCTGCAAGCTGGATGGTGCGCAGAGGCTCCACCGAGGCCGACACCGTAACCACCCGCGATAGATCGCGTGGCGCGACTTCAAGCGCCCGCACCGGCAACGGCCGCGGCTCCCGCTGCCCACCGCCACCTTCAGATTCAGTCTTGCCCCCGCACCCCCCCATCAAAATGCCGGAAAGGATCAAGATCAGGGCTGTCGTCAGTTTCATTCAGTCGTTTGCGAAGCGATTGGCGTAGGTCGGCCAATCATACTCCTGAAGGTCTATGCAACACCGAATGGTTTGGCAAGGATTCAGCGCTTCAGCGCCTCGGTCACAAAGCGGTCCAGACCGGCAACGTAAGCATCGCTTGAATCAAGAAATCCCGTGTTGTGCGATCCGTTCAACTCCAGCAATTGCTTCGGATGGGGCGCTGTCTCAAAAAGAGCCTGGCCGTGACTGAACGGTATGATTTCATCGTCTCGGCTGTGCACCACGAGTGTCGGCTGGCTAGTGTCGGACAAAAAATCACTGGTCGGAAGCCGAATGCGAGCCAGCCAGCGCGCTGGCAGCCACCAGTAAAGTTCCTGCGCCATGTCGGGCACAGAGGTGAACCCGGACTCCAGGATCAGCGCCGCTACACGATTTTCCGAAGCCAGCCGGGCCGCGACCGCAGCGCCCATGGATCGGCCGAAAACGACAATATCAGCCGGTGCAATATCTTCCTCGTCCAGCAACCAGTGCAAAGCCGCTATGCCGTCCAGATAAAGGCCCGCCTCGCTGGGAGTTCCGGTACTTTGACCGTAACCCCGATAGTCGTAAATCAGCACCTCCAGCCCAAGCTCGTAGAACAGCCGCAGACTTTCAAGGCGATGCGAAATGTTGCCGGCGTTGCCGTGGCTGAACAGCAGGGCTGCCCGGGGCTGTGGGTGCGGCAGCCACCAGGCGTGCAAGGCTTCACCATCCGAAGTTCGAATGGTAACGTCGCGATAGGAAAGGCCCACATCCTCGGGTGTGGCCACCAGATCGCGGCCGGCGACATTTGGCAGAAATATCAGGCGCGACTGGAAAAGGAATAGCACGACGATAATCACGCTATACCCTGCCAGCAGCGTCAAGAAGAATCGGACCACTGCTCGTTCTCCGGACCCGGCAACTCTGGAGTCGACCTAAGCATTGCCACGCGCTGATTGTGCAAAAAGCGATTTGCCAGTCAACCCTATCGCGACTATCATAGCGCTCCGGATGAGTATCGGGCGATTAGCTCAGTGGGAGAGCACTGCCTTCACACGGCAGGGGTCGCTGGTTCGAACCCAGCATCGCCC
>CAZIMY010000203.1:0-3832 GCA_964540315.1 uncultured Wenzhouxiangella sp.
GAGCGGAAACCACAGAATCGTGACTCACATTATTTGACTGTCATTCCCATTCCCATTCCCATTCCCAAATAGATACTGAATTCAGGAAACCAGTAGGGCGCTGGTCGTTCCTCGACTCCTCGGATGTCCTTTTTTTGTCAAGAAGCAAACTTCCTTGTCCCCGTCAGGACATTTGCCTTTACGAACAGATAAGCAAGGACGAAGATGAAATGGAAAGGCATCCCCGCCTTACTCAATTCTCGTGAAGACGACGGGCTCGGCAGCAATATTCATGCTCAGGCTATCGGGCCCGAATTCCACTTGGAAGAAGTCCATTACGATGCCGAGGGGCACAGGATTGACCGAGGCGAGTCCGAAGCTTCTATTGCCCTGAGGGACAAGCACGAACTCCCAGGCTGGAGTGGTTAGCATCAGGGCCATATCGTTGACTCTGACGCTGACCAGGCCGTAACCCCCTGCTGTGTAGTCGCCGACCAATTCCCCTTCTGTCATGCCGCGCTCGGTCGTCTCCAGCCATGCCAGCTTTGCCTCCTCTTCCGAAATGAGTGCGGCGACGTCGCTGACGTTGACTGGATAGTCGCTGATTGCCGGCGTGTCCAGACCTAGCAATCGCCGAATCAACAGGTCATTAACGATGTTGGGCAGAATGGAATTCTGTTGATTAGTAAGTGTTACAAGCCCGAGCCCTCGAGCCGGAATGAAGGCACTGTGGGCGCTGAATCCGTTTTCATTCCCACCGTGTCGAACAAGATAATGGCCTTCGAAGGACATGGTTTGCCAGCCGAATCCATAGCCGAATAGGTAGATGCCGGGCGCGTCCGGGCTCGGTGGGCTCCCATCTTCAATCGCCTGAGTCGCAATGGCCTCTTGTGCGTATTCAGAAGAAAATAACCCTTTGCCGCCAGACATCCAGATACCCAACCAGCGCGCGAGGTCACTCGCTGTTGTGTATATTTGTTCTCCATAGAGGTACTCAACGCTTGCAACCTGTGGCCGACCTTTAGACATTCCGTAGCCTGTCGCGGCATGCGGAGAGGCCTTGAAAGCGTCTGTAGATGAAAGTGTTGCCAGTAGGTCGGCAGGTTGCAGGAGACGCTCAGCGAGAAGATCGGTTTTTGACTTCCCCGTGATCCCTTCGACGATCATGTCGAGCATGACAAAGTTCAAATTGTTATAGGACCAGCAATCGCCTACGCGGCAGGAGGCATCAAAGTAGGGAAGTCGCTCTACCAGATCGATTTGGTCGGCTTCCGGGAAGAAGGCGAGCGATCCATCCATGAATGGAAGGCCTGACGTTTGCGACAGAAGGTGAGAAACGCGAAGATTTTGCGTGAGGTCCGTCGAGGGCAGTTCGAGTCCCTCGATAAGCTTGGCTGGAGAGTCGTCCAAGCGGAGAAGACCATCTTCGATCATTGATCCGACGAGAGCGCTCGAAAAACTCTTGACGATTGAGCCGATTCCGTACTGCGTAGCCGTTGTCGCGATCGTTCCCGAAGCGACGTCCTGCAGCCCTAGTGCGTGGGCGTAAATGATCTCGTTGTCTTTGATGACCGCCACCGAAACAGAGGGCGCATTGTAGCGAGCTGCGAGCTGACTGATCTCTACAGTGGATTGACGCCAGTCAATGGTCGTAATCGTCTCAGCGCTTGATGTTGGCATCTCTTCCCGTTCTTCCGCATGAAGCGTGGTACTAGAAGTTACTGTTGCCATGATGGCGACAAGTAATGCGGGATTTACTCCACGCCTTTCACGCAGTAGAAAAGGCCTCTGCAGACGAAAGTAATCTGGCTTTGGCGATAGCTGCGACGCGGCGGGAGTGGATTGCTGAGGCCGGGGAAACGCTGGCGGGAAATCGAGCAGTGCCTGAATCTTGCTTTTCGCTGATGAGTTAAGAGATACAGGCTGCTGCGCATGCAGAAAATTCTCCCGTTGAGTATGTAGCTTAGGGATCAAAGACTTCATGGTTCGACATCTGACCGCGGCGATTCCCAGTAATTTCCTTATCGAACCGCTAGCGCCCGAGTCTACAAGACGAAAACATACGCTCCGCACAGCAATCAGCGCTATCGCTAGTGTCCGCAGACAGGAAAGGACTGCGGATGGCGCCCAACGTGTCTCTACGGGTTTTTTTATGGAGTTAGGCTGTATGCTCATTCTTTTCTATCCTTAATCAAAATTTCCGCTTGTCTCTACGAGGTCGTCCTTGCCTCTGATCCAGGTACGCTAGGAGCTCAACAGCGTTGCCGTCGTGACTTCTCGGAAAATTAGCTGCAACGGTCGAGAAAAGCCTGGGATCTGGGTCGAAATAAAGTATGATGAGCTTCGTACTTTACATGAATTTAGTCCCGAATGGCACGGAAATATCTGATTTTGATCTTCTTTTTCTTGTTGGGTCCGTGCATGGAGTCCAGAGTCCAAACACTGTCTGCAGAACAGGTCGACCATCTGTATTTGCTGGCTCAGGTCTCGAGCAACGCAGGACAGCCACGATCTGTACGCTGTCAGAATTTTTCGGCTTTGGCATGAAACGAAGAACCTGACGCCCAGCGAATCGGCGATTTCTGAGCTTGGAGGGACGTTGAAATCCTGAAAAAGTCTTCTGGCTGGTAAAGAGGTACGCCGACTCACCAGTCGACAGAATGGCGGGTCGGCGTTGAGGCTGCTGCCGGATTTCCTTCAGGTGATCGGGGGTGCGGAGCAGACTCATTCGAACCCGCAGCCTCTGTTCATCCGAGGACGCCTGGGCCATGGCGCCGGGAAAGACCCGCAGCCAGCGATCAACGACTTCTGCGTCGGTCCAGCCGTGAACTGCCTCTGGATCGACGCTGAGCACTATATGAGTGTGATTCGACACGCGCTTAACGGCACTCCGCTATCGCTTCTTTGCTTCGCAAAATCGCAATATCTTCGTTGCCTGCGCTACAGCGTAGGAATAGATCGACACCGCGAAGGACGCCGCCAGGAAATGGATCCGGTCCTCGATCGACGCATGACGGCATTACGCGCTCGCTTCTTCCGCGTGCCGCGGAAATCGCAACTGCTTCATTGCCTATGCTGCCGCCGATGATCGAAGCTTCTTCCTGAAAGTCGATCTGAACCACACAAGAATGCCCGGCGTAGGCATCGGGTCACGACGTGGAAACATCCGAACTTTTCGGACGGCGCGATTTGGTAGCGGGCGTAGGTCATGGGGGCAGTGTTCACGATGCCCGCACCGGTGACCATAGGAAAAATACCTAATTTGGGCTAGGATGTTTGCTGGATTGCCTGAGTGTCCTGCGATTACTAGAACCATCACCTATCGGCGGAACGCCAATGGCGATGTCGCGCGCATTCTCACCGGATCAGTCACGGGCCAGCGCCCGAGGCCCTTTGTCACCAATGTGGATCGCGCACCCTTCGGGCCCATCGAGCGCATCGAGTTCCAGTCCGGGCGCTCGATCGACTACCTGCTAGACGCCAGCTATCAGATCATCGAGGCCTCGGGCGACGGCCTGGCCACGGGCTTCGATCGCGATCCGGCCGGGAATATCCTCAATCTGATTGCACCGGCCACGCAGGCCGTCGTCGAGCAATACGGCTATGACAGCGTCTACCGCCTGGAATCAGTATCGGATTCATCGAGCGCGCTGATCGAGGCCTTTACCTACGATTCGATCGGCAATCGCCAGTCCCGGACCAGCGCGAGCGGAACGGTTCCGTACGGTTATCAGCCCGACACCCATCGGTTTACTTCGGTCGGTACGGATACTCGTACCTTCGACGCCATCGGCAATACCGTTTCCCGCGATTCCGGCTTGGTCCAGTTCAGCTATGACGACCGCGGCCGCCT
>CAZIMY010000204.1:0-3816 GCA_964540315.1 uncultured Wenzhouxiangella sp.
ATCGTCGATATCGCCAACGATTTCCTCAAGCACGTCCTCAATCGTGACCAGACCCGATACGCCGCCGTATTCATCCACAACGATCGCCATATGGTTCTTGCTGACGCGGAACTCTCGCAGCAGAACATTGAGACGCTTGGACTCCGGAATGATCACCGGTTGGCGCATCAAGTCAGCCAACACCAGATCGGCATGGTCCGAAAAAGGCTGTAAAAGGTCCTTTGCCAGAAGGATGCCGCGGACCTCGTCGCGGTCCTCACCGACGACCGGGAATCTCGAGTGTCCTGACTCCAGGATCACCGGCATGATCTCATCCAGCGACGCGGTTTCGCTGATAACCACCATGTGCGAGCGCGGCACCATGACGTCACGCACCTGAAGTTCATCGACTTCAAGCGCACCCTCCAGCATTGCGAGGGTGTCGGCGTCCAGAAGCCCCCGATCCGCCACGTCGCGCAATAATTCGGTCAGGTCGTCACGGGTCCTTGGCTCACCGCCAAAGGCCCGCCCCAGTCTTTCCAGCCAGGTTCTGTTCGAAGAGCCGTTACCGGCCAAAGTGTCATCGGTCATATGATCGGCCCGCGTTGGCTCAGTGCAGCGGCCGAGTCGGAAGGAGGAGGTTCAGATTCCATGGTTTGTTTCGTAAGGATTGGAAAAGCCCAAACGGCCCAGGAACTCGATTTCTCGAGTTTCCATTGCCGTGGCCTGTTTGCCAGTTATATGGTCGAAGCCCAGCAGATGCAAGAGGCCGTGGATCACCAGATGCGCCCAGTGTGCGTCGAGAGACTTGCCCTGTTCTGAAGCTTCCTGTTCAATCACCGGTGCGCACAGGACAACATCTCCCAGAATGCGCGCACCATCGACTTCTGGCATATCCGCCGGAAAACTCAAGACGTTGGTCGCAGAGTCCTTTCCACGCCACTCGCGGTTGAGCGCCCAGCCTTCCGCGAGATCAACAACTCGCAGGTTAACCGCGCAAGGCCCCTGTTCGCCGAGGACCGATTCGACCCAGCCTCTGAAACAGGCGTCATCGGGAATCTGGGGGTCGTCGACCAGGCGCTGTACTTCCAGCTCAATCATGCGGTATTGCCCTCCTCTTGCTGGGCGGCCTCATACGCCTCGACGATGCGCCGGACGATGGGATGACGGACCACGTCCCGAGCATCGAAAAAGGTCTGGCTGACACCTTCAACGTCGCGCAGCAGACCAATGGCCTGACGCAGACCTGAAGCCGTCTTTGGCGGCAAATCGACCTGGGTCAGATCACCAGTAATAACGGCCCGAGAGCCAAAGCCGATCCTTGTCAAAAACATCTTCATCTGTTCAGGGGTGGTGTTCTGGGCCTCGTCAAGAATGACAAAGGCGTCGTTGAGCGTGCGGCCACGCATGTAGGCCAGTGGCGCAACTTCAATGACATTGCGCTCGGTCAAGCGTGCTGCCCGATCAAAACCCAACATCTCGTAGAGCGCATCATAGAGCGGCCGCAGATAGGGATCGACCTTCTGGGCCAAATCACCCGGCAGAAAGCCCAGACGCTCGCCGGCTTCGACAGCCGGGCGAACCAGCACGATGCGCTGGACCTGGTCTTTTTCAAGGGCGTCAACCGCGCAGGCCACCGCGAGAAACGTCTTGCCAGTGCCCGCAGGACCCACACCAAAGTTGACGTCATTACCGGAAATTCTTTCCAGATATCGCTTCTGGTTCGGACCGCGACCCCGAATCATGCCCCGCCGGGTCTGAATCGAAACGTCGATGGCCATGTCACCCTCGTCCAGACCCGCCTGCTGCAGCTGCAGGTTGACCAGGGCCGGTGTCAAAATTTCCTGCTCGGACTGCCGATACAGACGGCGCAGCAACCGCCTCGCCGCGTGTACCGCGTCGATTTCACCTTCAACCCCAAACAGATTGCCACGTGCCGCAATGGAAATACCCAGGCGCTTCTCGATCATCCGTAGATGTTCATCGAGTTGACCGCACAGATTGGCCAGACGCTCGTTGTCGGCCGGCTCAAGTTCGATCGTCAGCGAAGTTTCAGAAGAGGACGTCGTTTTCGGGGCGCTCATCATCAAGCTGCTTCTTCTGCCCCATTCAATTCCACGCGTCCGCGCAGCGAGTTCGCCAGAGCGGCAGTAATTCGCACGTCGACCATCCGTCCGACCAGCTCTTCCGGACCGGGGAAATTGACCACCCGGTTGTTTTCGGTCCGGCCTGCCAATTCAGTATTGTCCTTGCGACTGTGACCTTCGACCACGACTCGCTGGATGCTGCCCACCATGCTTTCGGCGAAACTCCTGGCCTGGAGATTAAGCTGGTCCTGCAGCCGCTTCAGGCGAGCCTTCTTCTCGTCCAGGGTGACCGTATCTGGGAAACCGGCCGCGGGCGTGCCCGGCCGGGCCGAATAGATAAAGCTGAAACTTTGGTCGAAGGCCAGTTCCTTGACCAGATCGAGCGTCTGCTGAAAGTCATGTTCAGTTTCGCCGGGAAAACCGACGATAAAATCCGAAGACAGCGCGATATCCGGTCGTGCCTCCCGCAAACGGCGGATCTTCTGTTTGTATTCAAGTCGTGTGTGTCCGCGCTTCATCAGCGCCAGGATGCGATCAGACCCCGACTGAACGGGCAGATGCAGATAATTGGCCAACTTCGGCACATCGGCAAAAGCCTCGACCAGACTGTCAGAGAATTCAACCGGGTGCGAGGTGGTGAATCTTATGCGCTCAACGCCGTCGATGTGGGCAACGTAGCGGATCAGAAGCGCCAGGTCGGCAGTGCCACCGTCGTGCATCGGCCCTCGATAAGCGTTGACGTTCTGGCCGAGCAGATTGATCTCGCAAACGCCCTGATCGGCCAGATCGGCAACCTCCGCAATGACGTCATCCAGCGGACGGCTGACTTCCTCCCCACGGGTATACGGCACAACGCAAAACGAGCAATACTTGCTGCAGCCTTCCATCACGGACACAAAGGCACTGGCACCGCGAGCGCCCGGCGAGGGAAGGTGATCAAATTTTTCGATTTCCGGAAAGCTGACATCAATGGCCGAACCTCCCTGCTCTCGCACCTGATCGACCATTTTGGGCAGACGGTGGATTGTCTGGGGGCCGAAAACCAGATCCACGAACGGCGCCCGACGACGAATACCCTCTCCTTCCTGACTGGCAACGCAACCGCCAACCCCAATGACAAGATCGGGCCGACGCTCCTTGAGTGGTCGCCACTGACCCAGCTGGGAGAACACCTTTTCCTGAGCCTTCTCCCGGATTGAGCAGGTATTGATCAGGATGACGTCGGCCTCTTCAGCCCGGTCGGTCAATTCCAGACCATGTGATGCTGCGAGCACATCCGCCATTTTCTCCGAGTCGTACTCGTTCATCTGGCAGCCGTGGGTCTTGATGTAAAGCTTTCCAGCCATTTAATGCTTGGGCAGTTCAATGTAGGAGGGCATTCTAGCGCACCAGGCTCAGTGGTCGTTGCAAACCCTGGCCGTCTTTTGACCTCTGCATCGTCATCGCACGGTAGCGAACTCGACGGGTAAGCCGGCAAACCAGCTCGTAGGGGATTGTATCGGCACGCCGGGCCACCACTTCCACCGGCAGACCATGTCCCCATAGAACCACCGGATCGCCGATCCGGGCGTCCGGGCAGTTGGAAAGATCTACGGTCACCATGTCCATGGACACTCGCCCGACGATGCGGCACATTCGCCCGCCAACCAGCACGGGCGTCTCATCGGCAACGCCGCGCGGATATCCATCGCCGTAGCCGATCGAAACCACCCCGACTTGCAGGTCACGCTCGGCAACAAAGCGCGCGCCG
>CAZIMY010000205.1:0-2533 GCA_964540315.1 uncultured Wenzhouxiangella sp.
GCTCTCGACCCGCTGGGCCAGCCGTTCCTCGAGACGATGGACCTGCCGGTCCGCACCTTCAGCGGCGGCGTCTTCACCGCGCACCTGATCGGAAGACAACAACTGGCCCTGCTGGTCAATCACCGAAATCTGCGAGCGCTCCATATCGGGCACGGAGGATGCGACCAGATTGACAATCGCTTCGACCTGACCCGGTTCCAGCCGGCGTCCCTGGTGCATTTCCAGCAGCACCGAGGCGCTGGCCGGGGTGCGCTCACGCACAAACACGGTCTGGCGCGGAATGGCCAGGTGGACGCGCGCGCCGGAAATACTGTTGATGCTGGCAATGGTCCGCTGCAGCTCGATTTCCAGCGATCGCTGGTAGCGCGCGCTTTCCATGAACTGGCTGTTGGTCATGCTGTCGGACTCGTGGAGCATCTCCAGACCAACACCGGCGCCCCGCGGCAGGCCTTCAGCGGCCAGCATCAGGCGGGCCGAATGAACCTGGTCGGCCGCGACGTTGATCACGCCGGTACCCGACTCGTAGGTGTACGGAATCTGCGACGCATCGAGCGCGCTCACGACCTGGGCTGCGTCGCGCTCGGTGAGATTACTGAACAGCACCCGCTCGGACCCTTCATTCGACCACAAGACAATCGCGACGCCGGCGGCGACCGCAGCCGCCAGGCCAACCAGCAGGACCAGCTGGCGCAAGCCGGGAACGCTGTCAAGCAGGGCAAGCGGTGAGTTGGGCTGAACCGGGTTTTGAGCTGCCATGTAACTGATTCTCCGAGCGATTGATCAGCGCCGATCAGATCGGCATCCGACGGATTTCATTGTACGCCTCAACCAATTTGTTGCGTACTTCGAGCATGGCTTCGAACGACACGCGAGACTTCTGCATGGCGATCATGACGCTGGTCAGGTCGGTATTCGGGTCGCCGGCCGAGAACGCGCTGGACATTTCACCGGCCGCGGCCTGGTTCTCAGCGACCTTATCGATCGACTGGCTCAGGAGTTCGGCAAACTGTCCGGGCTGTTGTGCGGACTGAGCCTGCTCGGGCGCGGCACCGGCCTGGACCTGAAGCGCCCGCATTTGGGCCAGAACCTGCTGAATACCCATCTCACTCATTAAAAATCCGCTCCTTGATCAAAAAACTGAACAACGATGTACCTAGCCAGCTTGTGCAAACTTCGGGCCAGCCTCGCCCGGTATCGAAACACCGGCCTCGCGCAGCCGCGACAGTTTGTAGCGCAGCGTGCGCGGACTGATCCCCAAGCGGCGGGCGGCATTGCCACGGTGGCCCTCCTCAGCCTGCAGCGCTGCAACAATGGCACTGGACTCCCGCTCGGCCACCGTTTCTTCCAGCGTGTGCGAGGTATCCGGAGGCGGCGGCGCTGTTTCCTCGCCGGAGGCCGGCTCGAAAAACAACTCGCCGGCGCCAATGTCGCGACCCTCACCCAGCAGTACCAAAGCGCGCTGGACGACATTGTCCAGCTCGCGCACGTTGCCCGGCCAGGCGTGAGACTCAAGAGCCTGGATGGCCTCGGCAGAAAAACGGGGCGCCCTGCCCCGGCCCCGCCAGTGACGGGCCACGGCGCGCTCGGCCAGCGGCCGGATATCCCCCGGGCGCGCGGTCAGACGCGGCAGCTCCAGCGGAAAGACGTTCAGGCGGTAGTACAGATCCTCGCGGAACCTCCCGTCGGCGACCGCCGCTTTCAGATCGACGTTGGTGGTCGCAATCACGCGCACATCGAGCTTGATGGTGTCGTTGCTGCCCAGCCGCTGCAGCTCCCTTTCCTGGAGCACACGCAGCAGCTTGGCCTGCAGCCCCGGGTCCATTTCCGAGATTTCGTCGAGCAGTAAAGTGCCGCCCTGGGCGGCCTCGAACTTGCCGGTACGGGCCTTGGCCGCACCCGTAAACGCGCCCTTCTCGTGCCCGAACAGCTCCGCTTCAAGCATGGACTCGGGAATGGCCGCGCAGTTCATGGCCACGAAAGGCCTGGAAAACCGCGGCGAATGACGGTGGATGTAGCGCGCGTAGGCTTCCTTGCCGCTGCCTGATGGCCCGGTCAGCAAAACCGTAACCTCGCTTTCGGCAACCCGCCGGGCAAGCCCGACCAGCGTTCGCGAGCGCGGGTCCTCGGCCACCAGTTCGACGTTGGTTTCCGGTTTTTCGGCATACCGCCGGGCCAGCGCGATCAGCTCAGCCGACTCGACCGGCTTGACCAGGTAGTTCATGGCGCCGTCGCGAATGGCCTGCACCGCCTGGGGCACGGAGCCAAAAGCGGTCATCAGAACAACCGGAATCTGCGGATACGCCTGACGCAGCCGGTCGAGCAATTCCAAGCCGGTCCAGGGCTTCATCTGGATATCGGAGATCACCAGGCCGAAAGGCCGGTCAGACAGCGCGTCCATGGCGCCGGGACCGTCAGCGACGGCCGTGACCTGGAAGCCCTCAAGCTCCAGCGTATCGGCCAGCGCCTCGCGCAGGGGCTCGTCGTCCTCGACCAGCAAAATGGAAAATTCTGACTTGGCTGCTGTCATGCGATT
>CAZIMY010000205.1:2543-3772 GCA_964540315.1 uncultured Wenzhouxiangella sp.
TGCCTCCAGTTTGTTCTCGATACGACGGCTGACCAGTGGTAGCCGCAACACGAACTGTGCGCCCGGCTGGGCCCGTTCAACCAATCGCAGGCTGCCGCCGTGAGATTCGGCGACTGAATTGGCCACGGCCAGGCCCAGACCGGTCCCGCCCGAGCGGCCCGACACGAACGGCTCAAATAAAGAGTCAAGCAGCTCAGGCGCCACGCCCGGCCCGTTGTCCATCACCCAGATCTCGACCGCAGAGCCACCGCTGAGCCGCAGCTGCACGGTCACATCGATTTCCTCGCTGCTCGCGTTCCAGGCGTTCTCGACCAGGTTGCACAGCGCGCCCAGCAAGCCCTGGGCGTCGCCCTGGACCACACCATCGACACCGCCGTGGTCAATACAAAGCCGCGCACCGTCGCGCGCGGCATCGGCCAGCGTTTCTTCCAGCCCGCCGAGCAGATTCCGCAAAACCACCGGCTCGGACCGGTCACAGCCGCCGCGCACAAAACCGAGCATGTCGCGGGTCATTCTTTCCAGATCGCGAAGGCGGCTCAAGAGCCGATCGCCGAAGCGTTCACGCTTTTCCTCGTCCAGTTCGCGGGTTGTCAGATGATCGGCGTAGAGCAAGGCCGCCGACAAGGGCGTGCGAACCTGGTGGGCCAGGCGGGCGGCCATTTCTCCCATGGTGGCCAACCGCCGGTTTTGATCAAGCTCTGCGGCCAGACGACGCTGCTCGGTAACATCCGTCAGCAAGATGATGGTCTCACCGCGGTCAGCCACGCGGCGGCGCGCCACGGTCAGCTGGGCTTTGCCGGCGACGGTCAGCTCACGACCATCATCGGCCAGACAAAGATCGGCTTCGGCCATGACCTCGTCCCAGCGACTGCCGTCCAGCGCTCTGCCCAGCCACTCGCGAGCCGGCGCGTTGGACTGGCGGATCAGGCCTTCGCGATCAACCACCAGCACGCCGCCGGGCAGTGAGTCCAGCAAAGCCCCCAGCCGCTCGGCCAGCTTCTGCTTTTCCTCGCGCTGGCGCTCTTTTTCGCGCCGCGACAGGGCCAGTTCCTCGGCCAGACCGGCCGCGCGCTGCTCCAGGTCGCGGTAGGCGCCCGACAACTGCTCGGAAAGCTGATTGAAAGCCGCAAATGCCGACTCCAGTCGTTCCTGGTCGGTTTCGGATTGTTTCGTCATGGGTCAGTGCCCGATGGATCCGGGGAGGAAGCGGCAAAATTTGTGCCAGAGGG
>CAZIMY010000206.1:0-3761 GCA_964540315.1 uncultured Wenzhouxiangella sp.
TCGTCCTGTCTCCGATTGTGCTCGCCACGCCGCCGGCGCCACCCGGCAAGCCGATGATTGAGAGTTACAGCATGGCGGAGTATGGCGGGCATCTGAACAACTGGGAAGTGCGTCAGGGTCCAGACCAACGAATCTACGTCGGTGGTGGCGATGGGCTGGTGATTTTTGATGGCGCGAACTGGCAGGCAATCCGATCGCGCCACCGCAACCGCATCCGCGTGCTTGAAATCGATGGGGCAGGTCGCGTCTGGGTGGGCTCACCCAACGAATTTGGCTACTTCGAGCCCCAAGCAGACGGAAACTTGGCTTATCGCTCGATCAGTGATGAACTGCCTGAAGAACGTCGAAACTTTGCCAAGACGCGCGGCGTGTTTCTGTTGGGTGATCGCACCTACTTTCAGACATTGAATCGATTGTTTCTCTGGCAGGACGGGGCCTTGCACGAGCTTGAGTCCTGGGGCGAAGTGTTTCGCTACGGTGCGATTCACCAGGGCCGGTATCTAGTCAGCACGGCCGAGGGTTTGTATGACCTCACGGCGTTTCCAGACTCCGGAGAGCGGCCCGAGCGACTTGTGGATTTTGGGTTTCAACAGGGCGAAACCCTGAGTTTCATGGCGTCCTGGCCGGACGGACGATTGCTTCTGGGCACCATGAGAAATGGCTTGTATTGGCTCACCGAGGACAGGCTGGCGCGACTCGACACCACTGAGACACTGGATGCGGCCTGGCCCTACAAGGCCGTCCTCGGACCAGACGGCAGCATCCTGCTTGGCACGATTTATAACGGTCTGTTTCGCCTGCGCCCGTCGGGTGAGCAAATCGAACATGTCTCGCGCCGCAGCGGCCTGGCGGTCGACGACGTCATGGGGCTCACACTGGATCACGAGGACGGCGTTTGGCTGGCCCAGGGTGGCGCAATCGCGCGCGTGGCGCTGTTCAACGGCGTTCGCGTTCATGATGCCGATCATGGCCTGGCGGCGAGCCATGACATGTTGGCCTGGGGCAATGAGTGGATGGTCGCGGGTGAATCGGGTTTTGGCCTGCTGCGCGCTGAAGGCAATGATCATAGTCAGTTTGATCTGATCGAAAGCCCATTGCAGGAGGCCTTTGCGCTTGAACCTGATGGTGATCGAGTGCTGGTTGCTGGATCGGGCGGGGTCTATCGATTTCGCGTCGATACGGACGCGCTTCGTGTCATCGAACAACAGCGGCTGATCAGCGACAACTACGCTCTCAATCTGATTCCTTCGCGATTGCGCCCAGCCATTTTCGCCGAGCTTGAGAGCGGCCTGGGCGTGCTGTTCAAAACCGATCAGGGCTGGCAGGCCCAGGAGCGGGTCGAAGGCGTTTTGCATCGAATAATCACGGTCGTCGAGGATCGTCAGGGTCGGATCTGGGCCGGCACAACAGTCGGTCGCTACTACCTGCTGCGCTGGCAAGATCAGACCGTGGTACTGGACCAGGTGCTGGATGGCGACGACGGCGTGCCGGAGGGGTATGCCTGGGCTTTTGATCTGGATGGCCGGCTGGTACTGGGTACGGGCGACGGTGGTTATCGGCCGCTGGGGTCAGACGACGATCTTCGCATTGAACCGGATCCCGACTTCGACAATGCCACGCTGGGCGAGCCACGCGGCGTCTATCGTCTCTGGCGCTCGGAGACGGGCGCGATAGTCGGCGGCATCGGACCCGGCGGCGCGCTGTGGCGGGGAACCTTGGATGATCGTGGTCAGTTCGATTGGGATGGGCGCTTTTTGACGATGCTCGAGCCTGCGGTCAACTGGTTCATTCAGCAGCACGACGATCAGCTTTGGCTGGGTCGGCATCCGGGGATCATTCGCGTCCAGTGGCCGCCGGTCGAGACCGACACGACACCCAGCCGGCTGCAGGTGTTCCAGGTGGGGTACTCAGACCAGGACGAATGGCTGGCCATCGATCGAGAGGCAGAGCTGGCCTTGGGTGTGCTGCCGTCCCGGCCAGATTCTCTGCGCTTCGAGTTCGGCCTGCCCAGCTTTGCCAATCCGCGCCAGACCGAGTATCGCGTGCGTCTTGACGGTCTGGAGGAGGACTGGTCGCCATGGAGCAATGAATCGCAGCGCTACTACAGCAGCCTGCCGGGCGGTCGCTATCAGTTCCGGGTTCAGGCGCGCGATCTTGGCGGCGAAGTCTTTGAGTCAGAGCCACTGGCATTCCGCGTTCAGCATCCGGCCTATCTAAGCCCGCTGGCCTGGACGGTCTATGGCTTGGTCGCCCTGATGCTGTTGTACCTGGCCGCGCGATTTGGTTACCGCCGGCGCGAGGCACGCTTGCAGGCACAGAAACAGGCTTTGGCCATTGAAGTTGCTGAACAAACCGCCATCGTGCGTTCCCAGGCGCGTGAAATTCGCGAAATCAGCGATGCCCGCGCGGAGTTTTTTGCCAACGTGTCGCACGAATTGCGCACGCCGCTGACCCTGATACGCGGCCCGCTGGAAGAATTGAGTCGGCGCTCGTCTGGCGCGCTGGATGCAGAAAACCAGCAGTTTCTTGACGTCGCGCTCCGAAACAGCGAATCTATGCAGGCGCTGATTGGCCAGGTGCTGGATCTTCAGCGTCTGGAAGCCGGGCGTATGCCGCTCAAGCTGGAGTCGGTGAATGTGATCATGATCGTCCAGCGCGTGCTTGATCGCTTTAAGGTCCAGGCCGATTTGGCTCAGCTGAAGCTATCGTTTGATCCCGGCCTGAATGACTTAGACCGCTTGGACTGGGTCTGTGATCCAGGTCATATCGACACGATGTTGGCCAACCTGCTCTCCAACGCGATCAAGTTCACGCCGAAAGACGGTGAGATCAGCGTATCCGTCAAAATCCAAAACAGCGCGCTGCAACTCTCGGTCCGGGATACCGGCCCGGGCGTCGATCCGGCGCGGCAACAGGCCATTTTTCAACGCTATCGGCAGGGTGATCAGAGCAACGCGACCTCGCCCGGCACTGGCATCGGTCTGGCGCTGGTCAAGGATCTGGCCTAACTGCATGGGGGTGAGGTTCGCCTTGAAAGCCAGCCGGGGCAGGGCGCCTGTTTCACTCTGGTCATTCCTGATGGCCTGATGCCTGACAAGACCCTGGGAGTTTCCCGTCCCAAGGCAAATCGAGCGGCAGCGCTTGAAGCCGCGACGCTTGATGAGCCACCGTCGCACGCTGATCGAGATGACGAACCCTGCGTTCTTCTCGTCGATGACAACCCGGAGCTGCGCGCCTTCCTGCGCGTCCGGCTGGGCCGCAGCTACCGGATTGAAGAAGCCGAGGACGGCGAGCAGGGTTTGGCGCGGGCCGGCGAGCTGGTTCCAGATGTCATTATTGCCGACGGTCTGATGCCCAAGCTCGATGGCCTGGCGATGACCCGCGCACTGAAAGCCGACCCGGAGACCGATTTTATCCCGATCCTGATGCTGACCTCGCGCGCGTCCAGCGACGATGCGGTCAAAGGCCTGGAGGCCGGTGCCGATGATTATCTGGCCAAGCCTTTTGACGGTGCTGAGCTGGCCGCCCGGGTGGCCGGCCTGATCGCCTCGCGCCGCCGCCTGCGGATGCGCCTGAACGCGGAGCCACCGGTCACCTCAGCCGAGCCTGGCTCGCCGTTCATTGAACAAGCGAACGCCATCCTCGACGCACACCTGCCCGACCCCGAGTTTTCCGTGGCCGATTGGGCCCGTCTGATGCACATGGACCGCACCACCCTGTTTCGAAAATGCAAGGCCGAGCTGGATCGATCGCCTGAAGCG
>CAZIMY010000207.1:0-3752 GCA_964540315.1 uncultured Wenzhouxiangella sp.
AAGACCGGGATCATCGCTTTGCCGCCACTCCAAGGTCGGCCGCCACTGCCTCAGCCGCAAGCCGCCCTGAGATCGCAACCATGGGCACGCCGGGGCCTGGATGCACGCTGCCGCCCGCCAGATAAAAGCCGCGCATGCCAGATCTCGACCCTGGTCGGCTGAAAGACGATCTCCAGCCGTGTGCCGGAGCGCCATACAGGGCTCCACCAGAGCCGGGGAACAGGGCCTCGAAGTCCGCCGGAGTGGTCACGACGCTGCAGTCAGGGCTCGTGGTGGTGCTCAGCCCGCAGTCTTTCAGTAGTCCAAACACGGCTGATTCCAGGCCGGCGATGGTTTCGGCGTCGAAAGGTTCACGGTCGCCCGTGGCAGGGGCATTGGCAATCATGAACAGCCTTTCCGGGCCTTCTGGGCGGGTCGTATTCGCCCCCCGGTCTTGCGCACAGACATACACGGCCGGCCTTGCTGGCAGACGAGCGTGATCGAAGATGTCGCTAAATTCCTGGGGGTAATCGTCGGGGAAGAACACGTTGTGGTGAGCCAAGTCAAAACCTGAGGTTTCAGCCAGCAGCGACCAGGTAACCGCAGACAGCGAACGCCGGGATCGGTCGGGTCTTGAGAACGCCCGGGACGCGACGGAGCCCAAATTGCCAGACTGGATTCCGGCGAGGTCGGTATTGGCAATGACGGCATCCGCTGATACCCGGTCGCCGCTGGCCAGTTTGACCCCCGTGGCTTGCCCGTCCCGCGCATCGATTTCCGCGACGGTCGTGCCGTACTGGATCGTGCCGCCGTGCTGAACCACCAGGTCCGCGATGGCCTGAGCCAGGGGGCGCATGCCACCTTCGATCTGCCAGACGCCGCACTGCTCGACGTGGGCGATCAGCATCAGTGTCGCTGGCGCCTGCAGCGGGCTTGATCCACAGTAAGTGGCGTAACGGGCAAAGAGGCCGCGCAGGCGCTGGTCGTGAAACGACTGTCCGAGCACTCGCCATAGCGACTCAAAAGGACGAATCCTCCACAGGTCCAGCAGGCCCCGAAAGCCCGAAGCCTTGATCAGCGCGGGGATGCCGGGCCGCTGGCTGCGCATGAATGGCTTCTCAAGCGTGCGGTACACGTCCCGGGCGCGGGCGCAGAATGTTCGGTAGCGCTGTGCTTCTGCCTGACCGGCCAGCGCAGCGATGGCTTCGGCGGATCGGTCAATATCAGCGAACAGGTCAAGACGACTGCCGTCTCGCCAGGCGTGTCGGGCCAGTAAATCAGCCGGTCGCAGGCGCAGATGCTCGCCAAGAGAGCTGCCGGCGGCCTCAAAGATCTCTTCAAACACCCAGGGCAGGGTGAAAACCGTGGGTCCTGAATCAATGGGATGTCCCTGAACGTCGACCGTTCTTAGCTTGCCGCCCGTGCGCTGCGCGCGTTCGAACACGGTGACGTGGGCGCCTCTGGTTGCCAGTTCAAGCGCGGCAACCAGGCCGCCGATTCCGGCGCCGATGACAACAACGTGCGGATTGTTCAATCGTTTTCCACCGGAATCGCCCGCAACCGTCCGGCAGCCTCAGGGCGACAAACGGACACAGGTTGACTCTCTATGAAAGGTCTGGGTAGTCTAACTCACGAGCGCTGCGAACCAGCGCATCCACCGCTGGCCAACACCTTGGCAATCGGCTGGGTTGAACAGGAGGTCAGGGCATGAGTTTTGAAGAAAGAATCGAAAGGTGCTTGAGCGAAAGCGTCGAAGCCAGTCGAAGTGCATCCTGTCCGCCGGGTCTCGAGCAGGCCGTCTATCAGGCCGTGTTTCCGGGCGGGGCTCGCGTGCGACCCAAAATTTGCCTGGCCGTTGCCGAAGCCTGTGGCGAGGATCATCCCTCTGTCAGTGACGCTGCCGCCGCAGCCATTGAACTTTTACACTGCGCCTCACTGGTCCATGACGACCTCAAGTGCTTTGATGACTCGCCGATTCGCCGGGGACGGCCCTCGGTCCATCACGCTTTCGGTGAGCCACTCGCCGTCTTGGCCGGAGATGCCTTGATCGTGCTTGCGTTTGAAACCCTGACACGGGTGGCAGACCAGGCTCCGGAACGCCTGGCGCCGCTGGTCCGTATCCTCACAGAAGCCGTCGGGATGCGGTCCGGCATCATTGCCGGACAGGCTTGGGAGTGTGAGCCGAAAGTCAATCTGGACGAATATCAGCAATTGAAGACAGGTTCACTGTTTGCCGCGGCAACCGCGGCGGGCGCTGCAGCCGCAGGCGCAGACTCGGCTCCCTGGCTGGCCCTGGGCCAGCATATCGGCAGTGCCTATCAGGTTGTCGATGATATTCAGGACGTCGCCGGTGATGCGGAAAAGCTGGGCAAGCCGATCGGTCAGGATGAGGCGCGCGGGCACCCCAGCTCGGTTCAGGAGATGGGTCTCGATGGCGCACGCCGACACTTCAAGAGCGTGGTGGCTGGCATTGTGGAGAAGATTCCGCACTGTCCCGGAGAAGATCGACTTAGAGCAAGAATGATTGAGGAGTCCAGCAAGTTTCTCCCCGATGCGCTGGCCGAAAATGCCGCTTGATTGAAACCTTGAGTCGAGACCAGCGTTGAAATTCTGGAGATCGTGGCCTGCTCGGCTGCTGCGTTGGCGCGATCGGCTGCTGGCCAACCCCGATTTTCAGCGGCGTGCGCTGCGTCTTCCCCTGGTCCGTTTGATTGCGCGCCGGCGCATGCGCGCGCTTTTTGATCTTTGCAGCGGTTTCGTCTATTCGCAGGTCCTGTTGGCTTGCATCCGGTTGAAGTTGCTGGAGTTGCTCGCAGCATCGCCCCGCGGCGCGTCGGAACTGGCCGATCTTGTTGAACTGCCGCGTGAGTCTATGGACCGCCTGCTGGAGGCCGCCGAATCGCTCAAGCTGGTCGGTCGCCGACACGACCGGAAATTTGGCTTGGGATCGCTTGGCGCGGCGCTGCTCGGGAATCCGGGTGTTCTGATGATGATCGAACATCACAGCGCTTTTTATACGGACCTGACCGATCCCGTGGCCTTGTTGCGCGGTGAGAAGCAGGCCACCGCCTTGAGTGATTTCTGGGCTTATTCCCGATCCGCTGATCCGATGTCGCTGCCGCCTGAAGACGTTGCCCAATACAGCGAGCTGATGGCCGCCTCTCAAGCGCTGATCGCCGAGCAGGTCCTGTCGGCTTATCGCCTGGATCGACATCGTCATCTTCTTGACGTCGGTGGCGGTGCTGGCGCGTTCGCCGCGGCCGCCATGGACCGGTACGCCAAACTGCAGGCGCGGGTTTTTGACCTGCCGTCAGTGTGCGAGCGCGCTGTTGAGCGATTTGAGAAGCTGGGTTTCGGCGAAAGATCCAGCGCTTGTGGTGGCAACTTTCTGACCGATCCATTGCCCGACGGACACGACCTGGTTTCGCTGATCCGGGTGTTGCATGACCACGATGATGACGCTGTTCTGCAGCTGTTGCGGACAGTGCGCAGTGCAATGCCGGACGACGGAATACTGCTGGTCGCAGAGCCGATGCTGAATACCCCCGGTGCCGAGCCGGTCTCGGCCGCCTACTTTGGTTTCTATCTGATGGCGATGGGGCAGGGCAGGCCCCGAAGTGCTTCCGAGCTCCGGTCAATGCTCCACAAGGCCGGCTTTGGGCGCGTCCAGGAGCACCCAACCTCCGCACCGCTTCTGGCGAGGACGCTTACGGCCAGGCCGGCATGAGGGCGAAGTGTCGTTTGGACATCAATAAAGGCCTTCCATATGACTG
>CAZIMY010000208.1:0-3713 GCA_964540315.1 uncultured Wenzhouxiangella sp.
CGACTGGGATTCGAGCTAACCGGCCGCATCCCTTTCGGCAACGAGTGTTCGCGCCAGTAGCTCCCCATCCTCGGTCGTCAACGTTCCGCTGCTCACGGGCTCCAAGCCAACCCCCCGGAGTTGGTGGGTGAATTCGTCAACGACTTCGTCGCTCATGGTAGCGCGGGCCATGGACTCCATGCGCCCAGCATAAGCACTCAATGAACGGCTGGACTCGCGGATAAAGTTTAGCTTTTCCTCTAATGGCCGATCGATCAGGTCGGCAAATACTCGTAGGAAAGACTGCGCGACTCTGAACATCTGTGAATCGTCCTCCTGGCCACTGACCTTCTGAAGGAGTCGCTCCATCGTCTGATTAATCTCATGGCGAAGGCGTTCAGCTTCAGGGTTGTTGCGCAACGATGCTCTCTGTTCGGGCGTCCTGGCATGGCCGACAAGTCTAACCAAGCGACTGACCTTTCGATCGAGCTGTTCCTCTTCAAGGCAAAGCAGGGTTTGCTTGTAGTCTCGCTTGGCTTGCTGCACGACCGCAGAGTTGAGATGGTGCAAAACCAAGACGAGCTTGCCTCGACCTGACAGCACGCGACCGACTTCGGTGACGACCCGGCGGCGATTTCCGTATTCAATCCCGAAGTGGCTTGTCACCATATCCGCGCAGCCCGCGACCAGACCGGTGTTTTCCATGGGTGTGTGCGGCAAAAGCTCTACCGACTCCATATGCGCCCGCACGGTCGGGTCATCGGGCAAGCGAATAGCAGCGTAGTCGACTCCAATGATTCGCCAGTTGGCCCGTCGTCTTCGGCCAACGAGGGACGCGATGTAGGGGATGGCCCCATTACCCGTTGCCAGGTCAACGATGGTGGCCTTTGGCGGCAAGCCACCGAAAGTCTGCTCCCAAAATTCAGCAACCGGGCCGTCGTAACCCTTCTGGAATTGACCATCCAAAAAGGTGGTCAGTGATCCGTGGCGCCAGAATTCACTCCAGTGCTGACTGTTGAATGACGCAGCTTCACCTGACTTGATTGGTTTCATCGGCTCAACCTTGGTACTCAGGCTCGCTCACCCTATTTCAGGACGGCAAGTTGAATCGAAAATTAGCTGCCACCGTAACTCTGGGCAGGTCGCCTTGATAAGGCTCTACCGCATGCCAGACATAGGAAGGAAAGACGATCAATTCCCCTGCTGTCGGCCGAAAACGATAGGCATGGCAGCCGTATGCCGCCTTAAGCTCACTATTTGCCATATCCAGAAACATCCCTGCGCTTGTTCGGGGGTCGAAAAACAGTATGTGACCGGCATCGTGATCATAATTCGGCTGGGGGTCGCCCGGATCAACGCAGTAAATTGCACTCCAGGAATGCTGGGGGTGATTGTGCGGGCGTACATAACCACCGGATCGGGTAATGTGAAACCACGACTCGCAGACGATGCGGAAGCGCATCAGCGTAGCCTGATCGACACGCGACGTGCCGAGAATGACCTCGGCCAGGCGACGATGGAGCAGTTGCTTGAGGGCGAGCACTGATCGGTCCCGCCAATCCAAGAAGTCGAACTCGCTCTCAAAAACACGCCGGTGCAGCGGTTGTGGAGAGTCTGAATTCCTCTCATCGGCCTGCTCATGACTCAAAATAAAATCCAGTAATGCCTGATTTGAAAAGCCGGCCTTGGCATCCTCAACACGCCGAATAATCGGCGTAGCCCAGCGTTCTATCAATCCTTCCATATTGGTTCCGCGTCTTGCCCGCAGTTCAAGGATAAAAGATTCTGTAAAACCAGTCGAAGTTGGTCCGCAACTCAGCTTCGATTCGTTTGGGCACAGGGTACTTCCGTGGAGTACGGATTTGGGTTGAAGTCTTATGGCTGTACTTCAGGCGATAGTGACTGTCGCTTTCGCCGGGCAAAGTCTGGAGATCATCAAAATCGATGGTATATGGCTCTACATCAAGGAAGTCCCAGACGCGACCCAGCACTTCTGCCGGGTCGGCGATCAGTTGCTCAAACATCAGGCACATGATTCGCTGCTGACTGGCGGCCGGCAGATCCTGCGCGTTGCGAAAGCTATGCAGAGGCAAGCCGACCACTCCATCTCGAGCGAAAAGACGATTTGCTCGATCGTAACTCGACGACGTCCCGGTGTGATCGGCGAAATCAATTGCCAGGGTTTCCTGGTGACGGGCTTCTATGGATCCCAAAACCTGGCCAAGGTCGCGAACACACACCAGCAAGCGACAATCCGGACTAAGCCGCATGGCGAGGTCGAGTTGATTCAACCAGACCCGGTTCTTGTCGACCACCACCGACTGCTCGGCCTCGGCAAACCAGCCAGCCATAAAACCTCGATAGGCGTTGAGCAACCGCTCGTGCGCGCCGGCGGGGTCTTGATCAAGCTGAGCCAACATGAAATCGTTATCAGCGGCCTGTTGACGCAGTCCCGCCAAAAATTGCGGCAGCGGAGAGCTTTGACCGCTACAAAAAATTGCGGGGTGATGCGCCAGAAGCTGGCATAAAAGGGTAGAGCCCGCGCGTGGCAGGCCTGCCACCGCGACCAGTTTCTTCTCGAACACGGCTAAGGTTTTTTTGACAATTAAGTGATCTAGGCTGAAAGCCTAGCACGGATTCAGCAACCTCGGCGCTTTAGCCAGCTCTGCACTTTTTGCAAAAAAAGCTGGGCGGAGACCGCCCAGCTTTCTACTTTTCAAAGACTTCGGAGCCTTAGACCCCGAAGAAATTTCTACTACATGCGCTGGGTGTAACGCAGGAACGGCACCCGACCGGCCACTGAGTACAACTCCAGGTCATCGTCTCCGGACCAACCCGCCGCTGGATCAATCGGCGGCAGTTTGTTACCTATGTTGCGAACACCAAGCTGGAACTCACCGTCCCATGGGGTGGTGTAAATAGCCACAATGTCATGCGTGATAAACGATGAATTGAGGGGCAAAGTGGAGCTCGGACCCTGAGTGTTAAAGGTCTCGCTGATCCAGCGACCCGTGTAGTTCACCGTCAAGTCGCCGAGGCTCCAGCGCAGGCCCAGGTTTGCTCGGTGAGCCGGCGAACCGTACCGCTTGGCAAAGTTTGTCGCAGTCCCACCGGGTAGCGATGTGAAGTCATAGGTCTTGACCCGGGAGTACTGAACATTCGGAGTGAAGTTGCCGAGAGAATCGGTTTCAAACATGTATTCACCGCGAAGATCCCAGCCCTCGACGCGAATCTGGTTGACGTTGGCCTGACCGGTTTCAATGAAATCGATACCACCGTTCGGCAACCGGACAATTCGCGTACCGGCTGGGAGGGACTGACCATCCAGCTCCAGGCTCAACAGGTCGCTCAAGCCAATTTGCGTGATGCCTTTCTCAATATCGATACGGTAGACGTCGGCCGCCAAACTCAATCCATCAACCGGGGTAAAGACCGCACCGAAGTTGAAACTTTCAGACTCTTCGGCTTCCAGATCAGGGTTGCCACCGCTGAAGTTCGTGACCTGGCGAGTCGGGCACTCTTCGGCCGACAGGCCTTGTTGCTCACAGAACAGCAGGTCGGTCACGTCATTGTTGGAATCCGCACGAACTTGATAAAGCTGGATCAGGGCCGGGGCACGGAAGCCCTGACCGTAGGAAGCGCGCAGCATCACGGAGTCCAGCGGCTGATAGCGGAATGCCACGGTTGGCGAAAACGCCCCGCCAAAGTCGCTGTAGTCATCGTAACGAGCAGCC
>CAZIMY010000209.1:0-3679 GCA_964540315.1 uncultured Wenzhouxiangella sp.
CCGTTTCCCGCGATTCCGGCTTGGTCCAGTTCAGCTATGACGACCGCGGCCGCCTGGTCCAGGTGCAGTCACCCGGCATCGACGGCGGCATGACGGCCAGCTACGTGATCAACGGCCTCGGCCAGCGGGTGCGCAAGACGGTCCATACTCAGACCAGCGATTCCACCTATTTCCTCTACGATGAGTCCGGGCGGCTGATGGGCGAATACAAGCCCGTCGCTCTGGGGCTTGGCCTGGAGCCCTGGCGCGAGTACATCTGGCTGGATGATCGAGTCGTCGGTGTGGTCGATGAATTTGGCAACACTCACGAGGTCTACACCGACCACCTGGGTACTCCGCGCGCCATTCTGGACAAGCGCGGGCAGACGCGCTGGGAGTGGGCCTTCGATCGGAACGCCTTCGGCACGCGCCCGCCAAACGAGGACCCATCAGGACTGCGCTCACCCTTCGAATTCAACCTGCGGTTTCCGGGGCAGTACTACGATGCGGAGTCGGGACTGCACTACAACTATTTTCGCGATTATGAGCCCGGAGTGGGACGGTATGTGCAGAGTGATCCGATTGGGCTTGGCGGGGGAACAAATACATACGGCTATGTATCGATGCATCCTTTGAGCTCCATAGACTTCTTCGGTCTTCTCGGTAGTCAGTGGCGGGCGCTCACATTCGCAGCTTGCGAGGCTATTGAATTTGCTGACGAGCAGATTAATTTCTGGAAAAACAAAAGGCGAAAAAAATGCGAAATTATTTTCGTCAATCAATGGATAGTGAACTATCGATCCTGTGAATCTTCCTTGTCTGGCCTACTAGAGAGAGCTCAACACACTAGGTTCATGCACGGATCTTTCGATCAAGAACAATATGAAACCGACCGCTGTGAAATTGAAACAAGATGTGAGGCAATAGAAGGTCAGTTAGAGTTTGAAAAGAATCAGTGCCTAAGCAACGTTGGGCGGGATCTTGTTCCCCTCGATGGGCTATGTACTATTTTTGGGTTAAAAAAACTGTAAATCGCGTGTAGTTTCTAAAATGTGTAGAGTTGAAGGGCAATGATGGATCTTGGAACCTGTCACGCTAGGAAGAAGCGTAGGAGTCAGCAAGCTAAAATGCGATCATGCTTTACAAAAAAGGTTATGGGCATTTTTCTTTCCGCTTGCACCTTGTTCTTTTCTTTACTGCTCGCAGGTTGTACCGAATCCGAGGCGCAGTGTTCCGACTCGTTTGAAGAAACGCTGGCACAGCATGGCCTGCTGAAATTGCCGAGTCCAGACGATCTGCACGCCGAGAGTTATTGTGACAGCCCTACCTTCAAGGAGGGAAAAGGTGCGGAGGTTCTTGAAGCGCTTGTACCCAGCTGTCTGGATTGCGTCGGAGAGCTTACGGCGCTTGCGAGGGCGGTATCTTCAGCATGGTACGCCGAATCCGTGTTATGCGAATTGCCAGAGCTGGGTTCGCGTGAAGAACTCATTGAGGATCTCTCAGTGCGTATCGACGAATTGAACGAAAGAGTGCGCTTGGCCAGGCTTTGCGCGGCTAGATAGTTCGCTCAACGCTCAGCGCTTTCTTTCCTGACCCCTCAGGGAAAACGCAATCGTCGATTGCAGTGAATGATTCGATCAGGCATCCGGCCACATCCGCCGCCAGACCCCATCCTTCTTGATGAAGGTATGCTGGAGCACCGCCAGCACGTGTACGGCGACCAGCGCCAGCAGCAGCCGCCCGCTCCACTCGTGGACTTCGTGCATGATCTCTTCCAGCCGCTCGCTGACCGGGAAGATGGCCGGCAGGTCGATCCAGCCGAACCATTCCGGGCCGTAGCCGGCGGCGGCGCTGTAGGCCCAGCCGCTGGAAACCAGCAAATCGGGCGCTTATACTTCCAGGACGCAGTTCGGTCCGTGCAATGCTCGCACGGGCGTGGGCCGCAGGTTTCGCGCAGCGTTCAGTCGTCGCGCTTCCTTCAAGTTTTCGCAGAAAGGATCGGCTCGTGACGCTAGAACGAACCACTTTGCTCATGGCCCTGCTCGGCATCACCTTGGCCTCATCGGTCTGGGCAGCGCCTGACTCACGCGGCGCTGACATCTTCACGGTCAATTCTCTGGCTGACCCCGGCGATGACGGCTGCAATGTTGCCGAATGCACCTTGCGTGAAGCGATTCTGGCGGCCAGCGCCATTGCTGGTGAAAAGGTCATCGAATTTCAACCTGGCCTTGCCGGCACGATCCTCTTGAGTTCGGAGTTGTTGATCAACTTCAATGGCCTGACGATCGAAGGCCCGGGGCCGGATGTGATCCAGGTGTCGGGAAACAACGCAAGCCGGGTTTTTCTTCTGAATGGCAGCGATGTCGTCATTCGCGGGTTGACCATACGGGACGGTAATACAGGCACCGACAACGGTGCGGGGTTCCGAATTCTCGGTCCCGGCTCGCCCACGCTGGAGAACCTGCGCATCACAAACAATACCAATATCGGGCAAGGCGCAGGCATCTGGTTGTTCTTCTCTCCTGCAACCTTGCGTCATCTGGAGATTTCGGACAACACTGGCGCATTGGCCGCGCTGCTCATCAACGGATCCGAGGGTCATGACGTCCTGGTCGAAAACGTGACCATCAGCGGCAACGTGGCGAATCAACAAGCCAGTGGGTTGCAGGTCCTGAGCAACGCTGGCCAGACCGTGACCCTTCGCTATCTCACCGTGGCCAATAACAGCGGTAGCTCGCTCGGAGCGAGCATTTCCGGCTCTGCTGGCGTGGTTGCCGTGGAAGCGAGTCTATTTGCCAACAATGCGGGTCGCGATCTTGCCTTCAGCAATGCCGAGGGCAGCGTCAACAACTCCTTGATCGCGAATTCGGCCACCAGCATTCCCGGCCAGAACAATCTGGTCAACGTTGCGCCCGCTTTGGGTGCGTTGCAGTTCATCGAGGGTTCGGTGACCCGTGTCCACCCCCTTGGTCTGGGCCCCGGAGTAGAGCACGTCGATGATGCCATCGGTAACGCTGGCTGCGGTACCCTGGTCACCGAAGACCAGATCGGCAACTCCCGTCCGATCAACCTGTCCTGCGATGTTGGCGCTTTCGAGCTTCCAGAAGGCGTTGACATTCTCTTCGAGGATCGCTTCGAGCAGTGACCTTGGGCCGATCGCGACGCGATCTTTCCTCAGACACTGTCCCGGAATCACCGGACCTGCGGTGCCGGTCAGTCTGTTCTCCAATAGCTTCCAAAACGGTCCCTGAACATCAATGCTTCCTGCCGCACAGCTGCATCGGGGGGACACTCGACCTTTGAATTGACTCGTCGTCATCTCGAGCGCGCGCTCGATGAATTGGTCAGTAGCGATAGCAGATATCGCGGCCGCCTTGGAGGAATTGGGCAATTCGAGCCGACACACCGTTCTCGCTTGGCCGGCCCGATATCTGGCCACCCAGGCCGGCATCCAACGCCTCAAAGGACTGCCGGCGCGACCGAATCGGCGCCAGCCATCACAAGGCAACAGACCGGATTCGACGATCCTGCCCAGCGTGACTGATGCGTTTGAAGCCGCGCTGACTGAGCTGCTGGGGAAGCCGATTAAATGGTGCGTCGAGGCCGATGGCAAGGCGGTTGCGTCTACCCCTGCGTGGCCCACTGGAGGGCTTCCTGCCCGGTTTCCGTATATTGATCCAGGGGCAGTGCATTGCCGCCG
>CAZIMY010000210.1:0-3634 GCA_964540315.1 uncultured Wenzhouxiangella sp.
CTTTGACCTATGCCTTTTCGACGGGTGATGAGTTGCTCAAAATTTGTGACGGGGAGGGGCTTCGAATTAGTGATGTGATGCTGGCCAACGAGCAGGCCTGGCGAACCAAAAATGAAGTTCGGGCGGGCCTGCTTGGAATCTGGCGGGCGATGCAGCAATGCGTGGAGCGAGGCCTGGAGCAGACCGGCCATCTGCCCGGCGGTCTGAAAGTGGCCCGTCGCGCGCCAACCCTGTTTCGCAAGCTCAAGCATCGGGCCCAGGAAGACAATCTGGACCAGCTCGACTGGATCAATCTCTACGCGCTGGCCGTCAACGAGGAAAACGCGGCCGGTGGGCGGGTTGTAACAGCGCCGACCAACGGCGCGGCCGGCATCATTCCGGCGGTGCTGCATTACTATCGCCGGTTTGTTGCCGGCGCCGATGAAGAAGGGGTCATCGAGTTTCTCTTGACCGCCGGTGCGATCGGCATTCTGTACAAGGAAAATGCCTCGATCTCAGGCGCAGAAGTCGGCTGCCAGGGAGAGGTTGGCGTTGCCTGTTCAATGGCTGCCGGGGGGCTGACTGCAGCGTTGGGCGGCACCATGCTGCAGGTCGAAAATGCGGCCGAAATTGGCATGGAGCACAACCTTGGACTGACCTGCGATCCGGTGGGCGGCCTGGTGCAGATCCCGTGTATCGAGCGCAACGCCATGGGTGCTGTCAAAGCGGTCAACGCGACCCGCATGGCAATGGCCGGCGACGGCAAGTACCACGTTAGCCTCGACAAGGTCATCAAGACCATGCGCGATACGGGCCGCGACATGAAGACCAAGTACAAGGAGACCTCCCGCGGTGGCCTGGCTGTGAATGTGATCGAGTGCTGAGAGCCTTCGAAAAACCTGAGGACTAAAAGCACAGTACTTTTTAACCCATGGTTGCTGACTTGCCAAGTGACTACCTTGGTGACTATCCTGTGGCGATGAGCGAAGCGACCACCAACATCAAGCAGGCGAAAGCGCGCTTAAGCGAGCTGGTTGACCGGGCCCAGGCCGGCGAGATCGTGACCATTACCCGTCGCGGGCGGGTTGTGGCGCAGTTGACATCCAGCCCATCCGCGCGCCGAGCCATCGACCTTGAGGCCTTGCGCGAACTGACTGATCGGCTTCCCAGAACCGACCAGGATGCCGGTCCGCTGCTTCGCCAGATGCGCGACGACGCGCGCTACTAATCGTGGATGCCTGTTATCTGGACACCAGTGTCCTGGTGGCTGCCCTGGGTAACGAACGGCGTACTGCAAGTTCTCAGGACTGGCTAGCCGCCCAGGCTGCGCAAGATTTGTTCATCAGTGAATGGGTGATCACCGAGTTTTCCAGCGCGCTGGCGCTGAAACTCAGAACCGGGCAGATCAAGGAGGAACACAGGGCCGAATGCCTGGCGGGTTTTGCCCGCCTGGTTGAACGCAGCCTGACCGTGCTGCCCGTCAGCAGCAGCGATTTCCGCGCCGCCGCCCGTCTGAGCGATCAGCAGCAGATCAGCGTGCGCGCCGGCGATGCGCTACACCTGGCCGTCTGCGCCGCCCACGGCCTGCGCATGATCACCCTGGACAAAGCTTTGGCCCAAGCGTCTACAACTCTGGCCGTCCCCGCGAAACTGCTGTGAGTTGTCCGTCGCAGGGCCGATGGGAATGCCTCTAGAATCGCTACGCCATCATGAAGCTTAAGTATTCATTGTTCTTCGCCGCTTTTGTGCTGAAAGGGTTGCTCTACGCGCCGACCGCTCTCGGCCAGACCATCTACAGCTGGACCGACGAAAACGGCGTGACTCACTTCACCGACCGTAAGCCGGACACCGAGCAGCCTGTCACGGTGCAGAAAGCCATCGCCGAGCCGGAGTCTGCCCTGACCGTGCGCCAAACCGGTCCGGACGAGAAACCGGTCTGGTGGTTCCGTAACCGTCTGGCGGGGCCGCTGGCCGTCAGAATCAGGCTTGAAGAAGCCGACAACGTGGTCACTGAACCGAGGTTGCCGGATATCTTTGTCCTGCCGGCGCTGAGCGAGCGCGAGCTGGTCACGATCGGCCCGATGAACCCGCGTCGATCCTGGCGCTATCGCTTCGAGACCGAGGCCGTGGCCGGTTCGCCCGACGCGCTTCACCGGCCGCCGGGACCGTACCGGCCGCCTTTTGCGCCGGGGGCGTCTTTCACCATCGGCCAGGCCTTCGGTGGCATGTTCAGCCACACCGAGCCGCATGCTTATCACGCTGTCGATATCGCCATGCCGGTCGGCACACCCATCCATGCAGCGCGGGCCGGGGTGGTGATGGACCGCGAGCGTTACTTCCACCGCGCGGGCCAGGATCTTCAGCGAGACGGCCCCCGGGCCAATTTTGTGCGCATCGTGCACGACGACGGCACCATGGCTGTCTATGCCCATCTCGACTATGAGGGTGTGGCGGTTCATCCGGGTCAGCAGGTGGCGCGAGGGCAGTTTATCGGTCGATCAGGCAATACCGGCTATTCATCAGGTCCGCACCTGCACTTTGTCATTCAGAAAAACCGCGACATGCAGCTGATCTCGGTGCCGTTCGAATTTGCGCAAACCGACGGAAGCGCTGTAACGCCCCGCGAGCGGCTGCGCCTGAGCGCGCCTTAGCAGCCTGCTTGAGGCACTGAATTCTTTTCAATCTGGATGACCGGCTTCCAAAACGGCGCATGGCCGTCAGCACTTATAATGAAGGGTTGATTCAAAAAGTTGTCGATATGCCCCTCTTGCCCGAAGAAATCGCCCGCCGCCGCACGTTTGCGATCATCTCGCACCCCGATGCTGGCAAGACCACGCTGACTGAAAAGTTTCTGCTGTTCGGTGGAGCGATCCAGCTGGCCGGGTCGGTCAAGTCGCGCAAGGCCTCGCGCCACGCCACGTCTGACTGGATGGAAATGGAAAAAGAGCGCGGGATTTCGATTACCTCGTCGGTGATGCAGTTTCCTTACCACGACGCCATCGTCAACCTGCTTGACACGCCGGGCCACGCTGACTTTTCCGAAGATACTTATCGCGTGCTGACCGCCGTGGACTCGGCCCTGATGGTGATCGACTGCGCCAAGGGTGTGGAAGAACGCACGATCAAGCTGATGGAGGTTTGCCGCCTTCGTACAACACCGATTTTTACCTTTATCAACAAGCTTGACCGTGAGGGCCGCGAACCGATCGAGTTGCTTGATGAAGTCGAAGAGGTGCTTGGCATTGAGTGCGCGCCGGTCACTTGGCCGATTGGCATGGGTCGGCGTCTCAAAGGTATCTATCATCTGCTCCGCGACGAGATTCATCTGTACGAATCCGGCAAGAACTACATGCGCCAGGAACCGCGCATCATCTCGGGGCTCAATAGCGCGGAGGCCGACGAGGTGCTGGGCGCGATGGCCGCCGAGCTTAGAGACGAGATTGAGCTGGTCCAGGGTGCCAGCCATGACTTCGATCTGGAGCGCTACCGGAAAGGTGAACAGACGCCGGTATTCTTCGGCTCGGCGCTAAACAACTTCGGTGTCATCCCGCTGCTCGATGAATTCGTCGAGCATGCCCCGACGCCGCAGCCCCGGCCAACTCTGGGTCGGGTGGTCCAGCCGGACGAGAACAAGCTCACCGGATTTGTGTTTAAG
>CAZIMY010000211.1:0-3622 GCA_964540315.1 uncultured Wenzhouxiangella sp.
CGAGCAGCCACGGTCATCTCTAAATCATCCAGCAGCGGTACCAGAACCTCTGCAAAGATTGCAGACCGGTCACGGTCCCCAGATGCCGAATTACCCGCCGACCCCAGAACGTTGCCGGCTTCACGGGCGCTGTCATAAACATCTTTGTATCGAGTATCCGCATACTCAACACCGGCCGCCCAACCGATGTCGCCGAAGAAACCGCTCAACGTCAGGCCGGTCTGCCAGGTTTTGTTGGACAGATCGCGGGTCAGCGTTGCCTTGCTCTGCGCGACTGCGGCGGCGTTAGTCGGGTCGGTTGGATTGTTAAAGTTATACAAACCGTCGGCAATCAGCCCATCGATGACGCTAGACAGTACATAGTTGGTGCCAAGTTCAATCGATTCAGCCGTGAAGTAGCGCCCGTAAAAGTCGTAATCAACGTCGCCAAAGCGGCCTTCCAGCCCCAGCACGTTGTCCATTTCGTAAGCAACAGCGTCAGTATCGCGAGGACCGTGAGCCACAAAACGATGAAGCAGAAAGATATCTTCACCAAAAGTGTTTTCCGGGTTGTCAGCGCCAACGAAGGCTAGACCAGCGACCGGGGCGTAACGCCCAAAGCCCTTCGTCCGGCTAAACGTGTTCTGGGTGTAGATTGTGTGATCCGGTGTCAGTTCGTAGGTCGCATTCAGGAAAGTACCCAAGCGCTTAACACCGCCGGTCTGAGCCGAAACATCCGCATAGGGGAATCCGCAAGCGGTATCCCCGGGGAAAGGCGGATAGTCAAAAATTCCGGCGAAGCCGGCCTCAGCCGGGCAATCACCGATCGCTCGGTAACCACCTGCATTCGGTCCAGACAGGAAGAAGGCCGTGTTACCGAACTGGCTAACGCCCACGGTGTCAACGCCCAGCCCATCGCCCGGCGCAAACTGGGCCGCGCTGTAAGGCCGATCCCCGTCGAAAATCGGGTCGCGCTCAAACCACTCTGCTGTGAACACAAATGAAGCGCGATCACCAGTGCCGCCAAACACCACGTTGCCGGCTTTCTCATCGCCGCCGTCACGCGTCGGGCTAGAGAGAAATGCGCTGGCTTCGGCGCCTTCATAGTCCTCACGCAAGATGATGTTGATAGCGCCACCAATCGCATCAGCACCATAAACGGCAGACGCTGAGTCCGTCAGAAGTTCGACCCTCTCAATAGCGTTGATGGGAATGGAGTTCAAGTTGGCACCCTGACCGCCGGTGAACGGGCTGCTCGGCAAGCGTCGGCCGTTGATCAGGATAGCTGTACGGCTGGGGCCCAAACCGCGAAGACCGACCAAGGCAACCGAACCGAAGCTTGTGCCGGATCTCTCGCGATACGAACCGAATGAGTTAAAGGTTGTAACCCGCAACAGGTCAGCCACGTTTTCCAGCCCCGAGAACTCAATATCTTCCCGGGTGATGGTGGTCACCGGCGTGGCACCATCGAAATCTTCCCGCGCGATGCGTGAACCTGTGACCGTGATGCGATCATCGGCTTCCATTTCATTTTCTTCCTGCGCACCTACTGGAGCTGCAGTCATTGCAAGCCCAGTAACCATTCCTGCGCCAAGGGCGTAGCTGATGGCTTTTGTAAGGGGGTTTCGGTTGTGCTTCATTGAACTCTCCAAATATGTCTTCAAGTGAATTTTTTAAGAATTTAGCCGGAATTTTCGGTTTAAGCGCGGGTTCTTTTCCGCACAAAATTCTCATCCTCTATCCTGACTTCGGCGGATACTAGCATCATCTAAGATGCATTAAAAGCCTTTTGTTAAGTTTTTTTAACGGTCAGATAAGTATTCTATATACCTATAACCTCATGATTTTATGAATAAATGACCCAATTTTGCAATTTCTTGGGGTTTCACTCAGCCCAGCGCCGCACTCGCCCGAGCCAGCTGGCGATGCAATTCCGCGGGCACCCTGGGCTCGAATTCCTGCAAAAACTTGGCCATTTCGGTGAGTTCGGTTCGCCAGCCCTCATCGTCGAAGGCCAGCAGCGTTTGCATATCGGGCTGTTTTTCCAACCCGTTTAGGTCGATGGCACCGGGCTCGGGCAGATAGCCAACCGGCGTCTCTTCGACATCACCCTCGCCACCGCAGCGCGCCACAATCCACTCGAGCACGCGCAGGTTTTCACCGAAACCAGGCCAGATGAAGCGGCCTTCCTGATCGCGGCGAAACCAGTTGACCTGAAAAATAGCTGGTGGCCGCCGGAGTCGCTTGCCAACATCCAGCCAGTGCTGCCAGTAATCGCCAAAGTGATAGCCGCCGAACGGTTTCATCGCCATTGGATCCCGGCGCACCACGCCGACCTGGCCGGCCGCGGCTGCGGTGGTTTCAGAAGCCATCGCTGCGCCGAGAAGCACGCCGTGCTCCCAGCCTTTTGCCTCAAGGACCAGCGGCGCCAGCTGGGCGCGGCGGCCGCCGAAGATGATGGCGTCTATGGGCACACCCGCGGGATTTTCTGCTTGCTCTGAATAGCTCGGGCAGGCCTTGATAGACGCGGTGAAGCGGGAGTTTGGATGGGCTGCTGGTCCATTCTCGGGATCGTAAGGCCGGCCACGCCAATCCAGCGCGGGCACGCGATCATCCAGACCTTCCCACCACGGCTGGTTATCTTCGGTGACCGCGACGTTGGTAAAAATCGCGCCTTGATCGAGCATGGCAAGCGCATTGGGATTGGTCGAATCCCCCGTACCGGGCGCGACCCCAAACAACCCGGCTTCCGGATTGATGGCATACAGCCGGCCATCGTCACCGGGGTGGAGCCAGCAAATATCGTCGCCGAGCGTCCAGACCTTCCAGCCGGCTTCGCGATAGGGTTCGGGCGGAATGAGCATGGCCATGTTGGTCTTGCCGCAGGCCGAGGGAAAAGCCGCGGCCACGTAGCGCACCTCACCGGCCGGGTTCTGGATACCAACAATCAGCATATGTTCGGCCAGCCAGCCCTCGTTACGTGCCTGATAGCTGGCAATCCGCAGGGCGTGGCATTTTTTGCCTAACAAAGCGTTGCCTCCGTAGCCTGATCCAAAGCTCTTTATGCTGAGCTCTTCCGGGAAATGGACGATGAAACGCCGCTCTGGATCCAGGTCGCCGGTGGAGTGCAAACCCCGGACGAATGTGCCATCCCGCTCGATTCGAGCCAGCGCCTGGTTACCCATTCGGGTCATCAGACGCATGTTGGCGACCACGTACGGACTGTCGGTGATCTCCACGCCACAGCGCGAAAACGGTGAATCGACCGGCCCCATGCAGTAAGGCACAACATAAAGAGTGCGGCCCTCCAGGGCGCCTGCGAACAGGCCATCCATCAGCTCGTGCGCCTCGCCCGGATCCATCCAGTTGTTATTCGGTCCGGCGTCTTCGCGCTGGGGCGTTGAGACGTAGGTCAGATGCTCAACCCGCGCAACATCTCCGGGGTCCGAGCGGTGCAGGTAGCAATCAGGGTGTGTATCTGGATTAAGTGGCACCAGATCACCGGTCTCGAGCATGAGATCGATCAGCTTCTGATACTCGTCGTCGGAACCGTCACACCAATGGATGTCACGCGCTTTGGTGTGGGCGGCCATCTGGGCCACCCACTCATTAAGAGAGGCAAGCTGGGAAGTCATGGATGATT
>CAZIMY010000212.1:0-3535 GCA_964540315.1 uncultured Wenzhouxiangella sp.
GGACTGAAGACCACGTGCCCGACGACCCGGTCGTCCCGTTCGGCCAGCAACGACAGGGTCCGGGTGTCAGAGGCCGTCCGAGCAAGCTCGAGGGCCAGCCGAATCACCGAATCCCGTTGTTCTTCGGGAAAGGCCGAACCATGGACCCCGCGAATGGCGTCAAGGTCCTCTCCTCTCGATTCTCGAAGGTGGGGTTCTCTATCGTCGATCATTTTCGCATTTCATCGTTGGCTGAGTTTTCCAACCCTTCACTGCGACCAGCCTTACAGACTCATGGGTCGTTCGCATCAGGCTGCTTCCTCCTGGACAGAGCATTTCACCATTTTCTCCGACGGCTCTTCCCGGTTCTGTGTGGCTTGATTGCACTCACACAGACCCGAATCCCGACGGCTGGAAACCGCTTGATCATTCGCTTCTTAGAAAAACGTCTGATTTCGTATGGAATTACCCTCTTCGTCAGGCCCTGTGGGCTTTGTAAAGCGTCATTGACAATACAATCTGGCGTAGATTAGTATTTCTTGGTATTTACTAATGAAATCATTGATCTCATTAGTCAAAGGGGTGCTCCTGACCATTCCAATTGATACGGCCCTCGAGGGAGTGCGTCGGTGCGCTTTGTCGAATTTTTTGAGAAGGAAGATCATGGCTTCTATTCAGGACAGTCTGCAAGAACTACTCACCATCGAAGGTGCGCTCGGTGCGGCCGTCGTTGACTATGAATCCGGGATGGTCCTAGGGTCTGCCGGAGGGGGTGTTGATCTGGAACTTGCCGGCGCAGGCAATGCTCGGGTCATCAAAGCGAAGATGGAGACGAAAAAGTCGCTCGGCATTGATGAGCAGGTCATCGAAGATATGCTGATAACACTGACCTCTCACTTTCACATCATCAGACCAACTGCGTCGCATGAAGGCTTGTTCATCTACCTTGTCCTGGACAAGGCAAGGTCGAACCTGGCTCTGGCAAGGCACAAGGTCCGGGCAATAGAGAAAGTTCTGGAAATCTGATCTCGAAGCTCTCACAGGGGCCGAGCTTTCATGAAGTGATCTTTGCCCTTGAGTGGACGCAAGCCAGATGACCAGGCTGATCTGTTACTGCAGCATCTCAATTGCCAACCCCGACGGGTCCGTGCCCGCCGAATTGGCAGGAATTCTACTGCAATCGAGAAGATTCAACCGCCGCCATTCGATTTCCGGTTTTCTCGCCTACCAATCGGGCTGGTATCTGGGAGTCATCGAGGGTGGCTCGGAGGACGTCGGGGCGCTGTTTGACCGCATCAGGTCCGACCCGCGCCATCGAAACGTGCGGTTGATCCTGGACGACCCCGATCGTCGGGCGCGCCTTTACAAAGACTGGACATTGGAATCATCAAGGGGTAATTCCCGTTCGTCTGCGGCGATCATCTTCAAGTCCGCCTATCCAGAATCGATTCGAGCCCTGGACAACAGTTGTCGTCAGAAGCTGGAAGTCTTCTTTTCGGGAAAGCAACAGGCATATGCCAGGCAACAGCGTCTGCGAGGCGATGATGCGCCCCCCGAGTTTTTCCTCGACGCCCTGCCCCTTCAATTGGAAGTATTGACTCAATTACCGCGACGCCTGCTGATTCTGACTCCCCTTCTTCGCGATTGGCAGACGGTCTCCGACCTGGTCACGATTAGCGGTCAGGACAAGGAATTTGTGTCGGCAACGATCGAACACCCTATCGTAAGGAAAGCATTGAGAAAGCGGATTCGCCAAGGCCGCGACTCGGATGCGACTGACGCTGCGAGCGGAAGCCTTGATTCATCAGAAAGGGTAAACCGCTCGAAGTTCTTCGCTTTCTTCAGCAAGTTCTTCTAGTCGTGCACGAGAATACAAACTACTCCAAGGTGGTTGTTTTTGGCGACGTCGGAGCAGGAAAAACCACGCTGATAAGAACCTTGAGTGAAATCAAGCCGATCGATACTGACAGAACGTCCTCTGTCGAAATCGGCAAAGAGACGACCACGGTCGGCATCGACTATGGACGGATCAATATATCCGGCGACCATGCGATTGGCCTGTATGGCGTCCCTGGTCAGAGAAGATTCGTCGCACTCTGGCGCACTGTCTTGCGGGGAGTTTGGGGCGTGATTATCCTTGTGCGCTTTAGAACAGAAAAAGGTGCTGACGTCGTCAAAGAAATTCTTGAGCTCCTGCAGGAACACGGAAAGTTCTTACCCGTCGTTGTTGGACTGACTCACGTAGAAAATGCGGACTCAGATCTCATCGAGGCCTCGGCCGCTGAGATACGAACGATACTCAATGAGAGGACTGTTTCGAACGCGGTCATTACGCTGGACTGCCGAGATCGACGTTCAAGCCTCACTCCTTTAGTTATCTTGGACGCTTTGCAATAACCGGCAGACTCCTTCCACACCACGCGAGAATACAGTTTGGACATCACGCAGCTATCAAATCTTGCTCAGCCGATTCTGGAGGATTTCGCTCGAGCCCATTCTGACTTGCTTTACTCAAACCTGGCCACCGAAGACGGCTTCGTGCTCGGGCATGTAATCGGCCATCGATCTCAAGCAGAGTCAGATAAAGTTTCTGCCCTTGCGAGTACGCTTTTTTCTCTGGCGGAATCCTCATCTGAGGATGTCAGTGCAGATCGGCTCAACGTGCTGATAATGGACTCCAGGAACTCCTGTGGTGTCGTGATGCGCTCCGCGCTCCGATCAAAACCGGTGATCTTGTCCATGGCAATGGATGGAACAGTCTCTCTTGGCCATATTCTCTATCACGCCAATCGTATTGCCGAGCAACTCCGGTCATCCTGAAGCAGATCAACGCGCGGCCCACCCAACTGCTTCGTCTCTAATCGGGTAGTCGCTGAATCGGCAAAACAGTATCAAGTCGTTCGAATCAAGCGCTGCGGGGACACATTCTGCAGACGCTCAAGTTCCCCGCGCACTTCGAGTTCGAGCTTGACCTTGGTCACATGCCAGTGGACCGAGCCCAGGGCCTCGAGCTCCTTGGGCCTCAACCGGGTCTTGATGAGCGCCGGGATCTGACGGGTCGGAATGCCGGGCTGACTCGCTGGCACCATGGCCAGGAGATGTTTCCGCAGCAGATCGAACTTCCAGCGCGGAATCGATGTGGGCTGTTTGCCCGGCACTGGCGTGCGGCAGCTGATCCGCTCGGTCGATCTGGTCATTCGATGAAGACATGCATCATACGTTCTCTGCTCCTGGAGCACTCTGGATCCCGTCGACCACTTCGTTGATCAACGCGGTGTTGGCGTACTGGACGAACTTTCTGATTCTGCCGTCGTGTGTTGCGGCCTGACCGCTGGCCTCCATCACCACCGTATCATCCTCGGCACTCAGGCGCCTGCTCAAGCGCACATGCAGCGGTCATGCCACCTGGGTCAGGGAGATCGTATTGCCGTCAGGATCCTTGAACCAGGCCACACGGGTTCCGTCCGGAACGGTCCAGACACCCTGGTGATCCTGATCCAGCCCCGGGTAACATTCGGTGCTCACGCCGTGATCGGACAGCATGGCCAGCACGGCA
>CAZIMY010000213.1:0-3532 GCA_964540315.1 uncultured Wenzhouxiangella sp.
CCGAGGCTTGCGGCATTGCTGGACGCGGCCCAGTTTGGATTAATTACGTAGTCCAGCTGCGGGTAATCTTGCATCACGTCGACCGCCTTGTACCCCACGACCACTGTGATCAGCTTCCCGGCGAATGCGTCTATTGCCGTCTGCAGGATCGTCTTTCCGGTGACTGGATGGCGAAGTAGTACCTTGCAGATGCCATCCATCTGAAACCCCTGACCGGCCGCGAGGATAATTACCCGTCCGACCGTCATGAAAGCAAACCATTAAGATCATAAGCAATTCGCGGCAGTGGTTCCACGAAATCATGTTTAACCGTTTTGTACGGATAGATATCTCCGGAAAGGGCGCGCGCCACCACATCTTGCCACGTGAAGCTGTGGTTTTCCCGCAAAGATCGAATTGGCACGTCGGAATAGCGGAAGTGGACGACTGGCACATTTTTCAGGTTCAACTTCTTCGCCACTTCCATCCGATGCTGACCATCCAGCACGATTCCATGCTTATCGTCGAGCGCGAGCGGTTTGGTCCAGAATTTCTCCTGCACGATCTTGCTCAATAGCCACTCGACTCGCTTGGCGCTGAAACCCTCAATGTGTTTGAGATCCGAGACCGGGTAAAGAACGACTTTCATGCCGGTCATTTCCGATTCAATAACGCGTAGCATTTCTGAGCTTCCTCGAAGGCTTCCTGCGTGTTGAAGGACATGGCGAACCTATCTTTTAAATCGAATGCGGAACATGGAAGGCGCGATGCATGGGCTATCCAGGGTGCCATGTAGTATTGGGAAACTGACCGCGCTGCAAGCTCATCGCGTGCCTCAATATCAACTGATACCTCTTCGGGCCCGACACTGAGCACACCGAGCATTTTCGGCCATCCCACAAAGCTAGGGTCGAAGCGCGGCTCATAGCGTATATCGGTTACAACTGATGCGGCGTTGACATTTACGATGCCGCCAGTCAGGCCCGGCCCATAGACTCCACGTGTCACCCAGTAACTGCCGAGCCTGATTTCCTGTGCCACGATGGAGCGCCAGACATCTGGCGTTGCAATGATGTCGGTTTCAACGATGAAGTAGCCATTCTCCGGCCGGTGCAGCGCGTCGACGCCGATCTTGGCAGAAAGGATGTTCGTATCTTCCCGGAATCGGCCATTCTCAACCATTCGAATGGGCATCTCGGGATAGGTCGTTGAAATCCAAGTTTCGACTTTTTGGCTTTTGAAGCCAGTCACGATTATGATCTCACGCGGTCCCGTTTCTAGCAAAGGGTCGAGGATCGTCTGTAAAATGGGTGTGTCGCCGATATGGAGTAGGGATTTGGGGCATTTCTCAGTCAAAGGGCGCAAACGCGCGCCTTGACCTGCGGAAAGAAGAACTATCGCCCGTGGCTTGTGGGCCTCTGGCAGAGCGTTCATGAAAACTGCCTTGAGTTACGCGCACGCAAAACAAACAACCGATTGGTCAGGCCCTGTTCGTTCGTAGGAGCGATTGTGGTTTCTTCTTCAAGGGAAAACCCCGCATTGCGGAACGCCTCGAGATAGTCGTCAATGTTGCGGTAGACCGCTATGTACCCATCGGTGTGAACGCCTTGAGGTTCGCCAATGCTGAGAGATTCTTTCAGCACAAGCAAGCCACCCGGCTTTGCCGATGCGCGTATGCGTTGAGTGACCCGAAGAAAGCTCTCGTTATCGATAATACCGGAAAGCACGCCCATGCATGACACCACATCGTAACTCGCGATATCCTGATGGGTTTCGATGTTTCCGACGCGATACTCGATGTTATCTATCCCGCGTTCCTTCGCATTCATAACAGCCTGAGCTATGAGGCTGGCGCCCGGGTCTATGCCCTCGACGAAAACGCAGTGTTCCGCGAAGAGCTCCGTGAAACGGCCATCGCCGCAGCCTATATCGAGCGCAAATCCGGAGGGTCTCAGGCGGTCTAGCAACTCCATGAGGATCGCATGTTGCCGTTCATAGTATTCGGGCGGTGCGAGGTAGGTTGTCGTAGCCTTCTTCCAGTAATTCAGCGCGGCAACATGGTCGCTTGTATGAGTACTCGCTTTAGGAACAAAGGCGCGGTCGGACATGCCGCTCACCATTGCCTCGACTATTCTTTCGGCTGCACGTCCATCGAGATCGCCAAAGTACTCTCGACGTGCAGATGCCCTCGCCTGCGCTTTGTCGTCATTTCCTTCTGCAACATCATCCATGAAGCGCCTAATCTCTTCCGTCGTTCGTCCTGGTCGGAACGCATCGAATGCGGCTGCTTCGTGCGAAAGCCCCATGTTGTCCCAACTGTCCAGAAGGCAGATCGGGTTGTCGAATAGAAGGTATTCAACGAGAAATGACCCCGGGTCGGTCATCAGTGCGTCCGAAGCAGCAAAAACGGGCCAATAATCAGGAGCCTTGTCCAAGTAGACGTTCTCCAATGCAGTAATTCTATCAAAGAGCGCCTGCGTCTTTTTCGCTGACCATCCTTCCGTCACTCGCAGCGCCCGCTTAAGGAATGGATGAGGACGCATAACGAAAAATTGCTCCGAGCGCTTTTCAATCTCAGAAATTATTGCCTCATGATTTTCAAGAAATGATGACCACTTTCGCCTAGTGGCAACGGAAAAATGAGGAGCCCACAGGATAATCTTGCGGCCCTTCGCGCGCTCGACAAAAGCTGAGTGCATTCCATGTTCGGATCGCGCCAGTCGGTCCGAACGTGGATGTCCCGTGATGACCACATGGGCATTTCCTGACGCGCAGTAGCGACCATAGTTCCTTTGCTGTTCTTTAGACCTTACAAAAATGCGCCACGCTTGGCGCTGAAGGAGTTCATCATGCTGGTAACGCGCGTTCGCTGCGCCGCCTCCCACTTCTAGCCCGTAAGGCACATATGCAATTCGAGCGCCGCATTCGTTTGCCGTCGCATGGTCGAATCCCTTTGGGTAAAATTGATAAGGAAGTGGATAGAAAACGAGATGAGGCCTGTAGGCGCGCAAATCAAAGTGAGATCCACTGGTGAACGGCACATCATTTCGGAGCAAGAGCTCGCGGGCGCCGATCAAGCCAGAAAGCGCATCTGCCGCGTCGTTCTTCTCGACGACCACAACCTTGGTTTCGAACCGATCATCTTCAGACGCTTGGCGCCAGACTGGTTCGAGAGATGGCCACACCTGCGGCGTTACTACAAGAAAGACGGCTCGGATCCTTTCGCCCCCAACGAGGGGCGTCCATTCATTGGTCGCGTGACTTGGAGAATCTGCGAAGTCGCTGTGCTTGCTCCAGAGATGGGGGAGCTTCCCCCTGATAGCTCGCGCCGCGTCTGATAGTCTTCTCCGCATCCTGTAAGAACCTGACATGATTGCAGTGCTTTCAAGCCAATGGGGCAAAAATTGGTTAGCAGGGCCCTGATGCGGCAGCAAGGCAAGGATTGGACGCGGTACCGGCGCAACAGTCCGGTCAAGCGACGTGATAGTGTCGCACGCCGTTCTCTAATCGCCTTGGTCAAGGGCTGATCTCGCTGCGGTTCATCCTGCGCGCC
>CAZIMY010000214.1:0-3521 GCA_964540315.1 uncultured Wenzhouxiangella sp.
GCCCACCCCGGAAATTGGCTCCCCGGCAGCATTCAGCAGTTCCAAAGACACGGTCCGGGTGAAGCCGCTCCGAGTGTTGTCGGTGACCTGAGAAGGAGAAACAATCAGGCGAGCAGAACCGGGAGGCGCGACCTCAACCTCGGCCTGTGCCTCCCCAACTGAAAAGGTGATCGTTGACGAGTCCCCATCGGGAACCATGCCAGTCGTGGTGACTTCAGTAACGACGCAGCCCGAACCGCTGACGCCAGTGGCATCTTCGGTTGTTGTAGGCATTGGCGAGCCGTCCAGTGTTCCGGTCGCCGTTCCGTCGGTAATAGCCCCGGAAACAAAAACGTTATTGATCGGTGCCCGCAAACCATCGGTCACGCAAAGTCTGACCGGAACCGTTGCATTGCCAGGAACAACCGAAGGCTCCGCTGTGAGCAACAGCGGTGCAACACCCGGGAAACGGAGCGAATTGACGTCTGCCACTGTTTTCGTCGCGGCTGACTCTACCCGTTCGCCCTGTGCCCAAAGCACCAATGGCGCGCCGAGTGAGTTGATCGGGTAGGTCAGGCGAACCGAGCCCCGGCCCCGTTCGTCCAAGGTAAAGTTCGGATCGACAACGCCGACCTGAGACCGACCGATCACCCAGGGAATAACCGCCCCGTCGTCAACAATCTGTCCGATGCTGTCGTTCGAGTTGAAAGGCGCAGTGACGGTCACCGACTGATCGTCCACAACGCTGGCGACCTGTCTTGCGGCCTCGTGCTCGCGGTTGCCGGGCACTAATTTACCCAACAGCGCCAAGGCGTCGCCGGGTTCAACCGCTTCGTCAGGTCGCGTGGGATCGTCACCAAATTCCTCGCCGACGTCCTGGGCAGTAAACAACAATCCGCCTTCTTCCGGATCACCAAGACCTCCCGAGAAGACGAAGAACGGCGGGATGGTACCCGAAGTCGGAGCATCAATCTTGCCGAAGTTAATGGTCCCGCCGGGCAGTGGCGGATTGCCAGCGCGGTCGGTTCCGATAGCACTCACGGTAAATGAGTAGGTGCCGTCAGGATTCGGTGGAATAAACGCGCCGGTAATTGGATCGACCGTCGGCTCAAACGAGGTCTCGACAGACGTCGTCGTCGGATTGACATTGATGGCATTTAAAATTGGGCTAACCATCCGCAGCGCGAACAGCTGGCCATCGCCAACGTTGACCGTGGTCTCTGCGCTCAGCGCATCCTGGATGTCGTTATCAACGTTGTTGTCGGCGCGGTCAGCCGTTGCAGTGATTTTGTGGGGACCGATTTCAGAGCCCGCGCTCAGAGAAAACTGGACAATGCCGTTGACAGATCGAACCTTGATGTCAGACCCGCTGACCGGACCGGCCGCCCCAGTGCCTGTCAGACGTGCACCGCTACCTGCCGGCGCCTCCAGTTCCAGGCTGACGTTGTTGTAAGCGACACCGTCGGCGACAGGATTAGGCACTGTATTGCCGCCGGCATCTAAAACAGTCAACGTGTACTGCTTGGTTGTCGTTGCGTCGGTGCCGGTCACATACACAGGATCCGATGAAGCGTTGAACGACAGCTCAGCGGGCAGGAAATCGGCAGCGCCGTCTTCTATTTCGATGGAGAAGTCTTCAGAAAATCTCTCTCCGGTTGTCGCATCCTGTGCCGTGACTGAGATCGTCACCATTCCGGGCTGATCAAAACTATGAACGAACAGGGTGGTAACACCTGCGGTCATATTGACCGGGCCGCTACCAACAAGCACTTCGAATTCATTGATGTCGGCGGTCTCAGGGTCGTCCAAAGTAGAAAAAGCACCCCGTGAGACCGGCGCTATGGCGACCGCGACTTGGCCTTCTGCAACATCGCCGGCGTTGCCGTCAGGTCCGGTGTACCGAACCGTCAATTCATTGATGTAGGGAGAGCCGAGAAAAATTGGAACGCCCACAGAATTCGCGGGCATGGTTGCACCGCCTTCAATTCTCAGTCGAGCCGCCTGATCCGAGGCTGGCACAACCTCGATTTGCGAGCTGGCGGACAAGGTGCCCGTGCCCGCCGGATTCTGGGTAGATGCCGTCAGTGAGACCGGACCAGTTTGGCTGCTGGCAGTGAACCAGAACCGGGCAACGCCGCCTGTCGTCGTCGCCGTCGCCGAGGCCGCCGTTTCGGCAGGTGCCGAGAGAGGCGAGATCACCCCGCGCGCGGCGCTGCTCGAGGACAGCGTAATCGAAGTGCCGTCATTCGCCATATCGCCATTAGCGAGCACGAGACGCACGTCTACCTGCGCAGTAAAAGGCGCATCAGGATCGGGCGCCAGATTGGATGGATTGGCTTCTACGGAAGACTGCTGGGGTGTCACCGTCATTCGAGCTTCGCGCCCGGCATCAAACGACCCGGAAGATCCTCCGCCGCACGCCACCAATGTAAGGACAGTGAAAAAGGCAAATCCCGCTTTCAGATAATTCATTCCGTTCGCCTTCGAGAAAAGTGAGTGCGAGTAACAAATGTTCATACGTTCAGACTCCCTGCCCTTAATCCAGAACGACGCGATCGTCGAGTATCGAAGGTGTGACAAAAATCAACAGCTCACGCTTCTGATCATCGTTGCCCCGGCGCCTGAAAAGGTAGCCCATGACGGGGACGTCTCCGAGAACGGGAACCTTGGTGGTTGAGAAATTGCGCTCTTCCTGAAAAATCCCCCCAAGAACGACGGTCTGGCCATTATCGACCAAAACTTTTGTACCCATTTCCCGGGTGTCAATGGAGGGCACCGATCCACCCCGTCCGGTTTCAAAAATTTCTCCGACGGTATCCTGCTTGATATTCAGATCTAGCTGCACGCGGTTATCGGGTGTAATCAATGGCTTGACGCGAAGCTCCAGAACTGCTTCCTTGAACTCAACGTTCACAGCGCCAGCGTTGTTACCGCCTTGCAGTGATTCGAATGGAATCTCCACACCCTGCTGGATGAACGCTTCGACCTGGTTGGCCGTAATCAAGCGCGGCGTGGAAATGACTTCGCCACGGCCCTCGGTTTCGAGCGCGCTCAGTTCCAAGTCCAACATGTAGTCGGCTGCAAGAATACTGACGCCAAGGCTGCCTGCAGCGTTTGAAACCGGCAAATTGACATTCAGTCGGTCGTCCAGCCCGGGCAAGTCTACCGGGGTACTGCTCCCATTGCCTGCGCGTCGATTGAGCAAACCACTGCGGATCATGGTCTCGTTAGCACCTGAACCGCCGGAGGCCGTGTAGAGGTTGCCCCGTGAATCGGTTCGCGCGCCGGTCACACCGAAACGAACACCGAGCTGATAGTTGAAATCATGTCTCGCGATCACGATGCGCGACTCAATGTGGACCTGGCGAACCGGACGGTCAAGCTCCGCGACAAGCGCCCGAACCTCGTCGATGCGATCCAGCGTATCGGTGACCAGCAGCGTATTTGTACGCTCATCCACCGACACCGACCCGCGCTCGGATAGCATGCCGGTCTCATAGCCCTGACTTACGGAAACCAGGCCCGCTAAATCGGTTGCGGTG
>CAZIMY010000215.1:0-3498 GCA_964540315.1 uncultured Wenzhouxiangella sp.
CGGTGCTGGCCGAAGGTGTGGAAACCCGCCAGCAGCTCGGCCACATGATCCAGTGTCGAGTCGATGTGGTGCAGGGCTTCCTTCTCGGCCGGCCAGCGCCTGCCGCCGACTATCAGGGCGCGTTCGAACGGCCGCAGATCAACATAGATTAAAACGCTTCAATTTGTATCCACACGCTCGCCAATTTCGCCGTACAATTCGATCATCCAACGCGCTTTATCGCTACTGAAACTGGCTTGCACAGCGCTTCGAGGATGAATGAACTGCAAACCTTCTCCGACGATCGGCACCATCAGGTAGCGATCATCGTTCGGAAAGATGATCGTGACTCCTTCGTTTCGATACTCGACAGAGACCGCCAAACCGCCCTCGAACAGGTAGCGGCCATTCAAAGATCGAAGCAATTCCTCAGATGGAGATGCCCGCTCGACCCATTTGTTCGGAAGAATGGGCCACTCGTATACCCTGGACACAGCGGCAAGGAACTCGCGCCCTAATGTCGTTCCGTTATCTGAATTGCTCAGATACACTGCCCCATCGCCACTTTGAGGATTAAAAATCATAGCTGAGCGGTAACCAACGGTAGCACCGTAGTGTGCTAAGAATTGTTCGTCTTCTCCTGAAACCAAGCGGAAGCCATAAAGGTGTCCAGCAAAGGGATCTGCGAGCAACTCAAACATACTCTCTTCTCCAAAGACATCACTTTTCCCTTTCAGAGCCAGATGCATTTCAACCAATAAAACAGCCAAGTCGCTAGCAGTCGACCACAATCCAGCGGCAGCCTGTTCCGGGTGCTGTCGCCAACCGCCAGCAACCTGTTTTCCATCGCTGTGATGACCGCGTGCCGCAGGCGAATTGCTCGCAGTAGGAACGATCAGAGCGAAATCAGCCTGCTTCATGCCGACCGGCTCAATCAACCAATCGTGCATGATTTTCTCGAACGGATCACCCAATGTATCCTGCAGTGCGATTTCAATCAGCGTGTATCCACCGCCAGAATAGGCCAGCACGCTGCCGGGTGGTTCGAGCACCTCGACGGCATCTGAATTGCTTGGCGGATAACCTTGAACGATTTGCAGGTCCTCAGGAATCGGCTCGCCTTGCTCATAACCCTGGTAGCCCCCCGGAGTGATGCCCGAAGTATGTTTCAGTAAATTACGAAATGTGACGGGATTGGCATCAGTTTGATGCCCAGGCGGAAGTTGCCAAGAATCCAGATAGTCGTCAATCGGAAGGTTAAAATCCAGGATGCCAGCCTGCTGTAGGCGAAGTGCAGCCAATGCCGTTACCGGTTTAGCCAGCGATCCCGCCTGGAATAATGTGGAGCAATCGACTCGCTCTCCATTGACTGAACCTGAGCCCCACGCTGCCGTCCAGTCAAGTTTCCCGGCGCGAATGACCGCAACCGACAGCGCCGGCGCATTGTGCCGATGCATACGAGTTTCTACATCACTGAACTCAGTCTCGCCGACAAATGCAACACGTGGCAGTAGGCCATTGATGACTTGTTCGCGACGCAATAGACCTTCTGGCTCAGTGAAGCAGCTCCAATGGTCTCCGGCTTCCGTCGAGGTGCTCTCTTTCCCAGCTATTTGTGATGGCGCCAGGAATACGCAGGAGCTCTGCAAGATAGCCAATGCGAAGGTTGCAGTAGTTTTGCTCAGCATGGATCTATTCCTAAGGCGGTGATTGAGTTCTTACTCCGAGTCCAGCAGCGAGCTTGCGGCTTTAACCTCGATCCACGGCTGGGAACGAAGCTCAGCCTCAGTGAATGGTCGATGGGCCGCCCCGATGATGAGCATCACGCGCTCTTGAGGGCCTTGCGCAAGGGCGCGATATAGCTCGGCAGAGATTTCAGCGGTGCGCGCATGCCAATACATAAATCGTCGGTGAAAGGCACCGGCCTCGTTATCGAGTTTACGCAACGCTTCCCACTGCAGTCGCTGATCCTGCTCTATAAATTCATCGCTGTTAAAATACTCGAGCATTCGCGTCAGTGCCGCTTGACCACTGCCTGGCTGCCAGTAGGCATCTTGTTCAGATACGAGTTGATTCATCTTTGCTCGAATCTCAGGGTGTGCAAGAATTTCGTCCCCGCCAAGCGCAAGCGCGGTCTTTATACCTGTGCTTTCGTCTTCTTGCGAATCTGCCGTACACAGGTCATGTAGGCCGACCCTATGCGCCAGACGTACTCCGAGTGAATAAACTTCGTGGCTGGAGCTCAGCGCTTCGTTTAATGCATCAACCGCGTTCTGACCCAGGGAATCAACTGCTTGATCACGAATTGCCCGCTCTAACCAGAACCAGTTCAAAGTGGCCGAATGAAATTCGTAGCCGGCAAGCTGCAGCGCGATCACGCGAATCTGATCGTCGCTATTCAGCGCGTTCCAGCGATCAATCAATGCACTCGCCTCAGCGCGCGCATCGGCCGCTCGGCGCTCTAGCATCAGCTGAAGCTCTGCGCCAATCGGCACGATCTTTGTCGCAAGGGGTCGTCCGTGCCAATCCGGCTTAAAGGAAAACCCATGCCGTTGAGGATCGGCCAGCAACAATTCGATTCGCTCACCACTCATTCGCTCCACGCACACCTGGGTCGGGTTAAATGACGCCAGTGCCTCGACAGTGTGTTCAAGCTGTTCGGTCGTGGGTGAAATCTCCAGTCCTGACAGATGTCGGGTGCCCACCACAGTGACCACCTGCGCCGAAACCGACGTCGAGAAAATCAATGCCAATAGCGTTGCCGACATGGAAATATCCCTCAGTTTTAGGCGTTGCCAGCGACAGGTGCTGTAGCATTTTTCAATAATCATATCCGATCTCCAGGCCACACAATTGTCAGCTTGGGCCAGCGTTCTTCCCACCCTTTTGATCTCATTCGATTCCGGTAAACACTGTCCGCATTTGAAGTCAACAGATTTGGAGTAACAACCATGTCAAACAGATCTTGCAACCCCGATGGTGCCACAATAACAATCTGGTCGTCGTCGGTAAGATAGGCACCCACCGCAGTCACCTGATCAGCCCAACGCAACACCGCCTCGTCTATGGATCCGTAGGGCGCATCGTTGTGATAGCTATGGACTGTCGCCTGATTGACAGCTTCCCAGTTCACTCCGGGCATCAGAGCCGAAAGTTTCTGTTCTACATCAGCTTGAAAACTACCCGCTGTTCGCTCCTGATCGTAAAAAAGCACATCGATATCCGAAGGCTCGGTTCGGTCACTGTAATTGTGTAAATGATCCCAGACTTTGTTGCGGATAACGCCTGCTGCAATGCACCATTCTGGGAGCTGCAAGGATCGCACAGCTCGCAACAAGTCCATTATCCAGGCGTCTGCTCGAATCAGATTGACCAATCTCGATTCACAATCCGAAGACAACCTTGTTATTTGTAAGGTCATGAATCGTCCTGGTCACTTTCGATCTGGCGCAGCCTCACTATCTGTGTGCCAAGGCTCTCGCGCTCCGCTTGCATGCGAGCCTGAATACGATCGCGACC
>CAZIMY010000216.1:0-3492 GCA_964540315.1 uncultured Wenzhouxiangella sp.
CGTATCCTGTTCTTCTCATGGCCCTGGTGCTTCAAGGCCTTTCCGGGGTGGACCCGGTGGAGGCCCGGGCAGTGGTCCCGGCGGGAGCGGCTCAGCCAGCAGCGACGAAGTCCGCGTCCAGTTCGACAATATCGGGGCTTCGCAATACGCCGGTGCCCGAGCCGTTGCCGAGTACGAAATCCGCACCAACCGGGTTTCATTAGAGATTGAACTGGACGCCATGCCGGGTGCCGGGTTCTATGATTTCCTGGTTGACATCAATGGTGATGGCGAATTTTCAAACATCGGCCAGATTGAGGTCGACGATGACGCTGAAGGGGAGCTGGAGTTTGGCGATCCACCCCGCTTCGATGAGCAGATTCTTACATTCGATCCGCGCGGCAAAACGCTGGAAATCCGCAGCAGCACCGAGACTGTGTTCCGGGTTGATTTTCCGAACTAGCCCTGGCTCGGCGCAAACGCGCCATATGCAAGTACAAGAAAGCCCCCGTTCTGCGGGGGCTTTTCCTATAAGGGTGCCGTCATCAAACGGACGTCAGATCGAATTGGCTCAGAAAAACATGTGTTGACACCAGATGACGTCGGGTCTGGCGCTTGATGTCCTTGACCACATCGTCGGCTTCATCGGGCAGGCGGGCTTTTTCTATCTCATCATCGCCTCTTTCAAGAATCATGAAGAGCCAGAAAGTCTCCCTTAAGCAATCACCCCAATCTGTCCATCAGGCGCTGACGGGGGTCAGTTAGCGGCCAGCATGTCTAGCCCTTTGCAGAGTGGCGTGGTGTTTCGACGGCGGTGCGAACCATTTATGCAGGGCTGGCAGCACCAGAAGAGTCAGTATGGTCGAAGAGATCAGTCCGCCCATTACCACGGTGGCAAGCGGTCGTTGGACCTCCGCGCCAACGCCGGTGGCCAACAGCAGCGGAGCCAGACCGAGCGCAGTGGTCAGCGCTGTCATCAGGACTGGCCTTGCGCGCAAACCTGCCGCCTTAATAGCGAGCTCATCGCGGTCGCAACCCTCGCGGGCAAAGCTATCCATGAAGCTCACCAGAACCATGCCATTACCGAGCGCGATTCCGAACAGCGCGATGAAGCCAACCGTGGCAGGCACCGACACGGGCAGCCCCGTCAACCACAACGCCAGCGCGCCGCCGGTCAGGGCAAGCGGAATATTCAGCAGGATCAGGATCGCCGATTTCAGCCGCCCGAACACCATTAACAGGATCAGCAGGACGAAGCCCAGCGTGATTGGAATGACGACAGCAAAGCGGGCATTGGCCTGTTGCTGAAGCTCGAACTGACCGCCCCATTCGATCCGGTAGCCAGGCGGGAGGTTTAGCTCTGCGTCGGTCGCCGCTTGGTCGTAGGCCTGAAAGGAGCCGATGTCACGCCCGCGCACATTCAACTGCACGGTGATGAACCGCTCGCCATTCTCTCTGGTAATCTGCCGGGGACCAATCACTTTGCCTATGTTGGCGACACTGGACAAGGGCACTTGCGCACCGCTGTCGCTCTTCAGGATCAGCCTGCCAATTGTCTCGGCGCTGTCGCGGCGATTTTCCTCGAATCGAACCACAACGGGAAATTGCCGCACTCCTTCAAACAGTGCTCCGGCTTCCGCGCCGCCAACGGCCGCCCGCAGCGTATCGAGCGCGTCCTCCACGGTGAGGCCATATCGTCCAAGCGCTGTGCGATCGACAGAGACAACCAGTTGAGGAGCACCTGTGATCTGATCTGCCTGAACATCGGTTGCGCCGGCCACTGCCTGCAGGAGGGATTGCAAGTCCTGAGAACCTTTCAGCAGCACGTCGGGGTCCGGCCCGAAGATTTTCACCGCAAGCTGAGCTTTGGTCCCGGTCAGAAGCTCATCGACGGACATGGCAATCGGTTGGCCAATATTGACCCGAACGCCCGGAAAACTCTCCAGGTCTTCGGATATGGCCGCGCGCAGATCATCCGGGGTAAGATCGGCGCGCCATTGCGATCGTGGTTTCAGCGCGACAAAGGACTCGATGTTGTTGACGGGATCGGCATGGGCGCCGACTTCGCCGCGACCGATACGGCTGACAATCGAGTCGATCTCAACAAAGCGCTCTAAAAGACGGCGCTCCAGCCGGGTCGAGATCTCCCGACCTTCCGTCAGCGATATGGATGGCGCCATCGAAACGCGCAGGAGGATATCGCCCTCTTCAAGCGCGGGCGTGAACTCCGAGCCGAGCCGCGAACCCGCAAACCCGCCAATAAGAAGCAGGCCGAGGGCAAGCGCCACCGCGGCAGGCCGCACACGGACAAAGAACACCGCCATGGGCTTGACCAGCTCTCCGATCCTGCCGTCGCCAGTGGCTGCTATCCGTGGGGGCTTGATCAGCCCATAGGCCATGGCCGGGGCAATCAAGGCCGAGTAGATCAGCGAGCCGGTCATGGCAAGCGCAGCTGATGCCGCCAGCGGACGGAACGTCTTGCCTTCGACGCCCTGCAGGGTAAAGAGCGGAAGAAACACAATGATCACCACCGCAACAGCGCCGATCAACGGCGCGATGACGTCTGCGCTTGAGCGCGCCACGACTTCCCGGTCGCTCTCGCCATTTCGTCTTTCGCGGAACCCCCGATCCGCGTTCTCGGCCATGACGATCGCGCCGTCCACCATCATACCGATGGCGATGGCGACACCGCCGAGAGACATGAGGTTTGCACTGATGCCAAGCACGCCCATGGCGATAAAGGCGAACCCGACGGAAAACGGGATCGACATGACGACGACGAGGCTTGGCCGCCAGCCGCCCAAAAAGAGAAAAACAATCACCGCAACCAGCAGCGCGCCCTGCCAAAGCGCGGTGGTCACGGTTGAGGCCGCCCGCTCAACAAGCGTACCCTGATCATAATAGGGAACCGCGCGCACGCCGTCGGGCAGGGAGGCGTTGATCTCATCGAAACGCTCGTGAGCACGCTCGATGACCTCTGACGTGTTCGTGCCGTAAAGCTTCAGCACGAGTCCAACGACTGCTTCACCCTCGCCATTGGCGGTCGCCAACCCCTGACGCGCGCCGCCGCCGATCTCAACAGATCCGAGATCGCTCACTCGAACGGTACGCCCATCAACGGTTTTGACCGGGGTTTCGGCTAAGTCGGAAAGCGATCGGGCAAGACCCACTCCGCGGACAGTGTACTGTTCGGCGCCGACTTCGATAAACTGCGCACCGGTGGTGCGGTTGGCGCTTTCCAGCGCACTGATCACATCTGAAACCTGTAAAGCATAGGCGATCAGCAGATCAGGATTGAGACGAACCTGGTATTGCTTTTCAAACCCGCCAAGGGCAAGCACTTCAGTCACGCCTGTAACCGACTGCAGCGGATATTTGATCATCCAGTCGGCGATTTCGCGCAGTTCGGTCAGGTCATAGTCGCCGGTCTCATCAACCAGACGAAAATACATGATGATGCCCAGGCCGGTCGATATCGGCCCCATCTTCGGCACGCCAAAACCCTCGGGGATA
>CAZIMY010000217.1:0-3415 GCA_964540315.1 uncultured Wenzhouxiangella sp.
AAGAAATAAACCGGCCACTGGCCCTTGGCAATCAGCTCGTCCGAACGTCCTCGGGCCTCCTCCTCACTCGCGCATTCGAAAGGGGTGTAACCAAGCTCCTCGAGATAGCGTACCGCGATATCGGAAAATCGGGTCAGGTGCAGTGCCTCGGACAGCTTGGGGAAGAAGATTTCGCGATTGCCGCCGAGAAGGCAGGAGCTCAGGCAGAGCTCGCCCGACTCCTGGGCGGTCACGAAATAGCGACGTACATCGTTGGGGGCAGTGATCGGCTGGCGTTTGGCGAAGCGCTGATTGAAACCATGCAGCAGCGAGCCGTCGGAAAACGCCACATTGGCAAATCTTGCGGTTGAAATCGGAATCGAGTCACTTTCGCGCATCAGGAACATTTCCATGATGCGCTTGCTCGCACCCATCATATTGACCGGATTGGCCGCCTTGTCAGTCGAAACGCAGAAATACTTTTTGGCTCCAGCGGTCCGGCTATGCTCGATTGTGGCAATGGTATTCAGGATATTCACCTCGATCATCCGCATGAGGGTGAATGGATCTTTCTCTGACCGGACATGCTTGAGCGCGGACAGATTGAGCACATAGTCATAGTGCTGCTCAGCCGCGATCAGCGCTTCGAATTCGCGACGCCCACAGTCGATGGCAAAGGTCCGGAAATCACCGTCGATATAGCCCAGGGTCGAGCGAATATCCCGCACCAGCTCGACCATATTGTTTTCGGAAATATCGACGACATGCAGTGCCCGGGGATTGCGCTTGAAGATCTCGCGGGCAACGGCCTGCCCGATTGATCCCGCGCCGCCGATTACCAGGAAGCGCGAAGAAGCCACCAAGTCAGAGAGCTCGGACTCGTGAGCCTCGATGTCAGGTGCAAACAGCGGCTCGGTTCGGCCGATCAGGTGGAGGGGGGTCATTTCAAAGGGTTAAGAGGGTGAAGAGGGTGAAGAGGACTAAGGGGTAAAGAGGTCAAAGGGTCAAAAAGCACAAGGGCCTAGGCAAAAGGCCGCCAGTCGTCAGGATAACTCAGCTTTTGGTCTATTGGCCCAGTATTCGAAGACGGATAGAAATTTCTCGTCGATTATTGGCGCGGAACTTGGCTTTTGCAGGCTAGAAAAGCCGTAATTACCATTGGCTTCAATCACGGCAGGGCCGGTTGGCGTGATGGCAATATCCCAACCCAGAAAAGAATAATCCGGCAGTGCAAGATGGGCCCGGCTCACAAGACTCAGGGTTTCCGGCCAGCAAGGCACCTGAAAGCCGACGATGACGGGCCCTTCAGGTGAGAATCGTTCCGAAACTGAAGGGTCCGGATAGTCTTCGAACGTGCTGCCCAGTAGCCCGGTCTCCAGGTCGACGGCCGAATTAACGCCCCACTGTGATGCAATCTGGTCCCGGAATGGCAAGCGGAGCAACGCTCTGAGGATCACCACCTCTTGGCCCCGCATTCCAGAAAGAATGCGAACAGCCTGAAGCGCGGGGCCACCCAAGTCGGGCAGATTGGGGTGATTGACCAGCCTTGGCTGGATGATCAGAGGACAAACGCTCGATAGATGGCACATCAGACGATATATCTGACTTGTTTCTAGGCTTTGTTTGCCAAATTTTGCCAACGTTGAACTGAACCTCGGACTGCTATAGGTCGAGGGGGTGCAAGCCCAGGCACCATCATCCTGTCGGCGAAGTAGCAGCTGATTGAGTCCGACGCTGGCTCGTATCGGTTTGACGTATAGGTCGTTTCGTCTGTTCAGCGCCTCTAAAAGTTGCAAACCGGTTGTCGGGCCAGCTGGTTTGCCATCGGCAAAAACGCCAAGGATATCCGGCGTGGCCACATTGTGTTTCCGCATGATCTCAGCGAAAAGCAGCTTGTCGTTGATTTCCAGCAGTTTTTTGTCTTTTCGAAACACTCTCGACAGCAAGGAGGCGTGCCCGTTCTGCATCCACTCCATAGGCCGTATCGGAGACGGGGACATTGCCATACCCATCTGATAATACATGTCTGGACTGACTCCGTGACACCAGGCGAGCCAGATTTGTTGCAGAAACTGAAGCGGCCTGGATCGGAATCGAGACACTTTACGCGCATGGAGCCGAGTGAGCGTCCAGGCACGCCTGAGACTCTTCCAAGGCCAGAAAATCAGCGCCAGGCCCAGGTCGAACAATCGAGCGAATGTGTTGCCAGTTTGTAGATATTCAAGCAGCATAGCGCGCTGGACTGCAGTCGCGCGATCGGGCAGAAGTAGACGCCAGCTCAGTGGTGCTGGAAGACTATAGGAGCGGGTAGCTGCGCTGCGCAGCCGGGTCCACGCGTAGGTCAACGGATTCGGCATTGGAACAGGTTCAAGGGGAACGGTTCAAGGCACAAGAAACTAAAGATCAGGGCAAGAGACTGTGGTTGTTTGGTTTTATGCAGAGTTTGTTTTGAAGCTGGTGGTGATTCTGCGTAGGTAGAGACCGAGTAGTCCGAATCGAGAGCCTTCGGGATAGAGGCGACGGATGTAGCTGGCAGACGGGAACAGGCCTGCTTTGATCCGGGCCAGTTTTCGGCGCAGACCAGGTTCGCTCTTGAGTGCGAACCAATAGGCAGTATGGCGCTTCTTGTTGGCTTGAACCAGACCTGTAGTCCACTGTGTTCGACCCACATCGCGCAGTCGTTCAATATCGCCCCAATCCACCGGCGTATCGAAGGCCTCGTGCGTCAGATCCAGGCTCTCGGCCAGCAACCCCGCTAGACCGCGATCGCAGGCAAGCTCCATGGCCTGTGCCTGCTCTTCCAAGCTCATCGACCGCCACAGCAGGTCCTTGTCCAGCAGCCACTGATGCGGTCTCTCGTCAGCATAGTCATTGAAAAAATGCATGCTGGCATTCAGAAGCGCATGCGCCGGCCCCATCCCGAGGGCCTGTTCGGCAAGCGCCGGAAGCTGCTGGCTGGACTCGATGAGCTCCGAAAAACTGAAGCGCGCCTGTAAGGCGGGGTGATTTCGCAGATCCCAGTGAAGATCGACCGAAAAGGTCCGTTCTCCAGACCGACGAGTCCACTGCGACTGGCGCAGGGGCATGGCGCTCTGCGCCCCCTCGGGTCGATCGTAGTCGAGCTCACGAAGTTGCGCTTCGATTGCTGGAACGTTATTTGCGTCGACCAACAGATCGAGATCGGTTCGGAAACGACTTTCAGGCGTCGGGTAAACCGTTTGAGCCAGGAGCGCGCCCTTGAGCACAAGAACCGGCACCCCAGACTTGACCAGTGACGAGACCACCCGTTGGTCCTCTACCAGCTGCAGGCGCATGTCCCGGCGCTGCGGCCCTGCAAGGGGGGCTGCCAGCGCGGCCAGGCCCGAGGGCAGATCGCCGCGCTGCGCCAGAAAATCGGCAATCGGCCAGAGTCGATGCCGAGCCAGCCATGCCAGGC
>CAZIMY010000218.1:0-3403 GCA_964540315.1 uncultured Wenzhouxiangella sp.
CCGCCTTCCAGGAGCATCACCGAAAAGCCTTCGCCAGCGGTGGGTGGATAAAACCAGCTGCCGCTGATCGTGGGGTCTATGGGTTGACGCGCAATCTCCAGGCAATCGCGCAGATTTTCGCCGCGATGGACCGCATTGATCGGTGCCTCGTCCATACCCTCGGGAATCTCGAGCGGGTTGTTGCACAGGTCCAGTGCATGCCCGTTGCGGAATCTGATTTGGCCGGATTTGAATCTTTCCCACGGAAAATCCGCCGGCAGTGCACCGCTCAACCGGTTATTTCGAGCGCTGAGGCTAAGCGCGCCGGATTCGCCGGATTCGCTGAGCGCGGCTAGCACCACCGAGATGTCCCCGTTGATGTCGTTGTCGGCCAAGTCGAGTACGTTGAGAGAAAGAGACCCGAACCAGACTGGCAGCGGACCCGTCAGTCCATTGGCGTTCAGCTTGAGACGCTCAAGTTGGAGCAGCCCTCCGGCTCCCTCCGGCCAGGACGGACCGAGCTCGTTGTGGCTCAGATCCAGCCCAGTGAGCGCGTCGAGCTCGCTAGTCAACGCAGGCCACGCCTGCAATCGATTGCGAGACAGGTCGAGCGTTTCCAGTGCCGGGAAGTTCAGCCTATCGACTCCCGCGACGAGATCGAGGCTGTTTTCCGCCAGGTTGAGGTATTTCAGAGACGGAAAGGGCCGGTCCAGGGCGAGGGAACCTGAGAGCTGGGTCGCCGACAGATCGAGACTGATGAGCGATGGACTGTCCGTCCAGGGCTTCGGTGGAAATTCGCCCAGTGGATTGTGGTCAAGCCATACATTGGTAAACGTACTGGGGCGCGGCATCCCCGGCGGGGCTTGGCCGAAGCTCGTGAACTGATTAAAGGCTAGATCAAGCGTGCGAAGCGGTCGGGAGAGAAGAAAACCTGGAATCTCACCCGTCAGCTGGTTGCTTCCTAGGTTCAATCCTTCCAGCGAGGTCAAATGTTGAAGGCCGGGTGGAAGTTCTCCTGAAAGGCGGTTTCCTGGGAGAAAGAGCCCTGTAACGGCGTGCAAACCCGAGTCAGGGTCGGGTTCGTCCGAGCACCGTACGCCCCACCATTCGCATTCCGTCCCTGGGGCGTCGAGCCAGAGGGTGGTGCTTTGAAAACTCTGACGATAGTGCCAGTTGTCGCCATCGGTGGCCTCGTACAGATCGATCAGTGCCTGGCGCTCGACCGGCGGGATCTGGGCCTGACTCGGGCACGATGCGAATAACGAAGCAAGCAATGCAATTAGGATACTGGTAAAAAGGCGCTGCATGGCGCTCCCTTCCAAGGACTCGTGGTTGGCTGTTTAACGACGGTCAATATGGCCTTCGGTTGTCTAAGCAGGTTTGATCACTCTGACGTTAACAGACCAGGAAAACGTGCCCTCGGGCTTGGGCCACGCAGAAAAGGCTAACTGCCGACTCTCATAATCGCAGTGCCTTGCAAGGCTTGTCAATCACACTCTGCCAGAAGTGGCTGAGCTAGACGCGCCAGTTCATAGCTGCCTGATCCAAAGCCTTCGGGCCCGGACCAATTCACATGGCCGTTGTCCTCGTCAACGAACTGCAGGTCGATAGTTCCCCAAGGAGTCAACTGTATGTCTTCCGCAACGAAGTCCTCTCCGAAGAACGTGCCCGCGGTCTGGAACAAGGACACCTCGACCCCGAATTCATCCTGTTCCGGTCCGCTATCGAATCGGCCGTCTCCAGTCAGCCAGGCGTGTTCACCCGAACCGTCTGGCGCGTAGGTGAACCAGTAGACGACGACGCGATCGTCCGGGAGGACTTCGACAATGAAACCTTCGCCAGCTCGGTCCGGGTTGTACCAAGCACCGGAAAACTCTTGATATTCAGTCTGGTTTTCGCAAGTGGTGCCAGCCAGTTGGGTCAGTTGCCTCAAACCGATGAATTGCTTAGCGCTCTCCAGCGTCGCCGCATCTGTCACTTCCTGCTCCGACTCGAAGCGTTGCTCATCCGTCCAGGCAAAGGTCAGCTCGCCGATCACATCGTACGGGAAGGATTGGGCGTCCGGCAGTCCCTCGCCGAATTGTCCACCTTCAGGACCGTACATGAACAACGCCTCGAAACTGAAATTATCCAATTTATCGTTGCCGATCAGCCAGCTTTGTCGTGGAGGTGAATCGATATTCTGCGCGTAGGTGAACCAATGTACGAGCGTCTGGCCGTCATCCAGCAACATGATGGAAAAACCTTCACCAGCTCGGTCAGGATCGAACCAGGAGCCGCTCGCCGTCAGTGGTGGGTCTGAAATCGTGTGGTCAAGGCACTGATCAAAATTGGCCTCTCTGTGTTCTTGCTCCAGCCATGCCTGGACATCCGGATCTGCCACTTCCAGAAAATTCCAGCACAGGTCGATCCACTCAGGTACGGTATGGGTGAAGCTCAAAATCTCCGTACCCAGCTCGCCTTCGAAGCCGTTGCCGCGCAAATCTAGCAGCGCAGGGAGTGCATCGACAGAGCCTAGACCATCGGTATCCAGATCGGTGATCATGGCGTCCAGCGCAGGGATGATCGAGCCACTGAAGTTGTTGCCCGCAAGGCGCAGTCGCTCCAGTTGAAGTTCACCAAGCCACGACGGGAGATCGCCGGAGAGATTGTTGAATGACAGATCAAGATCTTCCAACGCATCTCGGCCCCTCAGCCCAGGTGGAAAGGGGCCTGTAAGCGAACTGCCCGTAATTCTGAGAGCCCCCAGATTTGGAGCGGCGTCGGGATGGATTTCAAAAGATGAGATCGAATTCTTCGATAAATAGAGAGCTGCCAAATTAGGTAGATCGTCAGCATCGATGTGCAAGGTGCCGCTTATAGAATTGTCGGAGGCAAAGAACGCCACCAAACCATCTGCATCCAGAATGGAGTCCGGCAGTTCGCCTGACATTCGATTGCCTTTGAGATCCAACAGAAAATCGCCACTACTCCCCAGGCACTGAACTCTGGCCCAGTTGCATTCAGTTCCCTCAGGGCCTAACCAACCCCCATTGGCCTGCCAATTGTCACCATCGGTCGCCTGATAAAGATCAATCAGAAAGTTGCGGCTGTTCTCGTCCAGCTGCGCTGAAGCGTATGTTGAAAAGCTCAGGGCGACTATCGTCATCAAAAGGATCCAACAAGGAAAAGGAAAAACCAGTTCTGAAGAAGTCATCGCGGACCTTGATGAAATATGCCAAACAAGACTATATCTTCAATTAAGCAAATAATTTGTTACGTAGCTGAAAATTTTTCGTGGTCTCGAAGGAGGCGAAATCGAAGTCTCTAGCGCATTTTCAGTCGCCGGACTATTACGCTATTGGAAAGGGAGGTTCACTGGTTCGGAATATCGCACTCCGCCAGCATCGGACGGGCCAGGCGTTCGAGTTCGAACTCGCCGCTG
>CAZIMY010000219.1:0-3397 GCA_964540315.1 uncultured Wenzhouxiangella sp.
ATCAGCCAGTGCACACGGACGATAGGTGATATCCGGGTTATAGAACACTCCATTGTTGGCCGCAGATCGGCCGAAATAGTTATGCAAACTGTCATCCCTGAAAGACGGCACCTGATTTGCGTAGTTTGTCCCGCCGTAGAGGGCATTCGGCCGCGGAAACATGAAGATGGTGAAGGTAAACTGCTCACCATCCGGCATGTATTCCCACTGCATCGACCCCGAATCATCAAGGGTAAACATGATGTTCGGGTCGATCGACACGGCCGCAAACAGCGGCGTGTCGGCGACGTCCAGGTCAGAGGCACGGGCCACGTTCGGCACACCGACTGCCGCAGTGTAAGCAAATACCGCAGCAATACACCAGATTTTCGATTTCATAAGCATCACAGAAGGCAGGTGTAGATGGATTGAACGACGGCTTCGCTGATACCGCTGGCCGAACGACCGCTCGCTAGGATAATAAAGCTTCGAGTATTCACTGCCACATTACCTGCTCCGGCAATGACAGCACTTCTTACAACGTCACAGACGGGTCGGTTGGGCACCTCGGCAACCATGAACCGCGCCCAGCCGTCACCACCGGGCTGCGTCAGTCCGGGCGCCAATTCCCAACTGCCTGTGGGCACGGTGTAGCCGCTCATCGTACAGTCATTGGCCTCCAGTCCTAGAGCCAGGTCGATGCGCGGAATATTCCCGAATCCGCCCGAGCCGCCTCCGACACAGATCTCGTCGAAGACTTGTGATTCGACCGCCTTGAGTGCCGACTCGGCCAGTTGGAACGCCTGATTCGACTGCGTGAGGTTGCCGGCCATGCGCTCCTGCATCACCGCCACATTGCTCGAGGTCAGGCCCAGCAGGGTCAGCATCAACAAGAACACCAGGGCGATCAACAACGCTACGCCACGCTGATGACGAGGGCCAAAGCTCGCCGGTAACCCGGGTCGGGGGAAAGCGATATTGCGCTGCTCAATCATCGATAATGATCCTGTTGCGGAGTGCCAGCGTGGTCGAGGCATCATGTCGCATACGCGAATCCAGCGGACTTGTCACGAAGGTACCTGCGAGATTGAAATCTCTCTGCACTGCCCCGGCCCCGTCAAGCTCGCTCGATCGCTGCAGAAGCGAAACGCGCGCGGCGATCACGGGCCACCAATCTTCGATCTGGTCGGCTGCCAGCCAGCTGTCCTCCTCCACTGTCTGGCCATCTCCCGCTGGCGCGGGTTGACTGTACCCGTAGAGAACCTGCATGTTTTCCACCCCTTCGACAATCTCTTCGATTCCGCCGCAGGGGCAGCCCGCCAGATTCATTCGGTACAGGCCCGGCTGGTTGCGATCAGTATTGAAGCCAACGAAGTACGCCCAGATTTCGGCGCGATAAACCTGTACGGCGCCGCTCAGCTCAACCCCCCATTGCGCTCCGCCAGCACTGATGTTGCCGGGACAACCGTCACAGCCGCCGCCAGTGGCTCGGCTGAGCACATTCCCTGTACCTCGATTGCGGAAAAAATCGGCACCGTTGCAGTCGGTCACCAGGGCGAGGTCACCGTCAGCCAGACCATGCGCACCGGTCAGATTGAGTGTCAAGTCGACGGGCGTGCCAGAGCCATCCGCGGTGACGCCAGGAATGGGAACCAGATTTCTCGTGATAAAAACGTCGCTATCAGCCACCGGACGCACGGTGGCGCTAGCGCTGAACAATGCCGGAAGATTGAGATCCGGCGTGGTGCCGTCGATCTGGCGCGGCTGCGTTACCCAGTCCCCGGCCCCGGCCGTAGGATAGGCGTCATCGACGGTCAGGGTGTCCGTTCGCGCGGTGTCAACGGCCTCCCACCCAATGATCGGTCGCTGCGCTCCGAAGATCGCTTCCTGCCAGCCCGGCGCCGCATTGACCCACTGCTCCGTTTCCGGCCTCGCGCCACAGAACCCAAGCGCGGTGGCGCCGCGCGAGTTGAACTGCATCTCGCTCAAGGCGAATCTGACGTTTTCCTGCACCCGGGCCAGCGACTCGTTCGCCTGGTAGGTGGCCTTGCTGCCCGAAAACAGCTGCAGAACGCCACCAATCAGGAGCACGCCAAGGGCCAGCGCCACCATCAGTTCAACGAGACTGAAGCCTTTCGGTCGGATGCTGTTTATCGGAATCATCATGTTCTTCATAAATTAACTGTGATCGTCACGGTTTCGCCGCCGGCTGGCGTGTCGTCCGATCGCTCGTCCTGCCAGGTGACGGTGATCTGGGCAAAGGGATCCAGCCAGTTCACCGCCAGAGCACCAGCCGGCAGCTGCTGAGAGATTCGGGTATTCCACACAGCAAAATCAATAGCTCCTGGATTACCTCGATTCGCCCGCAGGAAGTCGGCGACCTCATAGGCCGTGTTGACTGCCTGTGTACGGTGATAGGCACCCTGGTTGGCCTGCAGCGTAAAGCTCTGTAGCGCTGCCAGACCGAGCAGGCCGATGCTCAATACCAGCAGGGCCACCAGCACCTCGATCAGCGACATACCCCGCTGAGATCGGGGTGAGAATTTGATCTTGCTCGATTTCATGGGCAGCTGAGCCTCTCGGACGATACGGTGCCGCTCATCGAGATCTGGATCCGGCGATACTGATCGCCCGTGCAATCTGAAATCTCCAGGTCAATACTGACCGGAAGGGTCGCTCCACTCCCATCGTCAACATTCCCGCGAGGGAGAAAACGCAGGAATTCGGCCCCAGTGGGCGCGGCAACATCGGCGTCAGTCGCGACTGGTGACCACGCTCGAATGCGCTCGGTCAGCGTGACCGAATTCGATCCTTCGGACGCCAGACCATCGACGAAAGCCAACCACCCCAGGCTCCAATCACCACTGGTATCGCAGACTGGGTCAGTACCGTCGATCTCGGCTTGAATGACATCGCTGGCGCAGACGCTCACCGGGCGCCCCCGCTTGACGGCCTCTGATCTGGCCAGTTGGAAGGCGGTGATCAGATCATTGGTCTGGGCTGTGATCCGGTTGTTCTGGATGGCACTGCGGAAACTGGGTACCGCTATCACGGTCAGGATCGCCAAAAGGGCGATGACAATCATCAACTCCAACACCGTAAAACCGCTCTGATATGACTTGCGCATGGTGATTCTTGGCCTTTATTCCACGTTGAAATGTATCAAAACCCGATCGACCACTCCACTTGCCTCGGACCGGCGGGAGATGTTCACCGACGAACGGCAGTGAGTCGGCTGCAAACCCGCAAAAAACCAACAAAAAAGGCCGGGTTGCCCCGGCCTTTGCTGCATCTGATCGATGGCTCGGCGATGGATTACTTGCCGTAGCGCTTCTTGAATTTGTCGACTCGGCCACCGGAATCGACCAGTTTGTGCTGGCCGGTGTAGAAGGGGTGCGACTTGCTCGACACCTCGACT
>CAZIMY010000220.1:0-3349 GCA_964540315.1 uncultured Wenzhouxiangella sp.
GGCCAAAGGGATCAGGTAGCCTATGAGATAGACATAAGTTGCCGTGTTCTGCAGTCTGTTGGTATCCAAGCGCATCCAGGCAACATCCTAAAGCCGTCGGGTTAGTATATGAAATGGATGGTTTTAGCGCTACCGTAGCCGCGCGCTGATCAAAAAAGCGTGTTTTCCAGCGGATATATGATTCAACGCCCCGCGGCCGTTCGGAATATAGTTGAAGCTGCTCGACCAGGCATGGACAGGGCTAGGCGATTATATGAGTGCCTTCGCAGGAAGTGAAGCTGCGACTTGCCCAAGGAAGAATAGGCGCTTTCGCTTCCTATAGCCCTTAGTGATCTTGAAACTGATTGAGCCGTTCCAGGCACTCGTTGCACCAATCCACAATCGTTGCATATTTCATCAAGCCCAGGCGCAAGGTGCAGTGCGAAAAGAACGACCCGGGATCCAGCCGGTCAGGAACTCGCGGGTCTTCCTCCTTCCAATGGTTCTCAATAGCCAGGAGCTCCTCGCGATGCTGAGTGAATTCATCTCGGAGTTCCACCATAAAGCTCCGCTGCTGATCGAACGGTAGCGTGTCCAGGAAACCGACCTGGGCCAGCCAGCTCAGTCGGTCGGTATGTACTTCAGGGCCATCGGATAACCATTGCTGCAGTGCTTGTTTGCCGGCTGCCGTGCGCTGGTAGATTTTCCGCGGCGGACCCTGGCTGGAGGGCTTACGCTGACTACACAGTAGCCCTGTGCTTTCCATGCGCTTCAGGGTTGGATAAATCTGTGCCAGATCGGCAGACCAGTAATGTCTCAGCTGCCGTTCGAAATCCCGTTTCAGGTCGTAGCCGCTGGCCGGCTGATTCAGCATGCCGAGCAGAATGTGCTGCAGGCTCATCCTGCTTGCTGGATTGCGCCAGCGGTCTGATTCCTGTATTTGCGCATCCAGATCGATGTGGCCGGTATGCCGATCAGTGCAGGCAGTATCCAGGGCAACACTTGCCAGATGCCGGTTAGCTCGATTGGCAGGATTCTGCCCATGCCGAACACGGCAAACGCAGTATGAAAGGCGATGCCGCAGCCCAGCATGGCGTTCAGATGTTCCAGCAGCCACTTGCGCGGCTCGTGGCTAGCCGATGGGCTGATCACCTGCAGAATGCTCCAACCATTCAATATGCCAATGGGCGAGAGCGCATACAGCACGATGGCATTATCGGGTTGCCAGTAGAGTGCCCAGCCAACGATGAACAGGCTCGAGAAAATCGCACTCCAGGCTGAAATCCGCCGATAGGGCGTATTCAGTTCGGACAATTTCGACTTATGTTTCAGGACTGCGATGCCATGGCTCAGAATCACCCCTGTGAAAAGAGCGATATAGCCCAGAAAAATCAAGAAAGACCATGCTTCGATGTTTCCTGAAATCGACGCGCCGCTGCGTAATGCATCAGTAATACGCACAACGACGGATAATCCGGCACCCGCTACAACGATGATTGCCGAATAGCGGAAAACCTTACCCGCTGTTTTATGGATTGAACTGCCTTTTCGGCTGAATACTGGTACCCAGAACGCCGCCAGACCGATAAATCCGGCCACGATATGCAGCCATCGATTCCATTCAAGTGCGTAATCCATTATCTGACTCCCGTGTTTATGGAGGTATATAAATAGTTATATAGCAAGGGCTCGATTCAGTCAAGCCTATTCATGAGGCCGTCAGGTTGAGTTGTTCGGCTGATTTCGAAACGATGCGCTCACCAACAGAACGCAGAGGCGTCGGCTCCATAGCTTTATCGGGACCGTCAAATCAGTGCGATGCCTGGCCCAAGACTTCGGCAGATCCTTCCTGAAGAGCCAGGCCGCACGTGCAGCATTGTTCAGTCCGGGCTAGTCACACCAGCCAGTCCCAGCACAGTTAAAACGGGCACCTTGGCCAGGATCGCTGTGCCTGAGACCTGTCGAATTAAGCAAACCTTAATTAATCAGCGCTCAAACACTCCTCAAATCGCAATGCCAGGGGCCTGCCGCGGAGACCGACGAAGAGAACTTTCGCTCTTCTGGGGATATGCGTGTTCCCCGTCAGCGTCTAATGGGGAACAGTATGCAACGTCAATTCTCCAGCTAACCCAAAAGCTTTCCCACGGGTGGGCGTCCATGAGAAAGCGACGCACCGATAGGCTGCTCATCAGAGCATGGCTTACAACGCCCGTCCAGCTAATCAACCCTGAACTATGCTGACTTATCAATCGATCGCAAAACAAGGCTGAACCCAAATGACGAGATTTCTGCTCACCCTGATGCTGACCTTGCTGATCAGCCTCCCCGCAGTCGCTGACTCTGAGATGCATTGGAGGGAGCGATTCCAGTCGGTCACGCCGACCAGCTTCGACCAGGGAGGAGCAGTTTCGCACCAGTTCCACCTTCATGCAGAGTCCTACCTGACCACGGCCACGGTCACCGCGCCGGCGCGCGAGCGTGCATTGACCGTCAACCCGAGCCAGCCGCTGGCCGATCTCAAAGTCCGTCATCGCAACGGCGAGGACCCGTTTTCGCGCTACGTTGCCGCAGAACCCTGGATCAGCAGCGTGATCGTGCTGCACGCCGGCGAGGTGGTGTTCGAAGCCTATCCCCGCATGCGGGCAGATCAGCGCCACTTCGCCTGGTCGGTGGGCAAGGTGGTGACGAGTGCGGTGCTCGCCGCCCTGGTCCACGATGGCCTGGTTGATATGGACAAGACAGTGGGTGAGTATGTGCCGGCACTGGAGAAGTCCGAGTGGGCGGGTCTGACCCTCACCGATGTGGCGAACATGGCCTCGGGCATCGACTGCCTTGACAGCGACGGATATCAGAACCCCGCCACCTGTGTCTACCGGATGGAAGAGACCCTGGGTATCACCGCGGATCGCGGCTATTACAAGGGCTTTATGACGCATCTGGCCGGGATGGGCCGGCGCGGGCCGCCAGGCGAGGTCTTCGAATACGTTTCGGCCAACACCAACGTGCTCGGTCTGGTTGCCGAAGTAGCCAGCGGCCAGCCTTTCGCAACGCTGTTGAGTGAGCAGATCTGGCGGCCGATCGGCGCGGAGGACAACGCCTTGATGGTCATCAGCGACGAGGGCTTCAGCTATTACTCCGGCGGGCTGACTGCGCGTCTGCGCGATATCGCCCGTTTCGGCGAAATCTTTGTGGAACCGGCGCGGTCAGGCGTGATCAGTGATGCGCTGGTCGAGGCGATGCAGCGTGGCGGCGTGCCTTTCAATGAGGATCGTCAGCAACGACTGGAGACCGAGTTCGGCGACGACGCGCCGCGCAGGGCGGCCTGGCAGTGGGACATGATCTGGGACGACGGTGGCATGTACAAGGGCGG
>CAZIMY010000221.1:0-3298 GCA_964540315.1 uncultured Wenzhouxiangella sp.
AAGGCAATTTTTCCATCTCACAGGACAAGACCGAAAATTACCTCTCCGCAATTCTGGAAAGTTATCTGACCTTTCAGTTGCAGAAGTTCAGCTGGTCACTTAAAAGCGTCCAACGGGCAGGATTCAAGCCCTACGCCATCGACACAGGAATGCGAAACCGCGTCTCTTTCTCTTTCTCGGCCGATGCCGGGCGTCTTGTCGAAAACGTCGTCCACAATCAGCTGCGGCGGTGCTTTGATGAGGTTTACTTTGCCGCTGAAGGAGGTGAGACCGACTTTGTCGTCAAAGAGGGTGTCACTATCACCCGGCGCATTCAAGTGTGGTATGAGGATGCTCCTCAGGCAAAAATTCCAGAGCGTGAATTGGTCGCTTTCAACGGGTTACTCGAGGATGGGGCAGAATGCCTTCTGCTAACCAACGATCTGGAAAAAGAAATGGAGGTCGGGGGCACGATGGTGAACTGTATTCCAGTAGTCAAATATCTGTTGCTGGGGGCAGGGAATGAAGGCTGTAGTTAAACTGCTACCTCTGACGTATCTTTCAACTTATTCAATTTATAGGGGTATAAATAGGGATAGCTGCGAATATTATAATTTAAAAAATTCCTAAAATGCAGATTGTTAGAAATTTAGTAAGGATTGACGCCACCTCACCATTTAAAAAGACAGACCCGTCCAGTAGCCGCACCCGGTATTGGTCGGGTCTGTTTTTTATGTTTGAATTGTCTGTGCATCTTGTGGAGTCCTCCAGAATTTAAAGTTGCACATCCCATAGTAGGTATTATAACGTCGAGTTTATGTCCTCCTCGGACAATTGCGGGTAATGCTTTAGGAGTCTAGATGCTGGAGGCTGCGTGATAAAAAGGAGCTATAACTGAAAGTGGTGTTTGAGAGTCATTGAAAAAAAGCGGTGTATTTGGTTGATTGTAGTCACCACAACAAACAACTCAACCGAAAGGAATACACCGCCATGAAGAAGAATACCGTTATTGAGCTGTCAGGTCGAGACACGTTTTCAGATGCCTTGACCGAGCTACTGAGAAATGGAGCCAGGACACTCATTCAGCAAGCTGTTGAAGCTGAACTTTCTGGATTTCTCGAACAGTTTTCAGATCGTCTTTTGGCTGATGGGAAATCGGCGGTTGTTCGCAACGGCTTTTTGCCCAAGCGGCCCATACAAACGGGTATCGGTCCCGTAACGGTCAAGATCCCTAAGGTTCGTTCCCGAGATGGGGCCCCCGTTACATTCAGGTCAGCATTGGTTCCGCTCTATGTCCGCAAGACAGCCTCACTGGAGGCCGCGATTCCTTGGCTTTATCTGAAGGGAGTGTCAACGGGCGAAATGGCCAATGCTCTGGAGGTGTTGGTGGGATCCGCTGCCAAAGGTCTGTCAGCGGGTGCCGTCGCTCGCCTGAAGCAGACGTGGGCCGATGATTATAAAGCCTGGTGCAATAGCGGATTGGAGAAGGACCGCTGGGTGTATATTTGGGCCGACGGTATTTACAGTGGCCTGCGTTCAGAAGATGCCAAGCTATGTGCGTTGGTGATTATTGGCGTCAATGAGCGTGGACAGAAGCGCTTTTTAGCGATTGAGGATGGTGTTCGGGAATCAACCCAGAGTTGGCGTGAGGTTTTGTTGAAGCTGAAGTCTCGTGGCATGAATGCACCAAAACTTGGCATTGGTGATGGCGCCATGGGATTCTGGGCGGCGCTGGATGAAGTCTATCCAGAAACTCGACACCAGCGCTGCTGGATGCACAAAACAGGCAATGTTCTGAATGCCATGCCCAAATCGATTCAGCCGAAAGTCAAGCAGGCATTGCATGACATCTGGCAAGCTGAAAGCCGGGATGATGCAACAAAAGCATTTGACCTGTTCATTCAGACGTATGACGCCAAATATCCGAAAGCGACATTGTTGCTGGAAAAAGATCGTGAAGAGCTGCTGACGTTTTATGATTTTCCGGCGCAGCATTGGCAGAGTCTGAGAACAACGAATCCGATTGAATCAACCTTTGCCACGATACGGCACAGGACGAAGCGATCAAAAGGCTGTCTGACACGTGACGGCATGCTGCATATGATGTTCAAACTGGCCGAATGTGCAGAGAAGAATTGGCGGCGGCAAAGGGGTTTTGACTTCCTGGCCAAAGTCATTACAGGCGTTAAATTTAAAGATGGTATCGAGGTGACGGCGGACAATCAGAAGGCCGCTTGATCAATGAGTCAAACACCAGATTTGACAATAGCTCGATAAAAAGACAATGTGTCCTGGAGACCTTGCGCCGTAACAAGCTGGAGATGCCGAACCCTTATGGTCTAACCCGGCTGGCTTTGTTCGGCTCTGCCGCTCGTGATTCGACTACCAACTGCAATGTGCTGGTGGCATTCGATGGGCCAGCTACTTCCAAAGGTTATTTTGGTGTTCAATTTTATCTTAAGGACCTGCTCGGCTGTCCGGTTGACCTGGTCACTGATAAGGCTCTGCGACCGGAGTTGCGCCCCTTCATTGAAAGGGAGCAGATCAATGTCTGATGCCAGTCAGTGCGAATGGCACTTCTATCTTGATGATATGATCGACCCTGCCGGGAAAAGTACTTGCTTACAATGAATGTCTTGCCAAGCCTACTACGCTTCGTCCAATAAGCGAATAAACGCGAGATGTCCTATGATTAAAAGAGAGTTTACGACTCATCCCTCCTTCCAACGCTATATCGGCATTGACTACTCCGGTGCTGAAACCCCTAACTCAAGCCTTAAGGGGGTTCGGGTTTATCACGCTAGTCGTGAGTCTATGCCGGTAGAGGTGGACCCGCCGCCCAGCCCCCGCAAGTACTGGACCCGGTGTGGTCTGGCGCAGTGGCTGGTGGAGCAGTTATCCGGGGATGTGCCGACCATCGTTGGCATCGACCACGGTTTTTCCTTTCCTCTGCGTTATTTCGAGGTCCACCACCTGGAGCCGGACTGGCCGAGTTTCCTTGACGATTTTCAGCAGCATTGGCCGACTGACTCCGAACACACCTACGTCGATTTCGTCCGGGACGGTTTGCGAGGCAACGGGGCAGCTCGATCCGGCAGCGCGCGTTGGCGCCGTATCACTGAGGAACATGCCAAAGCCAAGTCAGTCTTTCATTTCGATGTGCCCGGCTCAGTGGCCAAATCGACCCACGCCGGGCTGCCCTGGCTGCGTTATCTGCGCAATCAGCTTGGTGATCGTATTCACTTCTGGCCCTTTGACGGTTGGGAAGTTCCTGTCGGTAAGTCTGCACTGGTGGAGGTCTATCCGTCACTGTGGAGTA
>CAZIMY010000222.1:0-2815 GCA_964540315.1 uncultured Wenzhouxiangella sp.
TCCAGCCCGAGGCCCTGACGGCCGAGGCAACCGTGTTCGTGGTCTATCTGCTCGATCAGTAACTACTGGTCCATCAGCCCTTGTGACGCTCTGATCCAACAAAGGCGTCCTTCAGCTTTCGATTCCCCGCGGAAAGCCTTCAGCGCGTTTAGTGACGGACCGATCTCCGGTGTAGCAGATCCACAATGAGCCGAAATTCTTCGCCATTCCGCTAGACCCACTGACAACTTCATAGATCTGGATTCTGAATTGACGGCAGAGGTCCGTCTGAGTGTTCCGATTGCGAAGGGAAATTACTCAATCCACTTCTCAGGGGGGAATGCTATGGCTGGCCTGCTACGGCGTACTTTTTTTCGCGCTTCGGCGCAAACAGGCCTGGGGGTGCTCGTGCTTGCCATCCTGTCGGGATGTGCTGCGACCCAGCATCGGGATCAGATGAATGCGTTTTCCGCGTCCTGGGAGGTGGGTGACTTCACTTCTGCCGCCTATGGCGAGCAAGCCAGCGAGCAACAGGCTTTCGATCCCGGGACCATCGAATCGATGGATCTTTTCGAACTGCTTCATTTCGCGGAGGCGGCGAGGCTTTCCGGTGATCCGGAACTGGCGATCGAGGCCTTTGATCGGACCGAAGAGGTATTCAAACGTTTCGACGAAGAAAACGTCGCCGGACGCTCCCTGGGACAGATGGGCGCGATCCTGGCCGGTGAGTCGGTCCGAGCCTATCGCGGACATCTCTACGAAGCCGTCCTGGTGAACACCTACAAGGCGATGACCTTCCTGTCGACGGCGGATAACTCTTTGGCGCGGGTGGAGTTCAACCGCGCAGATGACCGAACCCGGCGCGCAGTCGAGTTCTTCACCGATGAGATCGAGGAACAGCAGCAGGTCGAGCAGGAAAAGCTCACGACTGCGGACAAAAAGGAGGAGCCGCCCTCCGATCAGCAGCAATCGGTTGCTGCCACCATGGCGTCGGAGGAATCAAAGCAAGTGCTTTATGAGGCCTATGGCAATCCGTCCGAATGGGCCGTGTATCCAGATTTCGTGAATCCCTTCGTGACCTATCTGCACGGCCTCTATTTCCTCAGCCAGAGCGAACAGCGAGGTGATATCGAGCGAGCCGTCGAATCGCTCGACCGCGTTCACGGCATGACCGATAACCCGGTGGTGGGCGCAGATCTCGAGCTTGCTAACGCGCTGGCCTCCGGCGCATTGTCACGGAGCGCCTTGCCCAGCCGGGTCTGGGTTATCTACGAAAACGGGATCGGCCCCACGCTGACCGAATCGCGTTTCGATATCCCTCTTTTTCTGGTGACTCAGGGACGAGCTGGGCAGCCGACGTTAGCAGGCATCGCATTGCCGAAAGTCGAACGAGGGCGTGCGGCTCATCAGAAGCTGGCGATTCACGCTGTTGGCCAGAACGGATTGGAACCGGTTGCCCAATCGCATACGCTGGCAGAAATGCAGCGTGTGCTGAACACCGAGTTTCAGCACAACTTCGACGGCATCCTTGGCCGGGCGATCACTTCAACGGTCGTCGATCTACTGATCCAGTCGGAAGCGACATCCAGGGCCGGGCTGCTGGGTGCCTTTGCCTCGACCGTACTGACCCAGCAGACGAACAAAGCCGATCTCAGAATCTGGCGTGCGCTGCCGGACCAGTGGCAGATCGCGCGCTTCGATCGGCCTGCCAGCGGCAAGATCACGCTGCTGGGTGATGACTCGGGTCCATTGGTCAATCTCACGCTCCCGGATTGGCCGTACACGCTGGTCTATGTCAAACAACCCACCCGTTTTGCGGCACCGGCCGTGAAAGTGATCGATCTGCAGGGTCGCAATCCTTCGCTGGGGACCGACCAGAGAGCGCCTGACGCACTCGTGGCTGCACCGTGATGCGGATTGCCCTCATGGCGTTCTCGGCCGGGATTCTCATCGCCTGTGCCTCGACGCCGGCGCCATTGCCTTTTACGGTGACCTGGCATCCCGAGGCCGACATCGACGGGCTGATGACCGATGTCGTTCTCGACGCGCGGAGAAATTCGGCGGGCGGAATCGATCATGTGCGCGTTCAAGGCCGGGGAGCGATGCAACGCCGTCAGATCGAATGGTCGATCACCTTTTTCGATGAATCGGGGCGGGCCGTCCCCGGATTGAGCGACCGTTACCGTCGATTCACCGTCGTGCCTGACGTCCCTTTCCAGCTCGAGGCGATCTCGCCGATCGATGATGCGGCGCGCGCCAGCATTCATCTCCGGGCGTCCAGCTCGCGTTAGACCAACTCTTCAATCCATCCATCTATCAAAAAGGGCAGATATGAACATGCTGAAAGGGAATCTTCTGGGCTCGATGGCCATTGCATCGATGCTGACACTGACCGGTTGTGCAACGACCACGTCCTATGTCGACCCCAACGACGACCGCGGTCCGGTGACGATGACCCTCGACTACCGTGACTTCGAGACCGCAGCCGGCCAAGCCGTGGACTCACTGTTGCGATCCGGTGCTGCAGACAATCCGAACGGCGGACGCTACGTGATGGTGATTTCGAGGGTCGTCAACGACACCATGCAGCGCATCGATACCGATCAGCTGACTCGCAAGATCCGGGTGGAATTGCTGAACTCGGGTCGGGTCGTCACGACCACGGCGGTCGGCATCGATGGGCCTGAAGATGAGATGAGCATGCGGGTCCGGGAGCTGCGCGACAGCGCGGAGTTCGATCAGTCCGGTGTTCAGCGTCAGGGCACGCTGCAAGCGCCCGATCTGTCCTTGTCCGGCAAGATCATGCAGCGCAATCACAGCATCGATCGGCGCCGAC
>CAZIMY010000222.1:2825-3296 GCA_964540315.1 uncultured Wenzhouxiangella sp.
CCAGCTCGCGTTGACTGATCTCAAGACCGGCCTTGCGATCTGGGAGGAAGAGGTGCCGATCATCAAGCGCGGATCGAATCGCAGTGTGGGCTGGTAATACACAAGGGGAAAGTCATGAATCTGAATCCATCATCAATACGCTTTCTGGTTGCATCCGTATGTCTTGTGGCCTTCGCAACCCTCAATGCCGAGGAAAGCGCCGAGCAGGCGACATCGAACCCCGAGCACATCTACCCGAGTGCCGATGATCTCGATGGTTCCGAGATCGAATCGGCTCGAGACCGGTACCTGAATGCGCGCGGTTGGGTACTCGGAATCCACCAGAACAATCCCAGCGGTGGCTACGTTGGATGGGGTCAGGCCACGATTGCCGTGGGGCCTGAGGACAGGAACTACGGCAATGGGCGGATCGCGGCTGTCGATGCAGCGGTGGCCGAGGCCATCGGTCAGTTCGCGCTGTCCCGCGGCACC
>CAZIMY010000223.1:0-3240 GCA_964540315.1 uncultured Wenzhouxiangella sp.
ATGACTGATCTGAGTGCTCTTGCCGTCGTCTTTGAAGCGCCTGAGAAGCTGGCAGTCCGAAGTTTGCGGCTGACGCCCCCGGGCGATGATGATGTGGTCGTTGATATTGACTTCAGCGGCATATCTACGGGGACCGAGCGTTTGATCTGGACCGGGCAGATGCCGATGTTTCCGGGCATGGGTTATCCGCTGGTCCCGGGTTACGAATCGGTTGGGCGGGTCGTGGAATCTGGCTCAAAATCTGGCAGGCGGGCGGGTCAATATGTTTTTGTTCCCGGCGCGCGCTGCTTCGGTGAGGTTCGCGGCTTGTTTGGCGGTGCCGCGTCTCGGCTTGTTGTGCCGGGGAATCGAACTCTGGTGATCGATGAGCGGCTCGCAGAACTGGGTGCATTGCTCGCGCTGGCCGCGACCGCTCATAACGCGATTCGGGCTCCTGAGGGTGGATATCGTGCTCCCGAACTGATCGTCGGTCACGGCGTTCTTGGCCGTTTGCTGGCGCGGCTGAGCGCCTTCGTCGCCGATAAGCCACCGGTGGTCTGGGAGATCGATCCACGCCGTCGACTGGGACAATACGACTACCCGGTCATTGCGCCAGACTCAGATCCTGAATACGGCTATCAGACGATTTGCGACGTCAGCGGGGCGCATGGTCTTCTGGATACATTGATCGGTCGCTTAGCGCCGGCCGGAGAGGTCGTTCTGGCCGGGTTCTATCAGCATCCGCTGCAGTTTTCCTTCCCCCCGGCCTTTATGCGTCAGGCCCGCCTTCGGGTCGCTGCCGAGTGGAAGGATTCAGACCTTACCGAAGTTTATCGTCTGGTTGAAAACGACCAGCTTTCACTGGACGGATTGCTCACCCATAGCCAGCCGGTCCATCACGCACAGGCTGCTTATCAGACCGCTTTTTCCGATCCAGACTGCCTGAAGATGGTTCTGGACTGGCGGTCGGCAGCCAACAAAACAGGCATCTAAAAGTCATCTTTGATCTAGATCAAGTCTGTTTGTTGGCAAATTCTGTATAAGTGCTAGTGAGTCTCGGCGCAGTGTCGAAAAAAGCCCGCCGTGAGGCAAATACACGGCATCGTCCGAAAGGGCATTTGTTAGGAGTAAGTAGTATGGATAAACAAGACCAGAACCAATCGATATCGGGTCTAAGCGAAAAGGAAGCCAAGGAATTTCACAAGATCTTCGTTGTGAGCTTCATCGTTTTCGTGGCCATCGCGATTATCGCTCACATACTGGCATGGCAATGGCGGCCGTGGCTGCCCGGGCCGGAAGGTTATGCAGTCGCTGAGTCTGCTGCTTCCGCCGTCAGTTCATTCATTGCATCAATAGCCTAGGAGATTCACTATGTGGCGTATTTGGCTTCTGTTCGATCCCCGTAGAGTGCTTGTCGCGTTATTCACGTTCTTGTTCGCGCTCGCCATTCTTATTCACTTCGTATTGCTGAGTACTGATCGGTTCAACTGGTTGGAAGGCCCGGCTGCGAGTGGTGCAGCGACAACGCAGACTTCAAGCGTTGTGCACCACCGCAAAGAAATAGTCTAGTGCCTTGTCGGGCGGGGAGCTCGACTCCCCGCTGAACCGGGTAGAAAAAATGTTCTCCAAGGCTAAGAGGTGAAGCCATGTCAATGCTGAGTTATGAGAAAAAGTACCGTGTGCGTGGCGGCACCTTGATCGGAGGAGACCTGTTCGACTTTTGGGTTGGTCCCTTCTACGTCGGGTTTTTTGGAGTTACAACCCTGTTCTTCTCGATTTTGGGAACGACGCTTATTTTTTACGGCGCGGCCCTGGGTCCAACCTGGATTCCATGGCAAATCAGCATCGCACCGCCTGACCTCAGTTACGGCTTGTCCATGGCCCCGCTCAAAGAGGGGGGAATATGGCAGATTGTGACCATGTGCGCGATTGGCGCCTTCGTTTCCTGGGCACTGCGTGAAGTCGAGATTTGCCGCAAGCTGGGCATGGGCTATCACGTCCCGATCGCTTTTGGCGCTGCAATCGTCGCTTACGTGACCCTCGTGGTCATTCGGCCTGTTCTGATGGGTGCCTGGGGACACGGCTTTCCGTACGGCATTCTGAGCCATCTGGACTGGGTCTCAAACGTCGGGTATCAGTACCTTCACTTTCATTACAACCCGGCCCACATGCTGGCCGTAACGTTTTTCTTTACGACGACCCTGGCGCTTGCGCTGCACGGGGGCGCGGTCCTTTCGGTGCTCAATCCCGGAGAAGGAAAGCCGATCGGTACCGCAGAGCACATCAATTCGTTCTTCCGCGACACAATCGGGTACTCAATCGGTGAACTCGGCGTTCATCGACTGGGACTGTACCTGGCGATAGCGTCTGGCCTGTTCAGCGCTCTTTGCATCGTGATCAGCGGTCCCTTCTGGACACGTGGGTGGCCGGAGTGGTGGAACTGGTGGCTTGAGCTTCCGGTGTGGTCATAGAGCAGAGGGGATAACGTTGTCATGGCTGAAAATCTAAATATCTACACTCGCGCTCAGGCGCACGGACCGATCGATTATGGCGTACCGCTACCCAGCGGGAACGCACAGCGAATCGGCCAACCTTTCCATTCAAAATGGTTGGGCTGGATCGGCGACGCACAGGTCGGACCGATTTACCTGGGAACCTATGGGTTTGCTTCGATCCTGACCGGATTCATCGCGATTCAGATCATGGGTCTGAATATGTGGGCCTCGGTTGGCTGGAGTCCCATTGAGTTTGTCCGGCAACTGCCGTGGCTTGCGCTTGAACCACCGGGGCCCCAATGGGGCTTGAGTCTTCCGCCGCTCAATGAAGGCGGCTGGTGGTTGCTGGCAGGGTTCTTCCTGACCACGTCGATCCTGTTGTGGTGGGTGCGAATGTATCGTCGGGCCCGCGAGCTGGGACTGGGCACGCATGTAGCCTGGGCTTTTGCAGCTGCGATCTGGCTCTATCTGGTCCTGGGTTTTATTCGACCCGTGCTGATGGGCAGCTGGAGCGAGGCAGTTCCGTTCGGGATTTTCCCGCACCTTGACTGGACCACGGCGTTCTCGATTCGCTACGGCAACCTGTTCTACAACCCGTTCCACATGCTTTCGATCGTTTTCCTGTTCGGATCGGTGCTGTTATTTGCCATGCATGGCGGCACGGTGATGGCGACCAGCCGCTTTGGCTCAGAGAGAGAGATCGAACAGACCATTGATCTCGGCACTGGCTACGAGCGCTCTGGCCTGTTCTGGCGCTGGACCATGG
>CAZIMY010000224.1:0-3236 GCA_964540315.1 uncultured Wenzhouxiangella sp.
CCTGCAGATGGTTACGCCGAGTCAATACCTCCGATGCAAGCTCGACCAGTTGGCCAACTTCGATCCGCTGAGTCTGCGTGGCCCTGGGCCCGATGACAGGAGCAAACTCCAGCGCCCCCATGCCGCGCTGACCCGTGTAGCACAGTCGCTCGACCGCGTTGAAAGAATCGGGCGACCGCCCTTGGGTGGCCAGCCAGGCGTCTATCAGTGCATTGCCAAAGCGGTCGGGCAGAGAATCGGCCAACAAGCCCGGCAGCCCGCGAAAAGTCTGGCGGGACAAATCGGGAAAGCGGTACACCCGCCGGGAAAGCGGCATCGTGATCGGCGCTACTTCAATCCCGCTTTGGGCAAAGGCGGCATCGTATTCAAAGCTGGCGACCTCCTGACCTTCTTCAAGCGACACCGCGCCGATGGTCCTCCCCCATAGCCTGACTTCGGCCAGGCTGGTCACGTCTCGTCTTCCCAGCGCCAGGGCTTATCGATCTTGCCTGCCGAGCGCGTGCCCGACGCCCGTTGCCGGACCTTGCCCTTGCGCTTGAGAAGATCCATGGGTCTGGCCCCGGGTTCCGGCAACAGGCCATCGAGGCCACCGGCGCAGTCCAGCACCCGAAGAACGCGGATCAAGGTCACCAGCTGTGAGGTCTGGCCTGCCTCAATGCGTTCCAAGGTGCGCTTGGCAATGCCTGCTTGTTCCGCCACCTGGGCTTGGGTTCGCTCCAATTCGAGCCGCCGCGCGGCGATACGCGCTCCCAACTCAGAGAGTACGGCGTCATCCGTGAGCAACCCGGTGATCTTTTTAGTCGTCATTATTTGCGAATTACTGACTTAATTCTTATTATATCGCACTTAGTTGCGAGTTATTTGCGACTTTTTAAGCCATCTTATTCGCACTATTTGATGATGCCCTACCGGATGGGATGACGCCTCCCTAGAGGCTCGCTGACTCATCCGAATCAACGAACCTGACTTTCAGGTTCCGCGGGCTGGCGTCGAAATGACGAGCGATTGAAGCCTCGGCATGGGCAACGATGTCATCGCTGGTAAAACCGACCGGGATTTGGTCGAACTCCACGACAAACTCCCTGAACTCGCCATTCTCCCAGCTGGCACTGGTCGAAGGCCTGATGCTGGTGATCTCCTCTAGCTCGGCTGCCACCTTCTCGGTCTGCTCCGAATACTTCATGGCTTTGTCGATCTGTCCACATCCGACCAGAAAGGCGCAGGAGAGCATGGTTAGAGAAAACAAACGCAGAACTTTCATGAACCGTCCTCCAGAAAAATGTAAACGTAAGTGATGCAGTCGGCCGACTGCTCCGCCGACTTCGAAACCTAGTCGAAAGGAACGGCATCGCCGTCGCTACTCGTCATCCAACCGACCAAAAGACCGGCTCCACGTCCTCCTCAGGCAACAAGTGGATAACCCGGTCTGCTACCGCCAAGGTCTCCTTCCTGTGCGCCACGATGACACGAGTGATGCTCATTGCCTGCAGTGCGTCGTGGATGTGCTGCTCGGTCGTCGGGTCCAGATGACTGGTGGCTTCATCCAGAAACAGGATGCGTGGCTGTGCATACAAAGCCCTAGCTAGCATGATGCGCTGCTTCTGGCCACCGGAAAGCGAACTGCCCATGTCGCCGACCAGCGTGTGATATCCCATGGGCATGCGCTGTATGTCTTCGTGGATCGAGGCTTTTCTCGCGCAGGTCTCCATTCTTTCAACATCGGGGTTGGGGTCAAAAAACGTGATGTTGTCGGCCAGGCTGCCTGAGATCAACTCATCCTCCTGCATCACCGCCGCAGTCTGGTGACGAAAATTGCCCAGTGACCCACGATGAATGTCGATGCCGTCTACCAGTACAGAGCCCTTTTCCGGTCGCAACAACCCCATCATTACCTTGATCAGCGTGGTTTTTCCAAAGCCCGAGGGCGCGGCGATGGCCACGCACTCGCCAGCCTTTAAATCAAGGTCGAGCCCGTTGATGACGTAGGGCTCGGTATCGGCATAGCGAAACCACAAATCGCGAACCGTAATTGAGCCCGAGATCCGCCGAGCTCCTGTGTTCGCGGCCTGAACGCCCGTATCCCTCTCGGCCAGGGCGATATCGGCCAGCCGATCCAGATGAACGCGCACCAGGCGAAACTCAAGCGCCGTATCAATCAGCGCCGCCGCGCGCGCGCCGAACTGGCCTTTGTAGGCCAAAAACGCCACCAACATGCCAATTGATAGCTCCGTGTTGATGACGGCCAAAGCACCCACCCACAAAACGACGATGTTTTCAAATGCGAATATCCCCGTATTTCCTAACTGTTGGATAAGTTGCAGTCTTGCAACACGAATTTCGGCGTTCAGCGCGTCCGCCTTACGATTCTGCCAAACTGCTTCCCGCAGGCTCTCTCTGCCGAAGTTCTTAAGCGGCAGGATCGCACGCACCGACTCCATGAACAGGGAGTTTTCCTTGGCGTCCAGCACCAATGCTTCTTGGGAAGCGAGCCAAAGCGCTCTGAAAATAATCAGACGCAACAGGGCGTAGGCTGCGACAGCGGCAATCACGACCCAAGCCAGAACCGGGCTGTAGACAAACATCACGATTAGTGTCGTGATAGCCATTAGTCCGTCGACAATTGCGGCAACCACGCTATTGGCCACAAGCGCCTCGACCGCTCTGATCGAGCCAAACCTCGAGACGATATCGCCCATATGGCGCTTCTCGAAGTAGCTCAATGGAAGCCGAACCAAGTGGTGGAATAGACGAGTCACCCACCCGAACTGCAAGCGGGCCCCCAATGTGACCACGACCCAACCTCGAATACCGTTGATGCAGATTTGAATCGCGGCCAGCAAGAGAAAAGCGATGGCCAGAACCATCAACAGGTTGCGGTCCTGCGAAATCACAATTTCGTCGATGACAATCTGTCCGAACAACGGCGCGAGCAGCAACAGCACCTGCAGCGCCAGCGAAAGCAGCAAAATATTGAACAGCGCCGCTCCGAGACCCTTGGTGCCGGCGACAAACGACCAAAGCGGGAGAGGCGTGACCTCCTTGCGACGCTGAAACGAAGTGGTTGGGGAAAGCTCCAGCGCTACACCGGTGAAGTGCTTGGACACCTCGGCCATGGGCAGCTTTCTTCGACCCACCGCCGGATCGACAATCCAAATAGACTTGGCACTGGCCCGTTCCAGCACCACGAAGTGGTCAAGATCCCAGTGCAGAATAGCGGGTCGCTTCAAGTCCGAGAG
>CAZIMY010000225.1:0-3234 GCA_964540315.1 uncultured Wenzhouxiangella sp.
GTGGCCTGACCCACACGCCAATGTGCGCCGACCTCATCGCCGACCAGGCCACCGGACTGAGCCCTTTTCCTGACGCCGAGTTGATCGACGCCCTGGCGCCGGAACGCTTCATCCTGCGCAAGCGCCGGCGAGATCCAAACTGGTTGCCCTGAGCCAATCCGATTAAGCCGTTTGAGGCAACAAGAAATGGCCTCAGCGCTATACTTGAGTCACATTCGATCCAGGAGAATCCCATGGCCGAACAATCCAGACGCGAGCAATTCATCGACAGGCTCAAAGACGGCCTGGACGATCTCAACAGCGAGATGGACAAGCTGGAGAAAAAGGCCGAGGAAGCCAGCGGCAAGGCTGAAGAGCGCTATGAAGAGCAACTGGCTGAAATGCGCGAAAAGCGCGAGGAGATGCGTCACAAGCTCAGCGAGCTTCGGGCATCCAGCGAGGCGCAGTTTGACAAACTCAAACTCGAAGCCGAGCATGCCTGGAAGGCTTTTCAGAACTCGGTTCAGTACTTTCGCTCACACTTCAAATAACCCGGAGGCTCAATCATGCCGTTCCCGCTAACCCGCCCGCGCCGGCTGCGGGCGCATGAGTTTTCGCGCCGGCTGGTGCGCGAGACCCAGTTCACCGCCGCCGACCTGATCTACCCCGTTTTCGTGCTTGAAGACGGCCAGGCCCGTGAGCCGGTGGCGTCGATGCCGGGCGTGGAGCGAGTCGGGCAGGACGGTCTGTTCGCTGTTGGCGAGCGCTGCCTGGCCTTGGGCATTCCCGCGATCGCCTTGTTTCCGGTCATTCCGGCCGAACGCAAGTCCGACGGCGCTGAGGAATGTTGGCGCGAGGATGGCCTCGTGCAGCAGACGGTGCTGGCGCTAAAAGAGCGCTTTCCTGAGCTGGGAGTCATCACCGACGTGGCCCTGGATCCCTACACCTCGCACGGTCTTGATGGGCTGATCGATGATGAGGGTTATGTGCTGAATGACGAAACCGTCGAGGCGCTGGTTCGCCAAGCCGTCAGCCACGCCGAAGCTGGGGCCGACGTGGTCGCACCGTCGGACATGATGGACGGCCGAATCGGCGCCATTCGCTCGGCGCTGGAAGCGGATGAGCACAGAAACACGCTGATCCTGAGCTATGCGGCCAAGTATGCCTCGAACTTTTATGGGCCTTTTCGCGACGCGGTGGGCTCGGCGGCCAGCTTGGGCAAATCTGGCAAGGAGTCCTTCCAGATGGACCCGGCCAACAGCGATGAGGCCCTTTACGAAGCCGGTCTGGACCTGGAAGAAGGTGCCGACATCCTGATGGTCAAACCAGCCCTGCCTTATCTCGACATTATTCGGAGAGTCCGCGACCAATTCGGCAGACCGACTTTTGCCTACCAGGTCTCTGGCGAGTACGCCATGCTCAAGGCCGCGGCTGCCAACGGTTGGCTGGACGGCGACAAGGTGATGCTCGAATCGCTGTTATCGATAAAGCGGGCCGGCGCCGACGCCATTCTGACTTATGCCGCCCTGGACGTTGCGCAGCAGCTGCGAGATCAAGACGCTTGAGCCAAACGCTGAAACTGGCTCTTTTCGGCGATCCGGTCGAACACTCGCTCTCGCCCCAGATCCACCAACACTTTGGTTGCCAGACCGGCATCAGCGTTGACTACCAAAAGATCCGTTGCGGTAGCGGGGAATTCGGACCACGCTTTGCCAGCTTCATTGTTACTGGCGGGCGTGGCGCGAATCTGACAGTGCCGTTAAAACGTGCCGGACTGGGCGTCTGTCAGGAAGTTGCGCCGGCCGCTCGCACCGCCCGGGCGGTTAACACCCTGGTTCGACGCGATGAAGGCTGGTATGGCTACAACACCGACGGCGACGGTCTGATGCTCGATCTTGAGCGACTCGGGCTCAGTCCGGCCGGACAACGCGTACTTATTGTCGGTGCCGGTGGTGCGGCGGCTGGCATTATTGGTCCCTTGCTCGACAGCAAACCAGCGCTGACCGTCATTCTGAATCGCACCGGAGAAAGAGCTGAAGCTCTGGCAGCAAAGTTTTCTCATCGGGGAGTCATTATCGGCGGGGGCTTTGATCAGGCTGATGACTTGCACGGCTTCGACCTGCTCATCCAGGCAACCAGCAGCGGTCACGGGCAATCGCTGCCGACGCTGCAGCGCAAATGGCTGAACGATCGAGCGGTTGCCTATGATCTCAACTACGGACCTGCACATACCGTATTGGCCGACTGGTGCCGGCAACAATCGCTGCCTTGTTTCGATGGATTAGGCATGCTGGTTGGCCAGGCGGCGCTGGCCTTCGAGATCTGGACCGGACAACGCCCGAACTTGGCACCAACGCTAGAGGTCGTGCGCGGCTAAGATGAACCGGCTGCTTCAGGCGCGCGCTTTTCCGGCCACCGAAACCACCGTTCGCGTGTCGCCATCGTCGACCAGCGCGGTCAACCGACCGCCCCAGACGCACGCCGAGTCCACGCAGGCCACGCGTTCGGTGATCATCAGACCCAACATGGCCCAGTGCCCGAAAATCAGAAATCGGTCGTGCCAGTCCGGGTGGAGGTGCTCAAACCAGGGCCGGAAGCCCTTGGGTATTGTCTTAGGATCGCTCTTGGACTCCAGGTCCAGACGGCCGCTCGCATCGCAGAATCGCATCCGCGTGAACACGTTGGTCGCCGCTCGCAGGCGCTTGTAGTGCGGTTGGCCGGGACGCCAACGTCTGGGCCGGTCACCATACATATGACTGAAAAACTGATCCGGCTCGGTCTGAAGTGCACGTTCAATCTCCGCGGCGCGCTCCGCCGTCTTGCGGGGTCCCCAGCGCGGATCCGTACCCGCATGAACCAGGGCGTGCCTCTTCCTGGCACTGGTCCAGAACAGAGGCTGGTTTCTCAGCCAGGCGAGCAAATCGGCGCCATCGCTGGCTTCAAGTATGGCGTCGAACTCGCTGTTGCGGCGCAGGCGCTGCGGTGCGCGGCCATGCGCGTAGGCGAGCAAATGCAAATCGTGATTACCCAACACGGTCATGGCAGCATCACCGCAGGAATGCACTAGACGCAGAGTCTGGAGCGATTCGCCACCCCGGTTGACCAGGTCTCCGGCAAACCGCAGCCGATCGGCCGCGGGATCAAAACGCAGTTTATTGAGGAGTCTTTCGAGCGCCTCGCAACAGCCCTGGACATCGCCGATGAAAATCTGGCGCTTCATGCCACGCTAGCCTCCGGGCTGATTGTCCGATGCAA
>CAZIMY010000226.1:0-3225 GCA_964540315.1 uncultured Wenzhouxiangella sp.
GTGTTCGTATGCAGAAGAGAAAGGAGTTCAGCTATTTTTAAACCGTTCGTGGTAGCGGGGTAGAACCCAGCCCCTCCAAAGCGCTGAATCAGTCGGTCAAAATCGCTGGCCATTAGCCCCAAACATGACCCAGATCAAGTTCCAGATTTTATCTGGACATTAGTATGGACTCATGGAGAGGTGGCTTGGCATAGGCAGTGTTGCGCGGCAATCGGGATTGACGCCAGATACGCTGCGTAAATGGGAGTCTCGGCACGGGTTCCCGCGTCCAAAGCGCAGCGATGGCGGCACTCGTCGTTACTCGGCGGCGATGCTGGAATCACTGATCGACATACAACGTTTGATCAGCCAGGGAAACAGACCCGCCGCGGCTATTGCCAAAATCACTGAACAGTCCCGCAAGACCACCCCCAGTTCGACCGGGGGTCAGTTCAGTCGGTGCAATTTTCGCCTCGACTGGCGATCGGAAGCTGAGCTTGCACAGCTGATCCAAAGCCTTGAGCAGCAGCTTGATTCAACCGATCCGGTCAGATTCATCGAGCAAATCGCTGCGCCGTTGATGACAAAGGCCGGGGAGGCCTGGGCGCGCGGCGAACTGAGGATTTACGCCGAGCGCGGCTTGAGCGCCGCAATGCAGCGCCTGGTTTGCCTTGCGCGGCAGCGCATCGCACCTGCGCCGCCCGGTGCCCCACGTGTTCTGCTGGTCACACGCCCGGTCGAGCAACACCTTCTGGGGCCAGCCATGGCGGCCTGCCTCATGCAGGCCGCAGGCGTTCATTGCATCGATGCCGGCGTTGGTCTGCCGACTTCAGAAGTCCCATTCGCCGTCCGCGCCTGGCGGGCACAAATCATCGCGGTATCCGCTTCCAGAGCCGGATCAACGCGCGCGCTTGGCGAATTTCTCACCCAGTTAAGACACGGCAACCCGAAAACCCCGCTATGGCTAGGCGGACAAGGTGCCGCGCTGTTAACCAAAACACCGGAAAACTGCAGGCAGCTGTGCACTTTCGAAGATATTCAAAACGCACTGCATGGCGGCGCAGCGCCGTCTGTAAACCCCGAAAATTCGAGTCAAGTTGATGGAAAGCAAGACGCCTGAAAAGTTGCAACAGCAAACCGACAAGGATCAGTTCAAAGAGGACGATCCTTCGAACGAGAATCCGACTTCTGAGATCAACGGGAGGTTTGAGGATTTCATCATTGCCGTTGGGGCCTCGGCCGGAGGTCTGGAAGCGCTTGAACGATTCTTCAGTGAATGCCCGACCGACAGCGGTGCAGCCTTTGTTGTTATCCAGCATTTATCGCCGGATCACAAAAGCATGATGCACGACCTGTTGGGTCGTCATACCAGGATGCCGGTCAAAATGGTCGCCGACGGCATGGAGGTGAAGCGCGACCAGGTATTCCTGATCCCGGCCGGCACCATCATGCGAATCCATCAAGGGCGGTTTCAGCTGACCCCGAAAAGCCCGCATCTTTTGACGCTGCCGATCGACATCTTTCTGCACTCACTTGCCGACGACTGCGGCCGCCGCAGCGTGGCCTGCATACTTTCCGGGACCGGGTCAGACGGAACGCGCGGTGCGGCGGCAGTCAACGCCGCCGGCGGCTTTCTGCTCGCCCAGGATCCTGAGGATGCCAAGTTTGACGGCATGCCCTCCAGCGTCATCTCGACCGGGCTGGTGGATGCGATCCTGCCGGCCGACCGACTGGCCGAGCGCGTGCTTTCGCATATTCACAACCTGCCGCTTCCTGACGAGGAAAAACCCGCAGAGCCGGCCCACCGCAAGGCCCTGTCGCCGGAAGATGCGCGTAAAGGCATTCTGGATCTGCTGCTCAACGCCAGTGGCATCAATTTCTACGACTACAAACCCCCAACGCTGAATCGTCGCATCGAGCGGCGCATGCAGGTGCGCCATGCACAAAGCCTGATTGGATATCTGAATTTGCTGGAGAATGATCGGGAAGAGCTGGCCGCGCTACGACGCGAGTTGTTGATTCCAGTGACCAGTTTCTTTCGCGACAGCGAAGCGTTCGAAGCGCTCCGCGACAACACCATCGCCCCTCTGGTCGAAGAGGCCAGCGCCAGCGAAGGAATCCGCGTCTGGGTTGCCGGATGCTCGACCGGAGAAGAAGCCTACTCGCTGGCCATGCTGTTTCTCGAGGAATTCGAGCGCTCTCGCCGCTGGCCCAATTTGAAGATTTTCGCCACCGACGTCAACCAGCAAAACATCGATTTCGCCGGCGCCGGCCAATACCCGGAATCGGCTGCAGCAGAAATTACGCTGGAGCGCCTGGAGCGATTCTTCAAGCGCACGGGTGGCCGTTACCAGGTCAAATCCGAACTGCGCCAGTGCGTTGTGTTTGCCCGCCACAACCTGCTGACCGACCCGCCTTTTACGCGCATGGGGCTCGTCAGCTGTCGAAACACCCTGATCTACTTCACGTCCGAGGCTCAAAAGCGCGCCATTCAGCGCCTCCAGTACGCCATCAGCCCCAAGGGATATCTGTTCCTCGGTTCAAGCGAAGCCCTCTCGGGCCAGTCGCGCGGCTTCGAGACGATTGACAGTCGAGAAAAGATTTTTCGTCGCATCGGCAGTCCCGATGTCCCTGACTTCAGTAATTCAGGCATGGCGTTACGAACGAATGGTGAGCAGAAACATTCGATAGCGCGCAATCTGCCGGCCAGCCCCACAGAGGACGGCCGGGCCATCGAAGAAGCCATGGGCATCATGCTCAACGAATACGTTCCGCCTTCGATGCTGGTCAATGGCGAGCATCAGGTTGTTCATCTGTTCGGCGAGATCCAGCCCTACTTCCAGATTCGCGAGGGCTCGGCCACGCTAGACCTCGGTCGGATTCTGCCCGAAAGCATCGTGCCGGTGGCCTTGGCATTACTTTACAAATCGGCCAAAGACCGCGAGCGAATGGTCTCAGATGTCCACTCGGTCACACTCGAAAACAATTTGACGCGGCGGGTGCGGCTGGATGTCCGCCCGCTGGCACCGCGCGCCGACGAGCAGCTGTTGCTGCTGAGTTTCGAGGAGGTTAAGGATGCCGGGCATGGCGGAGCCCCGATTCCGATTGACGTCGACGCGGAGATCCAGGAGCGCATCACGATACTCGAGCGCGAACTGGCCGCCACGCGCGAAAGCCTGCAGGCCACGATCGAAGAACTGGAAACTTCCAACGAGGAACTGCAGGCAACCAACGAAGAACTGATGG
>CAZIMY010000227.1:0-3223 GCA_964540315.1 uncultured Wenzhouxiangella sp.
CGACCTCGAGACAGTCGAGCTTGGCGTTGCTCCAGAAGTCGCTGTCTTCGGCGTCAGCCAGAAACACTTGCCGTCCCGCTTTCTGGTGCTCATCGACGCGGTAGGGGTCAGCCTCGATGCCAGCCAGGGCCTGCTCTCGGGGAAAGATTGCGCTGTAAGCGGCTGTTCCCGTGCGCCCCATGCCAAAAATCAGCACTTTGATGTCGCTTAAATCGGGCGGTATCTCGTCAGGGTGGATTTTGTCGCTCTGGTAGCGGCAGAGAAAGCGTTCCAGCCGTTCGAATAGAGGATGAGCCAAATGATTCAGGGGCGCGGCGATCGAGAAAGAGATGGCGACGGTCAAGGCCAGGGGAACCAGCCAGTCCGAAAGAACGGGCAAACCTGAAGCCACGATTAGCCCGAACTCGCTGTAGGCCGACAGGGTCAGTGCTCCGAGAAACGCATTGCGGGCCCGCAGCCGGAATCGGGTCAGGATGATGTAGAACAAGATGCCCTTGAGCGGCAGGAGCAATGACATCACCAGCGCGAAAATCCAGTCGTTCAAATCCGGCAGTCCAGACATGCCGATCTGCAGAAAAAACCCAACCAGGAAAAGCTCTTTAAGGCCCCAGAGAGATTCCGACAACTCGCTGGCCTGTGGATGGTTGGCAAGCAGCATGCCCATCACCAATGCGCCTAATTCTGGACTGAGGCCGACCGTCTCGAAGCCGATGCCGCCCAGTACCAGAGCGAGCATCATGCCCATCAATACCAACAATTCGTCGTGGCCGGCGGCGGTGATCAGCCAGTAGAGAACCGGACGAAGCAATGGCACTGCGAATACCAAAAGCGCCCACGGTGAGGGCTCGTGACCGCCACCGATGCTGAGTACTGCCAGTGCGATCAGATCCTGAATGATCAGAATGCCGATGGCGACACGGCCGTGGAATGCAGTGAGCTCGCGTTTGGCCTCCAGCATCTTCGCCGCCAGCACGGTACTTGAAAAGGCCAGCGCAATGCCGACGGGAACGGCTAGGTTCCAATCGAGGCCCATGAAGAAATGCAGTCCGGGGGCAAAGACGCCCACCGTAATGGCGAAATGTAAAACGCTGCCACCCAGAACCTCCGGCCTGACAAGCTGGCGCCACTTGAGCTTCAGCCCGACGGTGAATAACAGCAGCAGCACGCCAAGGTGGGCAACGTGATCAAGTACATCGCCGGTGAAGGCCGGAAGAATGCCAAACCGCTGACCGAACCAGTTCAGGCCGAAGCCGGCCGCCAAAAAGCCGACAAGCGGTGGCAGGCCGATTTGCTTGACCGCCAAACCAAGCACAAAAGCCAGCGTGATACTGAACACTTCGAGCGTTGCCATGGCATAAGCATAGCCGACCCTCTGATGCCTGACGCGAGAATTTAATCCAGCATCAGACCTGGCGCGGGTTCATCAATTTCTATTCATTCGGGTCCGGCCTGCCGCGCGCCCGCTTGATGCGGCCACGCTGACGCTTGGCCTCCAGCCTTTTTCGCTTTGCGCTCTTGCTCGGCCTTGTGGGTATTCGGCGTCTGGGTGCATGGGTGGCCGCCTCGATCAATTCCGCAAGACGCTTGCGCGCATCTTCGCGGTTACGGCGCTGACTTCGATGGCTGCGAGCCTCGATGGTCAAGATGCCGTCACTGTCTATGCGGCGGCCAGCGAGCCGAGCCAGGCGATTCTTGGTCGGCGCGCTCAGGAAATCTGTTTGTGCCACGTCAAAGCTGAGCTGAACGCCTGTTTCTGTCCGGTTGACGTGCTGACCGCCCGGCCCGCCGGTTAAAGTGAAGCGCTCGGTCAATTCGGCTTCCGGCGGTAAGAAGCGGCTTTGGGGAAACGAACTCACGGACCCGCTCAAAGGTCTGGTGTCGAGGCCGCCGAGTCAACGGCCTCGAACACCAGTTCGGCTTCTTTCACGGAATTGGGCCAGTGGGGCGAAAGTCGAAGCCAGCCATCCGGACTACCACAACTCACGCCGCGTTCAGCCAACGCGGCGGCCCAGGCCGGCGTGGTGTGGGGGTCGGTCGGGCGAACGCTCAGGATGCCGGATCGACCGCCGGGTTCGCTCATGCGAGCGCTTTCAAAACCGCGCTCGAGCAGGCCGGGCTCGACGGCATCGTGCCATTTCTGGACATGCTGCAAAATGTTCGCGACCCCGAGTTGCTGGATCAGACCAAGGCTGGCTTCCAGTCCGGCGGTGGCCAGGACATTGAACGTCCCCGCCTCGGCCATGCGCGCGCTCGGCACGATCGGTCGGTCGTAGCGCAGCTGACCGGGTCCATCGGTCAGGAACGCAAACGGTTCTTCGTGGCTGAGCCAGGCAGCCACGTTGGGCTGCAGGCGTTCAGCGGCCTGCGGTGCGGCGTAGAAACCGGCCAGGCCTTCCGGCGCCATCAGCCATTTGTGGCTGCCGGCGGTGAGGTAGTCAATGCACATGGACTGCACGTCCAGCGGCACGATGCCCGCAGCCTGGATGGCATCGACGAACAGCTCTGCGCCGTGGTGCCGGCACATCGCGCCGATTTCTGCCAGGGGCATGCGCTGGCCTGTCGTGAACTGGACCGCGCTGATCGCGACCAGCCGCACGCCCGCACGCAATTGGTCTTCCAGCGCTTCCAGCGCGGTTGCGCGGTCGTGCCGGAAAGACTCAGCCTGCATCCAGACAATATCGAGTCCATGCCGCCGCGCCGCCTGCTGCCAGGGTGTGACGTTGGTCGGGAACTCGCCCTCAAACAGGACGATCCGGTCGCCGTGCTGCCAGGGCAGACAAAGAGCAACCGTCATTACGCCGGCCGAGGTGTTGGGGACCAGCGCCATATCTTCTGCCTGTGCGCCGACCAGGCCCGCCAGCTGGCCTCTGACCCGCTCACGCCGGTCCATCTCCTCGACATACCAGGCCATGCCTTGCCGGGCATAGCCTTCCATCGTGTGGTTGACCGCTTCGCGCACAATGGTGCTCGGCGGGCTGACCGAGGCATGGTTCAGATAAACGGGGACTTCCAGCTCGGGAAATAATTGTCGGGAGCCGAGTTTGACACTGGGCTGGTGGTGACCGGTTTCAGGCGAGTGAGCATCCATAAACACGACGGCAGTTATTGCGGTGTCTTTTAACGATACCAGCCTCAATTGCTGAGGCGCCGCCAAGTTTTTGCTTGTTGGATAAAAAAAGCCCGTCCGGAGACGGGCTTTTCGAGTTGCCCGGCGGGCTGGCTC
>CAZIMY010000228.1:0-3210 GCA_964540315.1 uncultured Wenzhouxiangella sp.
CTCAAGGTCGCAGCGCGCACGTCGAGCTTTGCGTTCAAGGACCAGAACCGCGACATCCGGGAGATCGCGGCAGCGCTCGGTGTGGCCAATATTTTGGAAGGCAGCGTGCAGCGCGCGGGTGACCGGGTTCGCATCACCGCCCAGCTGATCCAGGCCGACGACGGTTATCACCTGTGGTCGCAGGTCTTCGACCGGAGCCTCGACGACATCTTCGCTGTCCAGGACGATATCGCGGTGCAGGTTGCCAGCGCACTGCGCGGCTCCTTGCTGGAAGAGTCGGCGGTCGCGGATGCCGGCGGCACCGATAACACCGCCGCCTACGACTGGTATCTGCGTGGCCGCGATGCGCTCTTTGATTCCAACGCCGAGCGGCTGGCCGATGCGGTCAACGCGATGCGCCGGGCGATCACGCTGGACCCGGAGTTTGCGAACGCGTGGGCTGGGCTATCCGAAGCGCTTTGGAAGCGGGCGCGGTTCACCGGTCGCGAGCTGGACGAGGGCTTGGGCGACGAGATTATCGAAAGCGCCCGCACCGCGGTGCGGCTAGCGCCTGATAGCGCCATCGCCCGGATCGCTCTGGGAGAGGCGCTGTGGAGGCTTGGGGGTGACCGTCCCGGCGCGCAAGAGCAGTTCGAGCGGGCGCTGGGGCTCGAACCACAGAACCCGAGGGTGCTGACGGCCTTGTCGGGACTGCTGCTAAACATGCAACGCGCCAATGAAGCCGTCGAGTTGGCCGAACGGGCGATGGCAATCGATCCGCTCGATTGGGAGGCGAAGGCGGGCGCGGTTACTATCTACGTGGCAGCGGGGCGGCTCGACCAGGCAGAGCGCCTGGCGAAGTCGATCGTGGACTGGGATCCGGACTACGTGCCGGGCCTTGCGTCACTCGGTTTTGTCTATTGGCTCAGCGGCGAGCCGGTCAATGCGTATCGAAACTTCCACCGCGTTCTTCAGATCAATCCGCGTGCAACGTACGTGATGGAACGCATCGCCAGTCTGTTCTTTTCTCTGGGTGACTTCGACGGCGCAATGCGCTGGCTGGAACGTGCCAATGCGATCAGCCCGGATGCCGGATTGTGGCTCCGTGAACTCACCCTCAGGGCAACGGGCGATACAGAACGCGCCGTTGAATTTGTTCAACAGAATGCGGATCGCATTGATGCCGCGGTCGCATGGACGGGGCTCAGTTTGGCCGAGTCACGGGTTGCCCACTTGCGAGGAGACTGGACGACGCTCTTCACCATGAGCGCGGGATTTCTCGAGTACGCAAAGTCCGAGGGTTCGCCGAATGCGGTATTTGACGCGCGCCTTGCCATGGCGCTAGCCGCCGATCGGCTCGGGCGCAGCGAAGAACGCGATCGATTGCTGGCCGTCCAGCAGCAGCATCTGGACCGACTTCGTCAATCCGGTGTTGCAAGCTCATCCTTGTTATTCCAGCAGGCTTTAACGTCCGCCATCGGTGGTGATGCGAAGGCCACCAGTGTGGCACTTGAGCTTGCATTCAAGGCAGGCGCTCTGGGTGTGCCCCTGGCCAGAACGATTCCTGAGTTTGAAAAGGTCCGCGACAGCGACGAGATACGGACGCTGTTTGAGCGCATCGACGAACAAAACGCGGTCCGGCTCGAGCGCCTGCTCGAAGTCGAACGCGAGCTGGGTGACTTTGCCGGCGGCGGCGAGCCAGACAGGTCAGGAGAATCGAATTCATGAGCCTGTTCACCGAACTCAAGCGCCGCAACGTCTTCCGGGTTGGCCTCTTCTACATCGTCTCGGCGTGGCTCGTGATCCAGGTGGCCGAGACGCTGCTGCCGATCTTCGCAGTGCCTGATGGGGCGCTTCGCGCGATCGTTCTTATTCTTGTACTCGGGTTCCCGCTTGCGCTGGTGTTCTCCTGGATCTTCGAACTGACGCCGGAAGGCCTGAAGCGCGACAAGAATGCTCAGGTCGATGCTGAAACCAAACGCCAGACCGCGCACAAGCTCAATTGGGCCACGCTGATCGCTGCCGTGCTGGCCATCGGGCTGATCGCCGTCGATCGCCTGCTGCCGGAACACGCACCGCTGCCGGGTAATGAAGTACCGGCTAGTGCTGTGATGGAAGACGCCGATGAAACCGTTCCGATCGAAATCGACAAGTCCATCGCCGTGCTGCCGTTTTCCGACTTCAGCCCCGGCGGGGACAGCCAGTGGTTCGCCGACGGTCTGAGCGAGGAAATTCTCAACTCGCTGATCCGCGTGCCCGACCTGCTGGTTGCCGCGCGCACCTCCTCGTTCAGCTTTCGCGACTCCGGGCTGCCAATTCCAGAGATTGCCGACGCCCTGGGCGTGGCGCACCTGCTGGAAGGCTCGGTGCGCATGACCGAAGATCGCATCCGGGTCACCGCCCAACTGATCCGCGCCGCCGACGGTTTCCAGGTCTGGTCGAACAGCTTTGACCGTGACACGGCCGACATGATCGAAATCCAGGAAGAGCTCGCCGGCCAGATCTCGACGGCGATGGAAACCACAATGGATCCGGAAGCGCTGGCAGACATGGCCGAGGCCGGCACGCGATCGGTCGAGGCCTACACCGTGTATCTCCGCGCCCGCGCCCGCGGCGAAGTCTGGAGCGCCGAAGCGTATGCGTTGTACGAACAGGCGCGCGTATTGGATCCGGAGTTTGCCGCCGCTCACTACAGCGCTGCCAGCTATTGGCAGTGGCAGCTCGATCCGACATTTACGTTCAGAACCGAGTTGGAGATAGGTCCTTCAGAGATGCGGACCCGCTTTGAGGAGCGGATTTCTGCGGCCATTGAGACCGCCGGCAATCCGATGGATGCGATTCGATACCGCGCCGCTCTGGCGTCCAGTCAGCTGCGTCTCACGGATGCTCTGCGATTACTGGAGCGCTACCTGAGCGAAAGGCCCAATGATTTTGATGCCTGGAACGCTGTACGCCGGATTGCTTACCAGGTCGGGGACACGGCGCTCATTGAACGCGCGCGGCTAGCCTTAAAAGAGAGGGCGTTTCATGAGGTTTTCATCGCTGCTCAGTTGACGTCGTTTACACATCTTTTGGCGAATACAGAAGAAGCGATGGAGCTATCCCTGGCGCTGACGGACCACTGGCCTGACGGGATCGGAGTTGCCTATCAGACCCACCGTTCGCTGCTGTGGATGGGCCGGGTCGAAGAAGCCAGGCGGCTGCTCGATAGGGTCGACCGGGAGTATGCTG
>CAZIMY010000229.1:0-3207 GCA_964540315.1 uncultured Wenzhouxiangella sp.
TGGCCCGTCGCGAGCACTCACTGCAAGAGCTGACTCGCAAGCTGCGACGTAAGGGTTGGCCAGAGCGTCTGGTTGAGCAAGGCATCGACGATCTGGCCGAGGCAGGGCTGCAGTCAGACGAGCGTTTTGCCGAGAACTTTGCGCGGTCGCGGGCCGAAAAAGCCTACGGGCCGATTCGAATCCGGGCCGAACTGGGTGAGCGAGGCATTGACCGCGCGTTGGCCGAAAGAACACTTGCGACTTTGGAATTTGACTGGCTGGCGCAGGCTGCGAAGTGGTATGGCCGACGGTTCGGCGAAGAGACGTCCGTTGATTTCAAGGAAAAGCATCGTCGGCGTCAGGCCCTGGCCCGACGTGGTTTTGATGAGTCGGTGATTCGCGAACTGACCGATTGATTCCGGTTGAAACGACTACAATTAAAGCTTGTGTTGTTGACTGGTTCGCCGCTGAGAAATGAAATCCACCGCTGACATCCGCCAGGCCTTCCTCGATTTTTTTGCCGAACGCGACCACCGGGTTGTGTCCTCCAGTTCACTGGTGCCGGCAAATGATCCGACCCTGTTGTTTACCAACGCAGGGATGAATCAGTTCAAAGACGTGTTTTTGGGCTCCGAGAAACGTCCCTATAGGCGAGCGGCCTCATCGCAGCGATGCGTTCGAGCCGGTGGAAAACACAACGACCTGGAAAACGTTGGCTATACGGCGCGGCATCACACGTTTTTTGAAATGCTCGGCAATTTCAGCTTCGGTGATTACTTCAAGGAAGAAGCGATCGAGTTTGCCTGGCTGTTCCTCACAAAGACCTGCGGATTGCCGGCAGAAAAGCTCTGGGTGACGGTCTATGACGACGATCAGGAAGCCGCTGATATCTGGCTGAACCAGATCGGTGTTGATCCCGAGAAGCTGTCGCGAATTGGCGACAAGCCCGGCAAGCGCTACGAGAGCGATAATTTCTGGGCCATGGGCGACACCGGACCCTGCGGCCCATGCACTGAGATTTTTTACGACCACGGCCCCGACATCCCTGGCGGCCCGCCGGGCACGCCCGAGGAGGACGGTGATCGTTACATCGAAGTCTGGAACCTGGTGTTCATGCAGTTTGATCGCTCGGCTGACGGCAAGCTTCACCCGCTGCCGGCGCCGTGCGTGGATACCGGCATGGGGCTGGAACGTTTGGCTGCGATTCTGCAGGGCGTGCATTCCAACTATGAAATTGATCTGTTTGAACGCCTGATTACGGCAGCCGCCCAACATACGGGTGCTGCCGATCGCGACGCACCCTCCTTGAGAGTCATCGCCGATCACATCCGGGCCTGCGCTTTTCTGGTCAGTGACGGTGTGTTGCCGGCCAACGACGGTCGTGGCTATGTCTTGCGCCGCATTATTCGACGGGCAATTCGCCACGGCTACAAGCTGGGCTGCGAGGATCTATTTTTCTGCAAGATGGTTGCGCCGCTGGTCGAAGTCATGGGGCAGGCCTACCCGGATCTCGCTCGTCAGGCCGATGAAATCGCCACCGTGCTTGAGCGCGAGGAGAGACGCTTCGGCGAAACGCTGGATCAGGGTATGAAGCTGCTCGAGCAGGCCATTGCTAACTTGGACAGCTCGGTGATTCCTGGCGAGGTGGCCTTCAAGCTCTATGACACGTTCGGGTTCCCTATCGACCTGACCCGCGATATTGCCCGTGAGCGGCAGCTGACAGTTGATGAAATGGGCTTCGAGACGGCCATGGAGGCTCAGCGCGAAAGAGCGCGCGCGGCCGGGCAGTTTGGCAATACCGACGCCCTACCAGCCGATATTGCCGCTTCGCTGCCGGCGACGCAATTTCTTGGCTATGAGCAACTTTGTCCAGATTCGCTGACTGTCTTGGCCATCATCGTCCAGGGACAGCCTGTGGAGCGATTGGAGGCGGGTCAGTCGGCTGTATTGATCCTGGATCGCACTCCTTTTTACGCCGAGTCGGGGGGGCAGGTCGGAGACACCGGTTCGGTTGAAGGAAAAAATGGCTCTTTCACGGTTAGCGATACACGCAAACTGGCCGGTGTCTATCACGGCCACTTTGGAGAGTTGCAGCAGGGTGAGATGCAGGTTGGCCAGTTGGTCGGTGGGCGGGTCAACGCAAGCAGGCGCGCCGACATTGTCCGACACCATTCGGCCACGCATTTGATGCACGCCTCGCTTCGCTCAGTGCTTGGCGAGCACGTGCAGCAGAAAGGTTCGCTTGTTGCGCCGGATCGACTGCGCTTTGATTTCTCGCACCATTCGCCCTTGACCGACACAGAGATTGGCGAGATCGAGCGCCGGGTCAACGAACAGATCCAGGCCAACGTCGAAGCTCAAGAAAGGCAAATGCCTTTTGACGAAGCCATTGCAGCCGGGGCACTCGCTTTTTTCGGGGACAAATACGGGGATGAAGTTCGGGTGCTCCGGTTTGGTGATTTCTCAACCGAGCTATGCGGTGGTACCCACGTCGATCGTATGGGCGATATCGGCTTGTTCAAGATCATCAGCGAGACCGGCGTTTCGGCGGGCGTTCGCCGTATCGAGGCGGTGGCAGGGCGGGTCGCGGTTGACTGGTTGCAGTCGCTGGATCGATCGGTGCGTGAGTTGTCGGGACGGCTCAAGGCGAGCCCGGAACAGATGGCTGAGCGCGTTGATCAGCTTCTGGATCGCTCCAGGCATCTGGAGAAAGAGCTGGAACGCATCAAGGGCAAGCTGGCCTCGGCGGCCGGCAGCGATCTTGCCGCTCAGGCGGTCGACGTCTCCGGCGTCAAGCTGATCGCCGCCAATCTTGAAGGCGCAGACCCAAACGGCTTGCGTGAGACCGTGGATCAGCTCAAGCAGAAGCTGGGTTCGGGCGCAGTCGTGTTGGGAACAGCTGCGGGTTCCGGTGTACGCCTGGTCGCGGGTGTTACCAAGGACCTCACCGATCGCGTCAAGGCTGGAGATCTCGTGAACTTCGTGGCCGCGCAGGTGGGCGGTAAGGGCGGCGGTCGCCCGGACTTCGCTCAGGCAGGCGGCACGGATGCCGCTGCACTGGGGTCGGCATTGGCTTCCGTTCGTGGCTGGCTGGAAGAAAAGCTTTAATACGCTCGTTATAATGCAGCAGGTGGCTAATCTTCGGACAGCCGCATGATTTTGGGAGAGGTGGCAGAGCGGTTGAATGCGCCGGTCTCGAAAACCGTTAAGGGCTTTATAGGCCCTTCG
>CAZIMY010000230.1:0-3183 GCA_964540315.1 uncultured Wenzhouxiangella sp.
ACCTTCGACAACCCGGCACAGGAAAGACAACCGACCCACCTGAGCTGCAGAAAGATTCATAACAAAACGCCCTCTTTGCGCGCGACGCCATGAATGGGTTGCAGCGCCACGCCGGGTGCCTGAACCAGGACGTCGACCCGGCGACCGTGCATGCCGCGCGAAACCCGGGCAGACAGACGTGCAGCAAGCCAGACCACGTTCTCGACCATCTGGTCAGTTTCAACCAGCAGATCCACGTCACCTCCGCGCTGCTCATCGTCAACGCGTGACCCGAAAAGCCGCACGCGCGCCTCCTCGCCGAAAATATCGGCGGTGGCCTGCTTGATTGTCTTGATTTGTTCGCTGGTCAAGCGCATACCCTTCATTGTAGAGCAGCGCGCAGCGGCTAAGGAAGCCGACAAACCGCTGCACTGGCTTGTTGGCCGCCAAGCGGAAACTTGACCGTGACAACCAGTTTGACAAAATACCCAATTAGGCATATGCCAAATGGAGGATCAAGCAGTGCCGCTGCCACAACGAAATGTCCGCCTGTTCCGTAACGGGCGCAATTAGGCGCTACGCATCCCGCGAGAGTTTGAAATTGACGGCGATGAAGCCATCCTGCACAAAGAGGGGGATCGACTCATCGTCGAGCCCGTTCGCCGCGGGGGATTACTGGCGATGCTGGCTACGCTCAAACCACTAGAAGACGATTTCCCGGATATCGATGGCGATCTTGCAGCGCCGGACGAAGACCTTCTGTGAGCCGCCGGCTGCGATACCTTCTTGACACAAATATTCTGTCCGATCTGGTCAAAAACCCGGCCGACAGAGTCACCGAAAAGATTGCCAGAGTCGGGGAAGAAAGCATCTGCACCAGCATTGTTGCCGCCGCCGAACTGCGCTACGGGGCGGCGAAATCCCGGTCCAGAAAGCTTGCCGATCGAGTGCATCTGGTGCTGTCCGCCATCGAAATCCTGCCGCTTGAAGCACCCGCCGACCAGCACTACGCCGAAGTCCGTAATCATCTAACCCGGCACGGTACACCCATCGGCCCGAACGACCTGCTGATCGCAGCCCATGCGCTCGCTAAAAATCTGGTCGTGGTTACAGCCAATATCTCCGAGTTCGACCGGGTACCCGGTTTGGGGCTGGAAAACTGGCTGATGGAAGAAGCGAAGGGGGCCACATCCTGAGCGATATTTCCTATTGCCACTCAATTTTTAGATCTTTATGTGATTGCGCGCAGTCGCGCAGATATAGGTTAATAAGGCTCTGATATGGGAGATCTTTTTCCTCGGCAAGATTCTTGAAATAAGCGACAGTATCTTCGTCCAACCGGATCGTAATCTGCTTCTTGAGCTTTTTGGCGTACGGGTTCTTGATGGACCCTGAGAAATCGTAATGATCACGCATGTCTATACCCTTCATAAGTCTTTCGTTCTCTCTTGCCCGCCTTTCGCGCGGAAATAATTCGAACCGTCTCACCATCTCGAACGCAGTGACACACCACCAGCAAACGAGAATGAATGCTCGTTCCGATGAGTATGAACCGATCCTCCTCATCAGAATGGTCCGGGTCCGCTATAAGCCGGCCGAACTCGTCGGAAAAAGCAGTTTTGGCTTCTTCGAATGACACGTCATGCTTATTCCGATTAGCGGCATCCTTACGAGGATCCCAATCGAATTCAAGATGGCTCATGCACTACATTGTAATTACGCTGTGAAAATTGTCAATGCGGCCCAGCTGGCTGGCCAGGGGGATCCCGATCAGACATATCGCGCTTCGCGCTCGATGCTGTCACGCAAAGTGGGGTTCATGCGGGGGCGCAGGCGCACGACGTCGACCGGACGCTTGAGCAAACCTTGCAGTTCCTGGCGCAGACTTGAGGTTCGGTAGAGGTTGGGCCGATCGGTTTCAAACACGACATCGACGTCGCTATCGGCGCCAGCATCACCTCGGGCAACCGAGCCAAACACGCCGATCCGCTTCAGGCCGTAATCACTGCCGCGTCGCCGTTTGAACTGCGCCAGCAGAACCAAGATGTCATCCGTGTTGTTACTGGAGCCCATGCCGTGCAGATTATCATGTGCCCGGAGGGAAGCGTTTCAAACCTCTTCGGCAGTATCCATGTAGGCCCTGACGCCGCGCGCACCGGCGCGGGCTTCACCCAGTTCGCCCGCAAGCTGGTCGCGCAGGGCGGCGAGGACGCCGAGGAGTTCTTTGTCGGCATCCAGAAGTTCGCGCAGTTGTTCGGCCACCTGTTCGTCGCCGGCCGGTTCGGGGCCTTGGTCGAACAGCGCGACTACCCGCTTGTGGCGCTCGGCGGCCAGTTCACCCGCGCCTTCCAGATCAGCGTTTTGCACGCACTCGCGCATTTCGCGCCCCAGGGCGCGGATGTGGTCGAGTTCCGGCGGCGGCGTGGCGCTGGCGTTCACGTTTCTTGCCGGCAATCAGGCCGGGCTGGCGGCCTGCGGATTGCGCTGATCGGCGGGGATGGCGTTCCAGCCTTCGGCCAGCTCGGCCAGCAGGTCGTGGACTTCCTTCATCATCGCCGTGTCGTTGCGGAAATTGGCCTCGGTAATGCGGCGGATCATGTACTCGTACAGATCATCGAGGCGCTGCGAGAGCTGTCCATCACCGGCTTCCATGTTCAGGCTGTCCCGCAGCTGATCGACGATGGCGGCGGCCCGAGACAGACACTCGCCCTTCTGGGCAACTTCCTTGCGCTCACAGTGGCCAATTGCACGCGACATGCGGTCGATGGCACCCTGATAGAGCATAGCGACCAGCCGGTGCGGATTGGCTTCTTCGGCGCCGATGCCGGCGTTCTGGTTGTAGGCGTTGATATTCTGGTTCATGGCTCCGGAATTCCTAAAAGTTTGAGTCGTTTCTATCGAACAAGGTTTAGTTTCGGTCGATACGCAGATTACTGATCGCGTCGAACTGCTGACCGATAAACGCGCTGGTCTGGTTCAATTCGGCAATCAGCGAATCCAGTGCTGAGAACTGACGAACAAAGCGTGCTTCGGTGCGCTCCAGCCGCGCGTCCAGCGCCTCGCGCTGGCTGTCGATATCAGCCAGGCGGTTTTCGAGATTCTCGGTCTGGCCTGCGAGCAAACCGCCGGGGCCCGCCACCTGGGTCAGGTAAGCATTCAGCCGACCGCCCATGCCGTTTAGATCTCAGTGGTCGCCGTATCATT
>CAZIMY010000231.1:0-3144 GCA_964540315.1 uncultured Wenzhouxiangella sp.
GCTGCGGCAGGTGCGACTGGTCCAGCGCTTCGCCTGGATGCAACAGGGCCGTGGCCGAATCCACGGCCTGCTTGAGCTCTCGGATATTGCCCGGCCAGTGCCACTGCTGCAGGGCCATCAGGGCCTGGCGAGTCATGCCCGGGCTGCGCTGGCCGTTGGCCGCCAGGGCTGCATTGAAGAAATGGATGGCCAGGCTAGCGATGTCGTCGGGCCGCTCGCGCAGCGCCGGAACGCGAGTCTCGAAGGCCGCGAGGCGATGGAACAGATCGAGGCGGAATGCCCGGTCATCGATGGCGGCCTCGAGATCGCGATTGGTCGCCGAGACCAGGCGAATGTCGACCGGGCGCAACTCGCTGCCTCCGATTCGATAGAGGCTGCCGTCCTCAAGCACTCGCAGCAGGCGGACCTGGGTATCTGCCGGCATCTCCCCGAGCTCATCGAGAAACAGGGTGCCGCCGTGGGCCCGCTCGAACACGCCGGGCCGCGCCGAGACGCCGGTCGCCGCCCCGGCTTCAATGCCGAAAAGCTCGGCCTCCAGGAGATCCTGGGGCAGGGCGGCACAGTTGATGGCGATGAAGGGTCCATCGGACCGCGGGGAGCAGGCGTGGATCCACTTCGCCAGAAGATCCTTGCCCGTGCCGGTCTCGCCGAGGAGCAGGATGCTGACGGCGCTGCCGGCCACCCGCGCCAGGGCGACGAACTGTCGCTGAAGCTCCGGGTCTGCCGGCCAGACCCCCGGAAAGGATTCGATCGGCGTCGAAGTTCGACCTGCCCCGGAAGCCACATGTGGCGGGGGTAACCAGTCCAAGAGCTGGCCCAGAAGCTCTCCGGCCAGCGCTGGGCTCGGACAGGAAGGGTCCACCAGCAAAGCATAGTCGTCGTTCGACCAGATCACCTCCAGGTCCGCACTGGCGTCTCCATGACTTGCAAGCCTGTTGGCCTGCTCATCTTCGAGCGCAATGGCCGAAGCGCGCAGGGTCTGTCGCCAGGCGCCCATTAGCGGTTGGACGAGTACTGCGGGGTCGGGCAGGGCGCTGACGTGGCGCCGAAAATCATCGCGCAGTGCGTCGGACAGGTTGAGGGCAGCCGTGGCCGGATCCTGCTCGCGACTTGCCCGAGGGGGCGGGGCCTTGTCCTGACCCGTGCGATAGGCCAGATCCCCTAGGGTCGGGTCCAGGGCCCTGAAGCGCAGGACCGCCGCGCCCAGATCAAGCACGAAGTCGCCTGAGCATGCTGCCTGTGAAACGAGTCGCCCATCGAGCCGCGTCCCGTTGGTCGAATCTGCGTCTCGGATGACCACGCCGCCGTCGGCCAGCACATCGAGCGTTACATGCTCGCGGGAGAGCCCCTTGACCTCGATCACGATGTCGCAGTCGCGGGAGCGTCCAAGCGTGTAGCGGCCTGCCTCAAGCTGCTGCCGATTCAGTTCCGCGCCCAAGGGTTCGAGAAGCTCCAGCTGATATTGGATCTGCATGATACGAAGCACCAGCGCGTCGGGTCGCTTGCAGAGTACAGGAGTTGGTTCGCAAACGCGAACTGCGCGTTCCAATCCGCGCCAATTTGGTTCGTGATAGCGAACGGATTTTTGGGGTAAATTAATTAACTAATTGAAATATATACCATATTTAAGGTTTGGTCCGAAATTTGCTCCTGCAGTTCATGACGTGAAACTGATCAAGGAGAACACGGTGTTTCAATCGACTTTTTGGCCACCTCGGGCGCTTCTATTGCTTGCTCTGGGTTTGACAGTCTGTGCGCAGGCCGTCGCGAGTAGTGGTGAGCTCGACCCTGCCTTTGGAGATTCTGGCTGGTTTACCTTACCGGCGAGCACGTTTCCCAGCGCTGACTTTGTCCAGGTCCAAGTTGACCTTGATGGGTCGATCGTCTTATTGGGCCGTGAGTTGAACATAAGCACAATCACCGTGACGCCAATCGGTTGCTTCGTCGCCCGCTTGCTTCCAGATGGTTCCCTTGACTCCGCTTTCGGGTCGAACGGAATCGCGCAGATCACGAAACCTGGGGGCGCGCCATTCCGCTGTGAAGACTCACTACTAATGCCCGACGGTTCCTTGCTAATCTCGGGTTTCCTTGAAGTGATGAAAATGAACGCCGACGGCACCATCGACAGCGACTTCGGTATCGATGGGCTTTTAAGCTTTTCTGAGGACCTCTTTCCAGAAACAGGCAACGGCCCCAGTGAATATGATCTGACCATGCTGGCGTCGGGTGAGGTTCTGTATTCTGCCTATAACTCCTTCGACCCTTCGGATGCGGTGTGGGCACTGAATCCCGAGAACACGTCGGCGTCCACCCGTTTCGACTATCGAGTGGTCAGTTCAGAAATCTTTCTAGAGCGTCCGAACGGCGGTTTCGATGGATTGACGGCGCTTGGCAGACTTTACTCTGACAGCAATTTACTCGACGCCGAGCTGTTTCGCTCGCAATTGCCCGTCGAGAATCAGAACCTTGAGTTCCGGGCTACCGAACTCGTCCGCCAGCCGGATGGCCGACTCGTCGCCGCCCTGCAGGCTGGGCAGGTTCCGTCAGGATCCACTCCCCGCAGGGAGCTTGCGATAGGGCGGTGGGAGGCCAGCGGTGTACCGGACCAGAGTTTTGGTTCCCAACCTGGCGTGCCCGGGCTCAGGTTGGTGGATCCGACGGTCTCAGGGTTCTCTGCGGTGTACACCTCTAATGACGCATCGCTAGGCCTGCATCCAGATGGTTATCTGATTCAGTCCACCGATGTATACCCGATAGGCAATTGGATAGAGGGTCGTGGATCGGTGATGGCGATTCGAGCCGACGGCGTTCTTGAAAGCGTTTGGGGCAGTAACGGCATTTCATTTCTCCATTTCCCGGGCAGTCAGAAAACCGCATTGAAGGCACTTGCGCTCGATGCATCTTATGGCGTTCTTGTCGTGGGAAACGGTCGGCAGAGCGATGGAGTCAATCGCCCGATTGTTGCCCGGCTTAGTCCGATTACGGCACCGGTTTCCAGTTGGGACACCTTACCGGATCCGGTTAATTTGCCCGTGTTGATCGACGCACCGAGGAATGCACTTGTCGAGAGTGCAACGCTGACGATCAGCGGACTGGATGCGGGTTCGCATGTGCCTGCAATGGTCGAGAACGGCGAATACCGGG
>CAZIMY010000232.1:0-3144 GCA_964540315.1 uncultured Wenzhouxiangella sp.
AGCAAGGTCTCGTTGCGCATCTGCAGGCTCTTGACCAGCCAGCGCGCCTCCTGCAGCTGAGTGTGCATGACCGCGTGCCCCGATGCGGCCCCGCCCTGGCGCATCATCGATTCGTAAGTCCGGTTGACGCGCACCTTGGGCAGCAGCTCCGGGTTCAGTTCGACCACCCAGCGACCCTCGCGGCGCGACACCAGCACGTCGGGCACGATGTAGTCGGTCTGGGAAGCGCCCATCAAGGCACCGGGGTTGGGATGCAGCGAGCGCAGCAGATCCAGCGCGGCGCCGACGCCTTCGGCCTCGCAACCCAGACGTTCGGCGAGCAGATTCAGGTCGGCCTCTGCCAGCAGGGCAAGGTCCTGGCCAATCAGGCGCTCGGCCAGGCCGCGACAGCCGGTACTCAGGCCCGGATCCAGCACGCTCAACTGGGCCAGCAGGCACTCCTGCAGCCCCACCGCACCGCAACCCACCGGGTCCAGATGCATCACGCGGGTCCTGACCGCCTCGAGTTCATCGCGGCTGACGTTTTCTTCTTCCAGTACTTCAAGCAGCGCAGCCCGGCTTTCGCCCAGATAGCCGTTGGGGTTGAGCGCATCGATGATGACCGCGGCGATCATCCGGTCGCGGTCGCTGATTTCGCTCATCTCGAGCTGCCAGCTCAGATGTTCGGTCAGGGTGGCTCCGGGTGCGGCCTGCTCGCGGGCCTCCGGGTCTTCGGGCTGCGACAGGGCCGGCGTTGCCCCGGAAACCGGCAGCTCGGCGCTGATGGGTTCGGCGTCGGGGGTCTCGTCCTGCTCTAGAAAGACGTTGCTCTCCAGAGCTTCGCGCAGCTCGCCCTCGAGTTCCATGGAAGACAACTGCAGCAGGCGGATGGCCTGTTGAAGCTGCGGTGTGACCGTCAGCTGTTGTCCCTGTCGAAGCTGCAAACCTGCCTGCATCATTTTCTTCGCCCTCCCGTCAGTTTGTCGACGTCTTCCTGACCCTGTGCCGAGTTCTTGTCGCTTGCGTTGCCGTCAAGATAATAGACATTTTCAAGAAAGTAAACACAAACTACCGAAATACCACAATTTTTATCGAAAACCAGCTGATCACTCAATTCTGCCTGCCTGCGATAAGCGATGATATCGATCGCTGCGGCGGAATAATTTGCGCCAGCGCAAATAATGGCTGCAAAATTTATGCCCGGTGAGCTGAGGCTCAAATACCTCAAACCCGGGTGCGGGTAAAAGCGGGCCTTAGATCAAACGCTGGGGCAAAAACTCAGGAGCTGCTGCGACGGCTCCGCTGCTCGGCGATGATGCGTCGGTGATGGCGGAACACGAGCTGATCCAGCGCATCCTCCAGGCGGCTGCTCATCTCAAGCGGCTTAAACAGCACCCAGCGACGATTATCCGAGTCGGTCTGTTCAGAAACAATCTCTCCGGGCAGGCGCAGCGGCTCTGGGACCGAGACGTGCAGCTGCAGGGACAAAAGCCCCCGCTGGCCGGGGGATGCGTACTCGGGCTTGGCGACGAACTCCACCTGCTCCACGGCAAGCCTGACCTGGCGGGTGGGCGAACCCTGGCGTTGATCGGCCATCATTCGCCCGACCATGTCGATGAGCAAATCCAGCCGGGCGTTCAGGCGTTCAACTTCCTGGTAAAGCTCGGGCTGCTCTTCGCGCAGGCGGTGCGAAGCGCCCTCTTCGACCGCCGTGACACCCTGCAGCACCGCGATATTGGACGCCTCAAGCTGCACCATCTCGCCATCGGCAATGTCTTCGTCAACCTCCCAACTGACCGCCAGGCGGTCTTCATAATTGATCATCCGAACCCCTCTTTTGATTTCGTGCTGGTCTATTCGCTGGCGAACAACCTTCAATTTCCGATTGTAGATCAACCCAACAGGGCTTGCGACGGCGCAACATAAGTAACTACAATGTGGATACATATTGGAGGAACGCAATGAAAACCAAGCTGATCTCTATAGGCAATTCAAAAGGAATTCGCATACCAGCCGCCCTGATCCGCGAAGCCGGTTTGGAATACGAAATCGACCTTCAAATTGAAAAGGATGGTTTGAAGATCAAACCTTTGAGGGAAGTGCGCCAGGGTTGGGATAATGCGTTTTCTCTTCCAAATTCTGACAGCGCTGATGCCCCCTTGATTAATGACGGGCTGGCAAATGAATTTGACGATGAGGAGTGGATTTGGTGAAGAAACAAAGCCACAAAATCATCCGATATGAGATTTATTTGATCAATCTCGATCCCACGGTAGGTTCAGAAATACAGAAGACACGGCCTTGCGTGGTGATTTCCCCTGATGAGATGAACCGACACATCAGAACAGTCATCATTGCGCCGCTCACATCAACCCGACGCAACTATCCAAGTCGGATCAACATTCGATTTCAGGGAAAAAGAGGGCAAGTTGTCTTGGACCAGATCAGAACTGTTGATCAATCCCGAATAATCAAACACCTGGGAGCCTTGACTGAGAAACAAGGCAAGGCCGCGGCCCAGATCCTGACAGAGATGTTTTCTTACTGAGTGCAGTGGATTAACAGCGCGGCTTATGCCTCGTCGGGCGGGGTCAGAAAACTGCGCGTTTGATTTACTTTTTTCGACGCCCAAAGGGATTAATCTGGATGCTGACGATTTATCCGAAAAGCACAACCGACTCAATTCCAGCACATGTACTTCGTAAAGTACGCGAGGAGATTGAAGATGACTGAACAAGAACGAGATATCGGCGCGGAAATTCTCGAAGGACTGCGGGAACTAAAGCGCGGAGAGAACGGGAGGATCATCAACGTTCCGGACGTTGCCGCCATTCGAGAAAAGACGGGACTGTCGCAGACACGGTTTGCCGAACTACTTGGCGTTTCCGTGCGGACTTTTCAGGACTGGGAGCAGGGACGGCGTGTTCCCAGTGGCGCTGCCCGCACCTTGTTGCTGGTTGCCGATCGAAATCCGGAGGTACTGCTCGACGTCGCATGAACTCGTCCCCAAGTCGATGGCGCTCGCTTCATGGTGATTTGAACCTGGCAACTCTATACCAGGCTCATGTCACAACTGCACAGCATCACCACAAATTCCGATCAATGCGGGGGCCGTCCCTACATTCGCGGCTTGCGGATCCGTGTCTCGGATATCTTGAGCCTTCT
>CAZIMY010000233.1:0-3134 GCA_964540315.1 uncultured Wenzhouxiangella sp.
AAAGACTCCAGGCTGCTGCCCAGGCCAACCCATGCGATCGCGTTATCCGGATCAATCCCGGTTATGCGACGGTACAAGTCGGCGGCCTCGGCGTGGGCGCCGATCTGGCGATGGATCGCCGCGAGCAGCAGGTAATAGTCGATTTCTCCGGCCAACTCGGGTGGGTAGCGCAGCAAAACCTGCCGCGCCCTGGCCGGATCGTCGGATTGCAGCAGCCTGGCCAGAGCTGGCGCGATGTCTTCGGCAGAAGCAGGATTAAGGCCTGCCTCAAGCAGCTGGCGGGCGGCACCAGGTCTTTGCCGGCTGACCAGAACCTCTGCCGAAAGCAAGCGCGCGCGCACGTCATCGGGATGCGTGGTCAGATGGTCATTCAGCTGGCTCTGCGCCCGCCCAAACTGACCGCGCGCTATGGCCCTGAGTGCCAGGTCGATTGTGTCATCGCTATTCGTTGCCGCGCTGCGCTGAATCTCGATACGCGCGGGTGGTTCCGGGCCGGGTGTCGTTTGGGTTTCGGGCTTTGGTGCGGGGGCTGCGACCAGTGTGGCTTGTGCCGGGTCGCTGATCTTCGCAGTTTGCCTGGCCGCGCGCTCTGGTTGCGCCGGGTCGTCATTGGAAGGCTGCGGCGCGATGCGCGATTCTGGCGCAGGGTTGTCGCCGGTTTCTTCTGCGACGGGAATGCTGGCTTGGGATGACGACGTTGAGCCCGCCGATGTTTGCACGCTGTGCGGATCACTAGGTTCTTGCTCGACGCCGGCCAGCAGCACGGGCTGGGTCTCCGCCGCTGCCATCCGAGGCAGATGTGGTTCGGCCTGCTCGATTGGCCAGACCATATGGCTCAGTTGAGCAAGCACCCCGAGCACGACAGCGCCGACCAGCCAGGGCCACCACGTTCTGCGGGCAGCTTGCGGAAGTGCGCTAGTCGTTATTGTGCTCGATACGCCGCCCTCGTTGCCCTGCCGGCGCTCCAGGTCTCTTAGCACGTCGTTGATCAGGCTCATGGTCCGCCACCCCACCAGGCATCGACAACCAGAAACGCAGCGGTGGCGACCAGGCCAAACAAGGCAAGCCGCACGGCGGGGACAGCCTGAGCCCAGCTGAGACCGCCGGCCGTTGCCTCGGTGTCAGCAATGGCCCGACCGACATCGCGCCAGCCTGCGCGAGTCCTGCCCCGGCCATAGGCAGACATCAAGGCTTTGTGGGCTAGAACGTTGATCAATCGGGGGATACCACCGCTGGCCCGAGCGAGTCTCGTCAGGGCGGGTCGGGTCAGCAGACCGGGATCGCCACCGGCGACCTTCAGGCGGTGCCCAACGTATTCCCCCACCGTTTTTTTGGGTAGGGGGCGCAGGCTGGCGCTGAAGGTAATGCGTTGGCGCAGCTGCCGAAAGTCATCAGAGGCCAGACGCTGGTCGAGTTCAGGCTGACCGAACAATACGACCTGCAGAAGTTTGCGCTGTTCGGTTTCCAGGTTGGTCAGCAAACGGACGGTCTCCAGCGCACTGCCTGGCAGCGCCTGGGCCTCATCAATCAGCAGCACGGGTCGTTTGCCTTCGGCGACCAGTGCCGTCAGGTGACGCTGCAAGGCCTGGTGCAGTTCATGACGCGTGGCTCTGCTCGGAAGGTGCAGCTCGAAATCCTCGGCCACCGCTCGCCGCAGCGCGCTTGGAGAGAGGTGCGGGTCCGGGATCCAGGCTGTAACGAACGGCGGCTGAAGTTGCTCGAGCAGTAACCGGCACAGAAAGGTTTTTCCGAGGCCGACTTCGGCGCTGACCTTGATGAAGCCTTCGCCCTGGTCAAGCGCCACCAGCAAGGTCTGAAGCGCCTCGGCCTGCGAAGGTTCATTGAAGCGGGCGGAGAGTTGCGGGGTGAGCCGAAACGGCAGTTCCGCGAGCTGGAAGTGCTGTTGATACATCAGGACCGGCCCGGCTTGGCAGAATTACCCGGCGCGTCGACTAGCGACGGCCGTTGTTGATGTTGCGCAGTCGCTCACGGGCGGCTGCAGCCTGGTCACGCCAGACGGCGTCGTCGGAGACGACCACGGGTCTTAGAAGGATGACCAGCTCGGTCTTGACGGAGCGTTCCTGGCGTGAGCCGAATGCATGTCCGATCAACGGCAGACGACTGAGCACGGGCGTACCGAAACGGCCTTGCTCCGTGGACTCGCGCATCAAACCGCCAATCACGACCACCTGGCCGTTGCGGGCGCGAATAATGCTGTCGGACTCTCGTACGCTCGAAAAAGCCAGCGGCAGGGTCTCCTCGTTGCCGGCCACGGTGAAACTCTTGGTCTGGTCGGTGACCTCGCTGACCATCGGGTGGATATGCAGGATGACATCGCCGGCGCGGCTGATTTGCGGCGTGACATCCAGCGCGATACCCGAAAAGAACGGTGTGAGCTGAACGGAGCTGGCTGCCGTCGTGCTGGCGCCCCCGGTTGCCGTTCGGCCGGTCACGTTGGTGACAAAAAACTCATCGGTACCGACCTTGATGACGGCCTTTTGGTTGTTGACTGTGGCAACGCGCGGACTGGACAGTACCCGCGCGATGCCCTGGGTTTCGAGCAGTTCGATGAACGCATTGAAATCGCCGGTATCGACGGCTGCGACCCCGGCACCGCCGAACGCCGAGCCTTCAAAGCCCTGAAAAATCTCGCCGGGGCTGACGTTGATTGGGCGTCCGGCCAGGCTGGACAGGCCTTCATCGAAAATTCCCGGCCCGGCAGCCTGCGAAAAGCTCAGCAGGCGACCATCGACCTCGCGTAGGGCGGTCCAGTTGATGCCCGAGCGGAATCCGTCGCGGAGTTCAACCTCGATGATTTTCGCCTCCAGAATCACCTGACGCTGGATGCTGCCCTGGATGGCGTTGATAAGCTCCGTAACGGCGCGATGTTCAGCCGGCATCGCCCGTACCGACACCACGCCCGACATCGGGTTGATCATCACGCTGCGACCGCTCTCATCTTCAAGTACGCCGCGGATGGCACCTTCCAGTCCGTCCCAGAAATCGGATTCGCTGGTGGTTTCGATCTTGGTACCGGAGGCCTCTTCATCGCCCGCGCCGGCCAGGTTGCCCGTGCTGCCGCCGGTGCCGAAGTTGTCCTGGGTGGCGGCCGGGTTCTGGTGCTTTGGCCAGAA
>CAZIMY010000234.1:0-3084 GCA_964540315.1 uncultured Wenzhouxiangella sp.
AAAATATGTCCACGATCAATCAGTTGGTTCGCAAGCCACGGCGAGCGAAGCAGTACAAATCGAATGTGCCCGCGCTGGAAGCTTCGCCGCAAAAGCGAGGCGTTTGCACGCGCGTTTACACCACTACCCCGAAAAAGCCGAATTCCGCGCTAAGGAAGGTCGCGCGCGTGCGTCTGACCAACGGCTATGAAGTCACCAGCTACATCGGTGGTGAGGGTCATAATCTCCAGGAGCACTCGGTCGTGCTGATCCGCGGCGGACGTGTCAAGGATCTTCCTGGTGTGCGTTACCACACCGTTCGCGGCAGTCTGGATACTGCCGGCGTGAGCGATCGCCGCCAGGCGCGATCGAAATACGGCGCCAAGCGGCCCAAGAAATAAAACAGGAAGCACTTCAGTATGTCCCGCAAGCATTCAAATTTTGAGCGTGCCATCCTGCCGGATCCAAAGTTCGGCAACGAAATGATCGCCCGCTTCATCAACATGGTTATGAAGAGCGGCAAGAAGTCCGTCGCTGAGCGTATTGTTTACGGCGCCATTGAGGAAATGGAGCGTCGCGGGCACGCGGAGCCGATGGCATCGGTTGAAAAAGCGCTGGAAAATGTCGCGCCCGCGGTTGAGGTGAAGTCGCGGCGAGTCGGTGGGGCAACCTATCAGGTGCCCGTCGAAGTTCGCCCGAAACGCCGTCAGACCCTTGCAATGCGTTGGGTGATCGACGCTGCGCGCAAGCGCGGTGAGGCTAGCATGCCGCTCCGCCTGGCCGGAGAGCTCTTGGACGCGGTAGACGAGCGCGGCTCTGCGGTCAAGAAACGGGAAGACACCCATCGCATGGCCGAGGCCAACAAGGCCTTCTCGCATTACCGCTGGTAATGCTCTTTCAATCCAGAGGTTAAATCCGTGGCACGGAAAGTCTCCATCGAGCGCTACCGGAATATCGGGATCATGGCGCACATCGACGCTGGCAAAACGACCACCACTGAGCGCATTCTCTTTTACACGGGCGTGTCGCACAAGCTGGGTGAGGTGCACGACGGCAATGCGGTGATGGATTGGATGGAGCAGGAGCAGGAGCGGGGGATCACCATCACCTCGGCAGCCACCACCTGTTTCTGGAAGGGAATGGACCAGGACTGGCCGGAGTATCGCATCAATATCATTGATACGCCGGGGCACGTCGACTTCACCATCGAGGTAGAGCGCAGCTTGCGCGTGCTTGACGGCGCGGTCGCGGTTTTCTGTGCCGTTGGGGGCGTGGAGCCCCAGTCGGAGACGGTGTGGCGTCAGGCCACCAAGTACGCCGTTCCGCGGATGTGCTTTGTCAACAAGATGGACCGGACGGGCGCGAATTTCGAGCGCGTTGTCGAGCAGATCAAGGAGCGCTTGGGCGCGGCCCCCGTGCCGATCCAGCTGCCGATTGGTGCTGAGGAAGAATTTGAAGGCGTGATTGATCTCGTCAAAATGCGCGCGATCTACTGGGAAAAGGAAAACATGGGGACGAGCTACGAGTCCCGTGAAATTCCCGCTGAGCTCCTAGAGGCCGCCGAAAGCGCACGCGAGTTCATGATTGAATCAGCTGCCGAGGCCAACGAGGCCTTGATGGAGAAGTATCTCGAAGGCGCAGAACTGACGAACGATGAGATCATGGAGGGTCTGCGTGCAGGGACGCTGAACAACCAGATCATGCCAGTCTTGTGCGGGACCGCCTTCAAGAACAAGGGTGTGCAGGCCCTGCTCGACGCTGTGGTTCATTACATGCCGTCGCCGACCGAAGTCAAGCCCATTCGGGGGATTGAGGAAGACGAGTCGGAAGGTGTTCGTAAGTCGAGCGATGAAGAGCCGTTTGCTGCGCTGGCTTTCAAGATCGCGACTGATCCGTTTGTTGGCACCCTGACTTTTTTCCGGGTCTACTCGGGCGTGGTCAAGTCCGGCGATACCTTGCTGAATCCGGTCAAGGGCAAGAAGGAGCGGGTCGGGCGCATCCTGCAGATGCACGCGAACTCGCGGGAAGAAATCAAGGAAGTTTACGCGGGCGATATTGCGGCGGCGGTCGGCCTCAAAGACGTGACCACCGGGGACACGCTCTGCGACCCCTCCAACGTCATTACACTGGAACGCATGGAATTCCCGGAGCCGGTGATTGCGGTGGCCGTGGAGCCCAAGACCAAAACCGACCAGGAAAAGATGGGGATTGCGCTGTCGAAGCTGGCACAGGAGGATCCGTCATTCCGGGTGCGCACCGACGAAGAGTCTGGCCAGACGATCATCTCGGGGATGGGCGAGCTGCATCTCGACATCATCGTCGACCGCATGAAGCGCGAATTCAAGGTCGAGGCCAACGTTGGCAAGCCCCAGGTTGCCTACCGGGAGACGATTCGCGCCTCGGTGGAAGCCGAAGGCAAGTTCGTGCGCCAGTCCGGTGGTCGCGGTCAGTACGGCCATGTCAAGATTCGCCTCGAGCCGATGGAAGAGGGCGGTGGTTATGAGTTCGTCGACCAGATTGTCGGTGGTGTCGTGCCAAAAGACTACATCTCAGCGGTCGGCAAGGGCATCGAAGAGCAAATGAACAATGGTGTTCTGGCTGGCTATCCGATGGTCGACGTGAAGGCCACTTTGTACGATGGCTCTTATCACGAAGTCGACTCCAGCGAAATGGCTTTCAAGATCGCCGGTTCCATGGCGTTCAAGGACGGCGCACTGAAGGCAAAGCCGGTCCTGCTTGAGCCCATGATGAAGGTCGAAGTTGTGTCCCCGGAAGACTACATGGGTGATGTCATGGGCGACCTGAATCGTCGCCGCGGGCTGGTGCAGGGCATGGAAGACATGCCGGCCGGCAAGATTATCAGGGCGCACGTCCCCCTGGCAGAGATGTTCGGATACGCCACTGACGTGCGTTCGATGAGCCAGGGCAGGGCAACCTATTCCATGGAGTTCCTGCACTACGCCGAGGCCCCGTCCAGCGTGGCCGAGGAAATCATGAAGAAGTCGGCGTAAAGCCAGAACCACTCAATTTAAAGAACAGACGAAGGAAGCAGCCATGTCCAAGGCAAAGTTTGAACGCAACAAGCCGCACGTAAACGTGGGGACG
>CAZIMY010000235.1:0-387 GCA_964540315.1 uncultured Wenzhouxiangella sp.
GAAAGCGGGCGCTGATCGCCGGCGTCGCCCGCGGCATCGGGCGCGCTTTCGCCGGCGAAGGATATTTGAGTTAGCATCGGCAAATGAAGTTCTCAAGCTCTTCCATGCGGCAGGCACTGGCATTGATATACGGATGGCGCAGAGTGCGTATACCGCTTGTTGCATGTCTTGCCTGGGGCCTGTTGCTGAGCCTGATTTTTGAAAGTTCTACCCTATCAGTCATCGCGCGGACGCTGGCTATCGGTCTGATTGCTGTGTCGGTGTTCGGGTTATTCGAGCGGTGGCCGCAACGGTTGCCGCCCGGCTTCGCACGCTGGGTGCTGCAGGTCGTCAGTGTGGCGGTCTCGGTACCGTTGACGGTTTCTGTGTATTACCTGGTCACCAGCG
>CAZIMY010000235.1:397-3046 GCA_964540315.1 uncultured Wenzhouxiangella sp.
GCGAAACCGGTGTGCTTCCGTTCCAGGAAGGCGGCACGCGTCTCATGGGATTTATGGTTCTGACCGTTACCGGCATGTTGTTTGCGCCATGGTTTGCCATGGCGGCGCTGTTGCGACAACGGGATGAGTCGGTGCGCAGCCAGGCCCGGGCTTTCGAGCGCGAACGCAGCCAGCTGGAGCGCGCGGCGATTGACGCCCGCCTGCGATTTTTGCAGGCCCAGATCCAACCGCATTTTCTATTCAATACGCTGGCCAACGTGCGTGAATTGGTCGGGTCGAATTCTGCCCAGGCTCCCATCGTGCTGGATCACCTGATAACCTACTTGCGCGCGGCGGTTCCTCGGCTCGAAAAAGCGGTCATTTCGCTTGATCGGGAACTGGAACTGGTCCGCGCCTACCTGGAGCTGATGCAGATGCGCATGCCCGATCGACTGCAGTTTTCAATCAACTTCGATGTCGGTTCTGAACAGGTTTTCTGCCCACCCCTGACCGTTCTGACTCTGGTTGAAAACGCCGTACGTCACGGCATCGACCCGAGCGAAGGAGGCGGCCGGATCGATGTTAATGTGCAAACAAATCACCAGCAATGCGATATTACCGTGAGCGATACCGGGATTGGTTTTGGCACCGCAGTGGGCGGCCTGGGTACCGGGCTTGCCAGGTTGCGAGAGCGTCTGCAATTCACTTACGGTGATGAGGCCAATTTGGAGTTACGTGAGCACGAACCGCACGGCGTGATCGCGCATCTGACGTTTCCCGTCAACAGGAAAAGGTCGTGAGTGCCGATTACCCGACAGCACTGGTCGCCGATGATGAGCCGCTGCTTCGTCGCTCACTGATCCGGGAGTTGGCCGAAGCCTGGCCCGAACTGGAAGTGATTACTCAGGCACGGAGCGGCAATGATGCCGTCGCAAAATTCGAAGCGCATCAGCCCGATATCTGCTTTCTCGATATTCACATGCCCGGCCTTTCGGGCGTCGAGGTGGCACGCCGCATCGGGCGGCGCGCCCATGTAGTGTTTGTGACAGCTTTCGATTCCTATGCCGTGGAGGCGTTTGAGCACGGGGCACTGGATTACCTGGTCAAACCGGTTGAACGCGGACGGCTGGCCGAGACGGTGTCGCGTCTGCAGGAACGCCTGGCTTCTGCCCAGCCGTCGACCGGAACGGAGGCGCTGCTGGACGAACTGGCAAGCCATCTGAAGATTGGTGGCGAAACGGAACACCTGCGCTGGATTTACGCCCGCGTCGGACAGGCGTTGCGGGTCATTCCGGTAGAGGCCATTGACTTCCTGCGCGCTGACGAAAAATACACCCGGGTTGCCTGGTGCGAGGATTCAGGTCAGCAATCAGAGGCGCTGATCGTTACGTCTTTGAGACAGCTGTTTGTCCGGCTGGATAAGCAACGCTTCGTGCAGGTGCATCGCTCGGTTGTGGTCAACCTGCAAAAGGTCAGCCACTTTACCCGCAACAAAAACGAAACCGGCAACATTCACCTCAAGGGGCGCGACGAGGTGCTGCCGGTCAGCCGTGGATTTTTACACCTGTTCCGACAAATGTAAGCCGCCAGGCTTGAAAACGTGCCGCATCCATCGGACTATGCCGCTATTGGTCCAGCCTATTCAGCGGTTCATCGGAAAAGACTTTGACTGCGCGTCATTGGCCAATACACTCGCCGACCATGACAAGGTTAATTCGGCCCACTACAGCCCTGAAGCGGGCAGCCCAATTTTGGTATCTGGTGACCGCACTCGGCATGTGGTTGTTCGTGTACTACATCGCCGCTTTCTATGGGCCGACCCTAGGGGGTGACTTCGAGGCCTGGAGCGCCAACCAAATGCTGACTCACGGCTATGTTGCCGGTGACGTGTCGGGAAACCTGATGTTCGCTGGCCATTTTCTGCTGGCCGCAGTACTGACCCTGGGTGGCACGATTCAGCTTATCCCGCGATTGCGCCAGCACGCCATCGTACTGCACCGTTGGAATGGCCGGCTGTTTATGGTTAGCGCGCTGCTTGTGACCATTGCAGGCATGGGCTTGAACATTCTTCGTGGCGTTGACAAGCACGGCGGATCCTGGCCTTCTGCCATCGATTTCAACGGCCTGTTGATTCTGGTTTTGGCGACCGTGGCGTGGAGCTTGGCCCGGCGCGGCCAGAGCGCTTCGCATCGACGTTGGGCGTTGCGGACTTTCATGGTGGTCAGCGGTGTGTGGTTTTTGCGCCTTGGTGTATCGATCTGGATACTTTCGACGGCCACGATCTACGGGCAGCCGCAGTTCGTCGATGAGTTCTTCGCGGTCTGGAAGTGGGGCTGTTTTCTATTCCCGCTGGCCGTTCTTGAGGTCTACCTTTGGACACAAATGAAGGGCACAGCGACAGCCCGTTATCTCGTTGCTGCACTACTGGTGGCATTAACTCTGCTGACTGCGGCCGGAATTTTCGGCGCCTACAAGGTGTTTTGGGGGCCGCTGCTTTGAGTGTCTCCTTCTAACCAAGTTGATCGACTTCGCGCTTTCGGCACCGGATGCACTAAAGCTGGCTTAAAACCTATGAGCCGTTTCAAGAGAGAAAGAGATAGGGCTGCAAAATTCACACCTAAGCAGACGAACAGACAAACCTGCACACCCAGACGAACAGACTATCGAACC
>CAZIMY010000236.1:0-3037 GCA_964540315.1 uncultured Wenzhouxiangella sp.
AACCATGAGTACTGAATCCCGAGGCATTCGCCAGAAAATTCGCCTGGGCGACCTGCTGGTTCAGCACAAGATCATTTCGGAAGGGCAACTCCAGGAGGCACTCGCCGAACAGAAGCGCTCCGGCTACAAGCTGGGTCGTACGCTGGTTCAGCTGGGTTTTGTTGGCGAGGAAGAGCTGCTCAAGTTTCTTGGCCAGCAGCTCGATGTACCGGTCATTGATCTCAAGCACTTTAATTTTGATCAGGCAGTCGTTCAGAGGCTGCCGGAAACCCATGCCCGACGCTATCGAGCTGTCGCGCTGGCCGAAAACGAAGACCAGGTCACGGTCGGCATGGCCGACCCGACCGATATCTTCGCCTTCGATGCCCTGACCCAGATGCTCAAAAAACCGATTGATCTGGTGTTGGTCCGTGAATCCGAGTTGCTGTCGACCATTGACATGCTGTATCGGCGCACCGATGAAATCAGCAGCTTTGCCGAAGAACTGGGTGAGGAACTCTCTGCCAGCGATTACGACCTGGCCCAGCTTGGCGAAGGCGAGAGCCTGACCGATGCACCCGTCATCAAACTTTTGCAGTCGATGTTCGAAGACGCCGTCCAGATCGGCGCCTCGGATATTCATATCGAACCCGACGAGACCCTGCTGCGCATCAGGCAGCGCATTGACGGCGAACTGCAGGAGCAGATCATTGAAGGCGCACGCATCGCCTCGGCCGTGGTCACGCGCCTGAAGCTCATGGCCTCGCTCAACATCAGCGAAAAGCGCCTGCCCCAGGACGGGCGCTTCAGCGTCAAGGTCAAGGACCGCAATATCGATGTGCGCCTGTCGACCATGCCGGTTCAGCACGGGGAGTCGGTGGTTATGCGCCTTCTGGACCAGTCATCGGGCCTGCTGGAACTCGACAGCCTCGGCGTCCCCGATGCCATGCTGGTGCGGATACGACGGCTGATCAACCGCAAGTCAGGCATGGTGCTGGTCACCGGGCCCACGGGCTCGGGTAAAACCACCACGCTGTACGCGGCGCTTAACCACATCAACCAGTCGCGGACCAAGATCATCACCGTCGAAGATCCGGTCGAATACCGCCTGCCCCGCATCAACCAGGTCCAGGTCAACGCCAAGATCGGTCTGGATTTCGCACGGGTGCTGCGCACGGCCCTGCGCCAGGATCCGGACGTGATCATGGTCGGCGAAATGCGCGATCAGGAAACCGCCGAGATCGGCCTGCGCGCGGCGATGACCGGCCACCTGGTGCTTTCCACGCTGCATACCACTTCGGCACTGGCTACGGTCATGCGGCTGCTTGACATGGGTGCCGAAGGCTTCATGGTCGCCGCAGCGCTTGACGGTGTCATCGCCCAGCGTCTCATCCGGAAAGTCTGCGACAGCTGCGGCAAGCCCGCCGAACCGAGCAGCTCCGAGCAAGCCTGGCTAAGCAGCCGAACCAATCCACCGCCAGCGCGCGACGGCTTCAGGGCGGGCAAGGGCTGCGCCCACTGTGGCAATACCGGCTACAAGGGACGCATCGGCGTCTACGAACTGCTCGAAATCGACGAAGGCCTGACCGACGCTTTACGCCGCATGGATACCGACGCCTTTGTCCGCGAGGCCCGCAGCCGTGAAGATTATCGGACTCTTATCGACTGCGCCCTGGAGTATGCCGTCCAAGGTATTACCTCGCTGGACGAAGTGATTCGTCTCGCCGGCGGCATCGATGAACTGATGGACGAACAAATAGCACCGGCGCTGGTGCTTGAAAGCGGATCCGCTGACCGACCATGACCAACTTCCACTGGGAAGGCCGCAACAGCCGTGGCGAACTGATGAACGGGGAGGTTGAAGCCGACCAGCCCGATGCCGTCGCCGAACAGCTGATGAAACTCGACATCACGCCGATCCGTATCGAGTCAAAGCGTGGCGACCAGACGCCGTCAATCAATCTGAGCGAACAATTGGGGCTGGACAAACCTCAGCTCAACGACATTGTTCTGTTCAGCCGCCAAATGCACACATTGACCAAGGCCGGCGTGCCGCTGATCCAGGGTCTGCGTAACGTAGCCAACTCGACCCGTAACAAGCGCTTGGTCCGGGCCATCGGCGACCTCATTGAAGCCCTGGAATCCGGCCGCAGCCTGTCGGCCGGCCTGGCCCGAAACACCGACGTTTTTCCACCCATGTACACCAGCATCATCCAGGTTGGCGAGACCTCCGGTGCGCTGGAAGAGTCGTTTGCCCAGATGGCCACCTACCTGGAACTGGAGCGCGAGTTTCGCAAGAAGCTCAAGCAGGCCCTGCGCTACCCGGTGATGGTGATTGTTGCCATGGCGATTGCGCTGGCCATCCTCATGGTCTTTGTCGTCCCAGTCTTTGCCGGATTTTTTGAGCGCTACGATGCCGAACTGCCGCTGCCGACCCAGATCATCATGGCGGTGTCGAATTTCAGCGTTGAGTACTGGTGGATGATTCTGATCGGGTTATTCATTGCGGTCATGGCCGCGCGGGCCTGGGTACGCACCGAGCGTGGCCGCTATCTTTGGGATCGAACCAAACTGCGCCTGCCGGTCATCGGCAAAATTCTGTTCCAGGGCACCATGGCGCGCTTTGCCCGCTCGTTTGCCATGACCTACAAGTCCGGCGTGCCGCTGATCCAAGGCCTGACCCTGGTCTCGCGGGCCGTTGAAAACAGCTTCGTAGGCCAGGCCGTGCGCGACATGCGCACCGGCATCGAGCGCGGCGAGAGCATTTCGCGCACCGCGCAAGCCACAGGCCTGTTTTCGCCGCTGGTGCTGCAGATGATCAGCGTGGGCGAAGAAACCGGTGATGTGGACGGCATGCTGATCGAAACCGCGGAGTACTACGAGCGCGAAGTCGAGTACGACCTCGGCAAGCTCAGCGAATACATCGAGCCCATCCTGCTGGTGTTCCTGGCCGTGCTGGTGCTGGTCATGGCGCTGGGCGTGTTTCTCCCCATGTGGGATATCGGCCGTGCCGCGCTGGGCTGAGCACGCTGCCCTGCCCGCTCACCATCGCGGCCGC
>CAZIMY010000237.1:0-3022 GCA_964540315.1 uncultured Wenzhouxiangella sp.
TAGCCGTATTTTCGATAGATTCCTTACCGACGAGGTGCGTTCAGGGCAGTCCGGTCAGGGTCGCCTGTCGACCTTTGCCAGCCTGGCCGGACGCGTCGGCGATATCGTTGGCAGTGAGGCCAGCGGTCTTTCTGGTGGTCTGCAGTCGTTTTTCTCAAGTCTGGAAAGCATGGCCAATGATCCGTCGTCAACGCCGGTTCGACAGGTGGTCATTTCCGAGGCCCAGTCGCTGACCCGCCGCTTCAATACGCTCAATACCCGGCTTGAGTCGATCGGTCAGGAAGTGCAGGGTCGGATTGCCGGAACCGTCACGGAAATCAATGGCCTGGCCAATTCAATCGCCGAAATCAACGAGCGCATTGCCCGCTCGCAGGGGGCCTCGGGCGGCGCAGGACCCAATGATCTGCTCGATCAGCGCGATCAACTGATCACCGATCTGTCGCAGAAAATCGATGTCACCACCATTTCGCAGGGCGACGGCGTGGTCAATGTGTTCGTCGGCAACGGTCAGAACCTGGTTTTGGGCGGTAACGTCAGCAACCTGAGCGTCGGAGCCGGAAACTTTGGCCCGCAAACCCAGGAAGTGTTTGTCGGCGCCACGCCGGTAACCAACCAATTGACCGGCGGCGAGCTCGGCGGCCTGCTCGACTTCCGGCGTCAGGTTCTCGAGCCGACGCAAAACGAACTGGGCCGGTCCGCTGTTGCCTTGGCCCAGGAATTCAATCGTCTACAGGGCGAGGGTCTGGACCTGAACGGTCAGCTGGGCAGCGATCTGTTCCAGGTCGGTGGTCCTGAAGTGCTGGGCTCGACTAACAACACCGGCACAGCGGATCTGCAGGCCAGCATATCGGATCCGTCTGCATTGACCGGCAATGATTATCGCCTGGACTACGACGGCGCAAACTTTACCCTGACTAACTCATCGACCGGCCAGCTGGTGTCGTTGACCGGCCAGGAGGCTAATCTTCTAGCTGGCAACCCGATTGAGGTGGAGGGCCTGGCCTTGCAGTTTGGCGCGCCGCCGCCGGCCGCGGGTGACACCTTCCTGATTCAGCCTACGCGTACCGCCGCCGGTGACATGAGTACCTTGTTCAGTGATCCAGCGCTGCTGGCCGCCGCTGCCCCCGTGCGCGCCGGAGCCGATCTTGGCAACATCAGCGACGCGACGATTTCCTTTGGCCAGACCAGCGACGCCGGCAATGCCGCGTTGCTCAACGATGTCACCATCACCTTCGATGACCCGCCCAGTACGTTCAGCGTATTCGACAACACCGCCGGCGTTGCCCTGGCCACAGGGGTTGCCTATACCAGCGGCAGCGATATCCAGTACAACGGCTGGACGGTCCAGATCGAAGGTACGCCGGTTGCCGGCGACGAATTTACGGTCGAAGGCAATAGCAGCGGGTCGGGCGACAACCGCAACGCCCTGCGCCTGGCCGGGTTGTTTGAGGACAACCTGCTCGACAACGGTAACAGCACCTTGTTTGGTCAGGTTGATGCGCTGGTCTCGCGAGTCGGCAGCGCGACGGCCTCGGCCAATACGGCGCTGCAGGCGCAGCAGGGTCTGCTGGCCCAGTCGCAGGCCGCGCGCGAGTCGGTCAGCGGCGTCAACCTGGAAGAAGAAGCCGCCAACCTGGTGCGTTTCCAGCAGTCTTATGAAGCCAATGCGCAGGTGATCCGGGTGGCCGATACGGTCTTCCAGAGCCTGATCAACGCGGTGAGGTAATCGATATGCGTGTTTCCACAGCCCAGATTTTTCAGCAAGGTCTTGCCGGCGTGCTGCGCCAGCAGAACGAACTCAACCAGACCCAGCTGCAGCTGTCTACCGGTCGCAAGATCAACAGCCCCTCGGATGACCCGGTGGGCGCGGCCCGTATCCAGGGCCTGGAGCGTGCGGTTGAAGTCAACGAGGTCTACGACCGCAACGTCAGCCGCACGCGCCAGCGCCTGCAGGTGGAAGAAACCGCAATTTCGTCGGCCGGCGAAGTGATCCAGCGAGTGCGCGAACTGACGGTTCAGGCGTCCAACGCACCGCTGAGCGATGGCGACCGGGCTCAGATCGCCGTTGAGCTTCGCCAGCGCCTTGACGAGATGGTGGCCATTGCCAATACCCGCGACGGCGACGGCGAATTCATTTTCGCCGGTGCCCAGGCCGGCACCGAGCCTTTTGTGGCCAGCGGCGGTGGCATCGAATACGCCGGCGACAGCATTCAGCGTGAGCTGAGCATCGGCCCTGGCATCACCATGCGCGATGGCGACACCGGCGACAAGGTGTTTATGGCGATTCGTGACGGCAACGGCGTGGTGAGCGCAAGCCAGGTTCCGGCCAATACCGGCGGTGGCTACATCGCCGTAGAAAACGCTATCGATCAGTCTGTCTACGACGGCGGCAGCTACCGCATAAGTTTCGTTAACGCAGAAAGTTTCGTTGTCTTTGATGCCGATGACAATCTTGTCTTGGGTACGGAAATCAGTCCCGGGCCGCCTCAGGTGCTCGACGGCGTGCCATTTGCGGCCGGTGAAAATGTATCCTTCGCCGGCGTTAACGTCACCGTCCGCGGCACGCCCGAGGCTGGCGATGAGTTTGTCGTCGAGCCCGCAGCCAACCAGAGCGTATTCGCCACCTTGAACGACCTGATCGGCGCTCTGGAAAGCTCCAGTGGTACGACGGATGATGCCGCCGTGCAGCGGCAGGGCATCGATGATTCGCTGGCTCGTTTGGATCGCATCGAGACCCGTTTTCTGGAAGTTCGCTCTGATATTGGCGGACGTTTGAACACGCTCGACAGCGTTGAGAACAATCTGGCCGAACAAAACCTGAGCCTTGAGACCCTGACCTCTGAGATCAAAGACCTCGATTACGCCGAGGCCATTACCCGCCTGCAGCAGGAGCTGGTGACGCTGCAGGCAGCCCAGCAGAGTTTCGTGCGAATCCAGGGCTTGAGCCTGTTCAACTTCCTGCGCTAGACCGTTTTACTGCGCTTGGCCGACCGACTCTCCCGGTCATTGGCGCATCCCGCCG
>CAZIMY010000238.1:0-3013 GCA_964540315.1 uncultured Wenzhouxiangella sp.
GTACAACGAAGTGGAGCAATGGATGGGTCAATTCGCTGAGCCGGGTCCGCGCTGAGGAAGTCGTGAACAATGATCTGGTTAACTACGCCGACGTCTTGTCGGCGTAGTCCCTTAGGTTTGCGTAGATGGCGTTGGAGATTGAACGAAAGTTTCTGGTTACCGGGGATTTCCGTGCGCATGTGAGCAGCAGCACGCGAATGATCCAAGGCTATCTTTGCGCGGAGCCGGAACGCACAGTCCGCATCCGGCTTGCCGGCGAGCAAGGCTTTCTGACCATCAAGGGGAGTCCCAGCACGTCCGGTCTTGTCCGTTACGAGTGGGAGCGTGAATTGCCGATCACCGAAGCCCTGGAACTTCTGAACTTGTGCCAGGCCGCGCGCATCGACAAGATTCGCCATCGGATCGATTTCGCCGGCAACACCTATGAGGTCGATCAGTTCCACGGTGAGAACGAGGGGTTGGTGATCGCCGAGCTGGAGCTCGACGATGAAGACCAGGCCTTTGAGCGTCCAAGCTGGCTGGGTACGGAGGTCACCGGCGATCCGCGCTACTACAACAGCAGCTTGATTCAAAAGCCCTATTGCGACTGGTGAGAGTCCGCCTCGGCATCTTCGGCAAGGCGCTTCAGCTCCGTGAGCACGTCGACCCCCTTGCGGCGCTGCTCCTTTAGCAGGCGAATCCTTTTGCGCAAGCCGGCGGCCATTTTCTCGTCCCGGCATTCAGCCAACTCTTCCTCCAGCTCCTTTTGTTTTTTGCGCATCTTTTTTAGAAGCTTGTGAAGCTTCTCTCGCTTGAGAATGCGTTCGCGCTCTTTCTTGGACAGGAACTTTCGGAACTTGTCGATCAGGGATTTGCTCATTTAGGAATCTCCGGGCTGGCCGGTTTTCGATGGGGCGATCTCCGCAAGAATCTCGCGCACTTCTTCGGGACCGAGTTCAAGCGCCTGGCGCAATTCAGCGTCGACCTCTTCAAAAGGCAAAAAGCTAGCCCTTGCCACCGTCAGCAGATTCCTGGCAATGCGATAGGTGTAGGCGGTGTCATTCATCAGCGAGGTGGCCTGGTGGGGGCTGATTGTCCGTCGCCGGATGAGCTCGTCCAGTCGCCCATTCTGGACGATGTCGCCGGCTTCGACTTCTGAACCCAGCTCGGCCAGCTCGAGCTCCAGGTCTAGCTTTTCGTCGCCGGCCTCTGCTCGGGCGGCCATCTGATCAAGTTGGTGCAGCAAAAACCCCAGCTTTTGCCGCATGGTGAGGTATTCGGCCCTGAGGTCGAGATTGCTGATAGCCAGTGATGGAATCATGTTCTTTTGCAGATGCTTGGCGTCCTTGACCGCTTCAATCAGGTCTTGGGCTGCGACGCGCAGCAGGATCAGCTGCCGGGTACGATGTCCTTGCACCGGCACCCGGGCGAGAAACTCCAGGATCAGCCCGTGCAGCGGCTTGATCCGTCTTCGGTACAGCTCGTCCACGTCCACCTGCCGAACCCGCTTGGGTTCAGAACTCAGGTCGGCCTTGCTGGTCGCTTGTCGAAGCTGCCCGGTCTCGTAGTTGAGCACCTTGGCCATCAGGCTGAATGCCCGCCTGAACAATCGCAGCAACTCTCGACGGGACGCCTCCAGCGCAGCCCCCGGCGTTTCGAGCATCGACTCCCGAATGAACCTGGGTTCGTCAAGGGTAATGCGCCGAGGTTTCATCCGTGTTTCAAGCAATCGAACCATGCGATCGATCAGCGGGACCATGATCACGATGCCGGTCAGGTTGAACAGGCTATGAAACAGCGCCAGCTTCAGGGTGTGGTTGTCCGGGGCAATCCCCATCCAGCCACTGAGCGAATCCACTAACAAAAGAAAGCCCTGGATGAAGACCAGTGCGATCGCGCCGGTGGTCAGATTGAAGATCAGATGAGCCGCAGCCAGCCTTCGGCCGGCAATGTTGGCTCCTGCCGCACCAATAAGGGCCGTGATGGTGGTGCCGACGTTGGCGCCGATCGAAAGCGCCAGGGCGTTTTCATAGCCGATTTGTCCGGCCGACAGCGCAGTGATCGTCAGAATCAAGGTGGCGTGGCTGGACTGCATGACGACTGTCGCGGCCATTCCGATGACAATGTAGAGCAGTAGACCGGTCACGCCGTCGACGCCGTAGCGGGCCAGATCAACGCCCTGCTGGTAGGCCTCGAAGCCCTCTTTCATGTAATGGATGCCCAGAAACAGGAAGCCGATGCCGGCCAGCACGTAGCCCGCCCCTTTGAGCGGGCGCGAGCGATTGAAGATCAACAGGACGCCGAAGACCAGCAGCGGCATGGCGTAGGCGGAAATATTGACCCGGATGCCGAAACCAGCCATCAGCCAGGCGCCTGAGGTGGTGCCCAGGTTGGCGCCGAAGATCACCGCGATGCCCTGGGACAGTCCCATCAGCCCGGCGCTTAGGAAACTGATGGTAATGACCGAGACCAGCGAGCTGGACTGGGTCGCCGTACTGGCGAGCGCGCCGAACGTCAGGGCTTTCCATCGCCGATCGGTCGAGCGCTTGAGCAAGTGCTCGAGAAATCCCCCCGTAAAGGTGCGGAAACCTTGTTCCAGGATCAGCATGCCGAACAGAAAAATGGCGATGCCGGCCGCGATGTCGGTCAGCGTGCGGCTGGAAAGAAGCGCCCAGCCCAGCAGCGCCAGGGCGAGGATCAGCGGTAGCTGCTTGAACCGCAAAGTGGTTTCCTGATCAATGGCTGATCAGTCGATCATGCCATAGCTGCCCTGCTCGCGAACGGTTTGCCGTACTCCCTTCGACGCGTTTTGATCCCGGCGGGCGGGTCAAGGTCCGCCCGCCGGAAGTCTTGGCGCTTCAGTACTTGATCGTGCAGCCATACGGACGGGTGACGGCCTGGGCTACCTCTTGCCCGGCGGCCAGATTATCGAGCGCAGCGACAACGTACTGAGTCGCGTCGGGTATATCGGCCGAGTGACGGCTGGGGTTGGAGTCGATGCCGCCCATGTAGCGCAGGATGCCGTCGGCATCGA
>CAZIMY010000239.1:0-2999 GCA_964540315.1 uncultured Wenzhouxiangella sp.
GCGCCCAGGTGCTGACCCGCGCGTGCTTTCTGATCTCGTTGGGGCTGGCGGTGGCGTTGTCGTTTGAAGACCTGTTTTTCCTGCTGATCATCGGCGCGGTGATCGTGCCTTACTTTTTGCTCTACGGGCTGATCGGCGCCTGGGTCTATCGGGCCACCGGTGACCCGCTGGTTAGCGCACTGCCCAGCGCTGTGGCCTTCGGCTGGACGCTCGCGGTGGTGTTTCCGCAGATGTCCGGCTGAGCAGTGGTGACATTCTTTACTGTCGACCGGGACCGACGCGGTTCGGCCGATGCAACAGACTCGGCTGAGCGGCGGGCGTCCAGGCGCGGCTCCATGTCGCGCCACGCGGCGATCAGGAGCGTGAGGGTGGCGCCATGAAACAGGGCTGAGGCGGGGATCACCAACTCCAATTGCCAGATCAAGCCGGCGGCCAGGCTCAGCGCCCAGACGCCGCCGGTATAGGCGTACTTCAGATTTACACGGGGCTGTCCACCCAGCCGCCACCAGACAGCAGCGAAGGCAATGGCAACCAGCACAAGCTTCAACACCGCCATACCGCGCAGTAAGCGAAACAGTTCCAGGTCTTTGGCCCAGTAAGCGGCGGGTTCCAGCAGCACCAGCGGCCCGGCCATTAGCACGCCGCTACCGGCCAGCAGCAACAAGCGCTGAAGATTGATGACTGGTTGGACTTGTGAATACTGCAGGGTTGTGGACTGCATGGATCGTTTCGAGATGGACGAACTTCAGTTTATCGCCAAACGCGCGGCGCAGCATTTCAGCCCGTTTTTGCGGCGTTAGATACCGGACAACGCACCTGCCCGCTGTCGACGAAACCGCTCAGGCAGTCGAGCCAGGGTTTGAGATCAAAGCCCTTCTCGGCCAGCCAGTCTTCATCGTAGAAGGTGTTGAGGTACCGCTCGCCGGTATCGCAGAGCATGCTGACCACACTGCCCTCCCGGCCTTCGGCCACCATTTGCTCGATCAGCTGGAAGCAGGCGTAGAGATTGGTCCCGGTTGAACCACCGGCCTTGCGGCCGAGAATGTCTTCCAGAAAATGGATGGTGGCGATGCTGGCCACGTCCGGGACCTGGATCATGTGATCGATCACATCGGGCACGAACGAAGGCTCAACCCGTGGGCGACCAATGCCTTCGATGAGCGACATGGTTGTGCTGGTCAGGTCGCAATCGCGCGTTTTCCAGAAGTCGTAGAACACCGAGTTTTCCGGGTCCGCCACGCACAGTCGACTCGCGTGACAGCGGTAGCGGATGTAGCGGCCAATGGTGGCCGGCGTGCCGCCGGTGCCGGCGCTGACCACGATCCAGTCGGGAATCGGAAAGCGTTCGCGCGCCATCTGCTCGAAGATGGACTGGGCGATGTTGTTGTTGCCGCGCCAGTCGGTCACCCGCTCGGCGTTGGTGAACTGGTCCATGTAGTGCCCGCCCACCGATCGGGCGATCTCGGCAGCCGCACTGTAGATTTCGTGTCCGTCCACCATGCGGCATTCACCGCCATAGAACTCGATCTCCCGGACCTTGCGCTCGGAGGTGTCGCGAGGCATGACGGCAATAAACGGCAGACCCAGCAGGCGGGCGAAATAGGCTTCAGACACAGCCGTATTTCCGGACGAGGATTCAACAATGGGTGTGCCCTCCTCGATCCAGCCGTTAGCCAGACCGTACAAAAAAAGGGATCGCGCGAGTCGATGCTTCAGGCTCCCAGACGGATGGGTGGACTCGTCTTTGAGATACAGGTCAATGCCGGGTAACGCCGGCAAGTCCAGCTTGATGAGATGAGTATCGGCCGAGCGCTGAAAATCTGACTCGATCTGGTGGATTGCCCACTGAACCCATTCGCGGCATCCCGATGTCTTAGATCCAGCCGCTGGAGCATGCATGGTTAGGACTCGTTTGAAGCCGCCGCTTCCGACGCTGCCATCGGGTCGGGCAGCTCCAGGCCCAGTTTCTTGGCTCGGCTGGTCCATTTGTCGCGGGCCGCCTTGCGCAGGTCTTCTACAGCGTCGCTTTCATCGACAATTTCTACGCCCAGCAGAGTCTCAAGCAAGTCTTCCATAGTGACCACACCGGAGAATCCGCCGTATTCATCCACGACAACGGCAAAATGCTCCTGCTCTGCGAGCAACTGGCTGAAGAGAACCCGCAGCGAAATAAACTCCGGGACAAACAGCACCTCCCGCTTCAGATCGAAGAGCGTCTGGTCATCATCGCCGCGAAGCAGGGCCAGAATGACATCCGACTTCAGGACGTAGCCCTGGATGTCTTCGTCGTTTTCTCCGTAGATTGGGTAGCGAGAAAACACCAGGTCTTCGCCCTCCAGCATGTCGGCCAGGCCGGTATCGCCCCGGAATTTCTTGACCACTACCCTGGGGGTCATGATGTCCTGCACCCGCACAGCACCAAAGCGAATCACGTTGAGAAAGATATTGGATTCGTCTTTTTCGAAAACGCCTTCCCGCGCACCGATCTGGGCCAGGGCGCGAAATTCTTCCCGGCTGACGCTGGAGGTCGGCTTGCCGCGCGACAGCAGGCGGGTAATCTGCTTAGACATCCAGACCAGCGGCCACATAGCCCAGATCAGGATCCGACATCCCCAGGTGGTAAAGGGCGTCAGTGCTTTCCAGTAAGTCGCCCCCAAAGTCTTGGGAATGATCTCGGAGAAGATCAGAATGGCCAGGGTCACCAGAGCCGAAGTGATGGTCACGTAGGCACTGCCAAAAATCACCTGAGCCTGAGCGCCAACCCCGGCGGCACCGAAGGTATGCGAGATCGTGTTCAGGCTCAAAATCGCCGCCAGCGGGCGATCCACATCGCGCTTGAGTTCGCGCAGGTGCTTTCCTGTCTTTGTCCCGCTTTCGTTGAGCACCGCGATATGCGCCGGGGTGATCGACAACAGGGCCGCCTCGAGTATCGAACAGAGAAAAGAGACGCCAATGGCGAGAAACAGGTAGAAAAACAGCAGGGTCATTCAGGGTCCATG
>CAZIMY010000240.1:0-2996 GCA_964540315.1 uncultured Wenzhouxiangella sp.
TTTTCTCTCGGCCAACCCGCATTTTTGCAAGTCGGCGCTCAGCCGCTATACCCAGTGGGACTTCATCGCGCTGGTCGAAAAACACCGCATTGCCTATCACGAGAAAACCCTTGGCCAGCTGTTTTGCGACGGCTCGTCAAAGCAGATCGTGGCCCTGCTGCTGGCCGAGTGTGAGCGGGTCGGGGCGCAGGTGCAGACTCATGCGCCGGTCAGCATCGAGCAACTCGGCCCTCCGCACCGGCTGTCTACGCCGGCAGGCACCATCAGCTGCGAATCGCTGGTCATCGCCACCGGCGGCTATTCTATTCCGCGCATGGGCGCGACCGGCTTTGGCTTTGACTTTGCGCGCGAGCAGGGTTTGGCGGTGCTACCGACCCGGGCTGCGCTAGTGCCTTTTGTCTTCGAGGGCCGCAAGCTCGAGCAGATTGACGGGCTGGCCGGCGTCTCGGTCGATACCCAGTCTGAGGCCGGTGACGGCAATTTTCGAGAGAATATCCTGTTCACGCACAAGGGCCTGAGTGGCCCCGCCATGCTTCAGGTTTCCTCGTACTGGCGATCGGGCGAGCCCGTCCATATTGACCTCTTGCCGGAGCTTGACCTTCGGGTACATCTCAAAACGCTGCGCGCAGAGCGGCCGCGCGCCCATCTAAAAACGGTGCTTTCGGAACACTTGCCGCGTCGCATCGCCGAACGCTGGTGTGAAAAATGGTTCAAGGATCCAACCGTGGCCGAACTCAGTGATTCAGCGATCGAATCGATCTGCAATCGCTGCCAGCCCTGGACGGTATGGCCGGCTGACACTGAAGGCTACCGGACGGCCGAGGTCACCATCGGCGGTGTGGACACCAACGAGTTGTCGTCCAAAACCATGGAGGCTCACAAGCTGCCCGGCGTGTTTTTCATCGGTGAGGTCGTCGACGTCACGGGCCACCTGGGCGGGCATAACTTCCAGTGGGCCTGGGCTTCAGGCCAGGCGGCGGGTGCTTACGCCTGAGACCCTAGGGCGCGTTGACAATTCAGGCGATCCATGAAGATAACCAGAAGATAGTGTTCCAATCGATCCTGCTGGGCATAATGAGAAGGTGCGCGCCTCATGGTCCAGCATGATTGTCGGCGATCGTTTAACCACCAAGGACTTTAAAGAACATGAAGATATTGTTTCGATCGGGAGTGTGCGCGCTGTTGCTTTTGCTGGCAGCAGGAGCCGCCCATGCCCAGCAGGATTACTTCGTTGATATCACCAACAAGACGGGTTTCACCATCTTTTTTGCCTACGTCAGCCCGGCGGACGCCAAAGACTGGGAAGAGGACGTGCTTGGCAACGAGGTGTTGCTCAATGGCGATACGAAAAGAGTCAACTTGTACAACTATTTCAGTCCGGTTTTCGATATCCGACTCGTCGACGAGGATGGAGATACCTACACGTTCTGGAATGTTGATGTTTCCTTACGAGACGTGATCGTTACTCTGGCTGACATGGATTGAGATTACTGGCGGCCTCAGCAAGGCATGTCATTGTCGGTGTACTCATCCAAAGGAACCACCACTGCAGTGTCGGTCACCGGCGCGCTGGCTTTCGCAAGGCTACCGTAGGACAGTTCCAGCTGCATCTGGAACTGGTCCAGAAATCGGCTGAATACCTCTTCGCTGGTGATACCGACGGCATGGATTTCATCGGCCGCTTCGTCGTAATCCAGCAGGATGCCGGTCAGCGGGCTGGGGGCCGGCCCTGACGTGACCGCAGCGCCCCTTGCCGGGTCGTAACTGGAGTATTCCATGCAGCACACAATGCGATTGGCGCTGGGGTCGGCCTCCGGATTGCGACTCTGACGATAGGCGATGAAGTTGACGTGTTCGGTGGGGTGGGTCAGCCGATGGGTGCAGATGGCCGCATAGGCGACGATTGACCGCTGAGGTCCCACGCCGCCGCGCCAGACGTACTCATCGCCCGATTCTGTCGTCAAAGGCACGTTGGCTTCTGTCGGCCGGTTCAGATTCAGCAGAAAGCAGGGCGTGCACTCATACGGGTAGCGAAAGACGTAGTTGACGTGCGGCTTCAGGTCGCCCGGCCGAATCGGATTGCCCTCCAGATCCACCAGGCGCACCGGCTGATGCAGACGGCTTGGGTCTCGCGTATTGGCCAGTAACACCGGGTTTTGATGGACGAGAATGGCGGTAGCTGCACAGGCTTTGACGAACTGCCGGCGTTTCATGGCGTATTCCCTCAGTTGTTCAGCGGCTCAGTGAGTATACGAACTGGCGTGTCAGCTACTTTCACTGCCTGTCGGCTGCTGACTTGAGACAGCTTCGGCAAGCAGTTGGAGCAGATCGTCGCGCCCTAGCTCGCGCGCGATCGATTGCGGGCTGTGCGCGTTGGCATCCTCAATCTGCTCAACGCCATGGTCCAGAAGAGCCTCAACCATACCGGCATGTCCGCCAATCACGGCCAGGTGCAGCGCGTTTTGGTCATTTCTGTTGAGCAGGTCTACATCCAGACCCGGGGCGGCCAGCAAGGCCTCGGCCGCCGTAGAATTGTTCTCGTAAACCGCGCGCATCAGGGGTGTCCATCCGTAGATATCGGGCGTATTCGGGCTGGCACCGGCTTCGCAAAGCAGGGTGATCAGCGCGCCCTCGTTCTTGGCGGCTGCCATCATGACGGCGCTCCAGCCGTTGCTTGCCTGACTGTCAAGAGGCACACTTTCGGCCACAAGCCGGTTGACGACCTGCCGGTTGCCGCTGCCGGTGGCGTAGATCAAAACCGTTCCACCCAAATGATTTTCGGCCGCCGGATCAGCACCCGCCGCCAGCAACGCCTCGAAGAGAGCAAGGTCGCCGGCTGCGGCGGCGGCCATGAGCGCGGTTTTGCCGTGCTCGTTTGGCTCATCGACATCAACCCTTTCCGGGTAAAGGCTCCGAATGGTGTCGATCTCGTTCATGCGGATTGCGCTGGCCCATTCGTCGGCCACGGCGCTGCTGGACAGCAAGCTGATCAGCAG
>CAZIMY010000241.1:0-2981 GCA_964540315.1 uncultured Wenzhouxiangella sp.
CGGTGAACCCGCCCAGAGCATTGATTTTGCCGGTGCCGAAGCTGAAATTCGGGTTGGCGGCGTGCCGGCGCGCCATCCAGTAGGCCAGCGCGGTGATGGACAGCGCTGCGGCGTGTGATGCCATGTGCAGCCCGTCGGCCAGCAGAGCCATGGAACCGAACGCGATTCCCCCGATGATCTCGATCACCATCATGGAGGCGGTCAGGGCGATCACCAGCAGCGTTCGATTCTCCCCGGGCCGTTTTTTGTCCTGGCCAAAGGTGTGGGAATGATGTTGAGCAGCGGTCGACGGTGAATGCATGACGGAAATCAGTCGCGAACAGAAAGTTGGCACCGAAGCTTGCAGAAGATGCCGATGAGAGTTGCCTTTCAGGTCGCACCTTACTCCTTTGCACAGCGATGGTTATTGATGAGAATCAAATTGAGAATCCTTATCCGCCAAACTGAAAACGAGTGGATTCAGGCCTCGTCAGATGTGTTGTGAGCTCAGAAACGCCTATGTGATCTGATTTTGAATCTCTTTTGCCAGCTTCCTCTGGCAGTAGATTCTGATGTCGTAGGTGACGGCGCCGGTCGAGCTGGTCCCCAAACAAATGGAAGGCGTGGGGTCTGGGAAGTCAACGCCGGTCCGGCTGCGCGGCATGCGCCAGTAGCGCACCGCAAGTTCTTCGTGCTCTTCCCACACCTTCTCAACGTGCCGATTCAGGTCAACAAACTCTGACGACGGAAAATGATGACAAGTGTTAGTGGACTTAAAGCTTTACGCATGAGTCGAGCCCAGAATGCAGTTCAAGAGGGCGTCTCTGCCAACAGGGGTTGGCCTTCTTTCAGGAGTCTCTCGAAGTCAGCCTGTGGAACTGGTGGACTGAAGAGATAGCCTTGGAATGATAGACAGTCATGATTGACCAAGAAGTTTCTTTGTTCTAAGGTCTCAACGCCTTCAGCAATAACGTCAAGCGCAAGACTCTGTGCCATGGAGATCACGGTCTGCGCGATGATGGCATCGTTATGGTTGTCAGGCAGGTTCAGCACAAAGGACTTGTCGATCTTCAGCGTGTCGAGTGGCAGTCGAGTGAGGTAAGACAGTGATGAGTACCCGGTACCGAAGTCGTCGAGTGAAAACCCAATCCCCAAATTTTGCAACGCTTCCATCTTATTAATGGTGGCCTCAACCTGCTCGACCAACATCGTTTCTGTCAATTCAAGACGCAGTCTGGAAGGGTTAATGTCCCGGCACTGGACTAGGGCGCGGACTTGGTCTATGAAATCCGTTTGACGAAATTCCTCGGGGCTCACATTGACCGCCAGGGTCAGGTCCATCTCAGGGAATTGCTCGGACCATTGCTCCAGTTGCTGGCAGGCGGAGTTGAGAACCCAGCGACCAATACTGAGGATTTGTCCGTTTGCCTCCGCGATGTGAATGAATCTGTCCGGTGGAACAAAACCGCGGTCTGGGTGTATCCATCGAATTAGGGCTTCTGCGCCACAAATTTCGCCGTGTTGATTGACCTGAGGCTGGAAGTAGAGCTGAAGTTGGTCAAGTTCAAGCGCTGCTCTCAGGTCGGCTTCAAGAACAGCCCGCTCTTCGAGCGCAACCTGCATATCCGGGTCAAAGAATCTGGCCGTGTTCTTGCCCCTATCCTTGGCGCGATACATCGCCAGATCAGCCTGTTTGAGCAGAGTTTCAATCGATTGTTGAGTTCCGCTAAACAGGGCGATGCCCAGACTTGCGGATGCATGGTGCACGACGCTTTTGAAATAAAATGGTTCGGTGAGCGATACGCGAATGGCCTCACCGATCTGACCGGCATCAAATGCAGCCTGCTCCCGATCGTCGCTTAAGCCCTCGAGAATGACCACGAACTCATCGCCACCGAGTCGAGCGACGGTGTCGGTATCGCGCGCGCTTTCGGCAATCCGGCGCGCGGTTTCGAGCAGAAGCTGGTCACCGGTATCGTGTCCCCGCGTATCGTTGAGCGTTTTGAAATTGTCAATATCCAGAAAGATGAGAGCGCCGTGGCGTGCGGTTCTCCGGCTGACGGCCATGGCGTGCTTGAGCCGATCCTGCAGGAGTCTGCGGTTGGGAAGGCTGGTTAGCAGATCGTAGTAGGCGAGCTGATGAATTTCGTGTTCGGCCTGCTTGCGCTCGGTGATGTCGATGGCCGATACAGCCATGTACTCCGATTGCCCTTCCGCGTTCTTCAGTAAAACGCCGCTCATCAGCATCGGGAAAGGCTGGCCATCCCGGTCCACGTGCCAAAGCTCGCGCGGCGAGAAAGCACCCTTTTCACTCATCTCCTGAAGAGAGACTTCGACCTCGGCCAACTGCTTGGCGGTGTGAAAGATGGAAATTTCCTTCCCGATCAGCTCGTCTGGATGGTAGCCGTGACGCTGTGCGAAGAACGGATTGATATAGGTCAGACGCCCTTGCATATCTGAAATGGCCATGCCGTAGACGGCGTTGTCGGCGACGGTCTTGAATCTTTGATTCTCTTCGCCGCGTTCATACCACTCATCGAGTAATTGGTTAAACGAACTGATCAGGGCATCAATCTCCTGCTTTCCGGTCAGCGGGACCTCTCTGGCCAGGTCACGTGCGCCTGAGGCATTGCCGAGAGACTCGATGGTCGAAAAGATGGGTTTGAGCTGACTTCTGAGCAGCCACCACATGGTCAGTCCTACTAGCATGGTGATCAGCAGCGTTGAAAAGAGCAACTGGCGCTGCATTCTTCCTATGGGGGCGAAGGCTTCTTCCAGTGGTGAAATTGTGGTCACGAACCAGTTCACTGAATCAAGTCCCGTGACCGTGCCCAGGGAATCAATGCCGTACACCGTCGTATAGCGGAAGCTGCCTTCCTCGCCCGCCATGGCGCGGTCAATGGGCTCATTGACGCCAGTCGGCTGTAGCTGTTACAGCAGCAGCGCCGGATCAGTTGAAGTCAGTACCGCTCTGCTGTTTTTTGAAACGAGCGATAAAAAGC
>CAZIMY010000242.1:0-2970 GCA_964540315.1 uncultured Wenzhouxiangella sp.
GAGTGGCTCGTTCGGCCCGCCGTGCGATGCTTGGAATTCTCCGATACGCAGTGGGACATTGCGGTTCCTGCGCGGAGCCTGGCCCGGACTTGATCCGGGCCGCGACCCTGCTGTCCACGCATTACAGAAACCCTCAGCAGAGAATTCACGCGCCGAGAAATCGGTAACTCGCGATCGGGCCGCGCCGTGCGGTGCTCGGAGTCCTCATGGCCTGGTTTTTACATCGCGGCTCCTGCGCTCCGCGTGATCCGGCTGCCCACGCACTGAGGAAACCTCGGAGGCGAGTCGGTCCGTCGACAGATTTCCCTCAACCGTGCGCGATGGAGGACCGACCCGCAGCCGACCGGAAAGCGGATCGGTCTTCTCCCTCCCCCGCGGGCGGGGGAGGGCCGGGGTGGGGGCAGAGTGGGCGCGAGTTTCCCCAATATCAACTCGGTCGCGTGATATTCGCGCCCTTCCAAGATTGACCGCCAGGCCCTCCCAAAGCGATTCTTGACTTTCGACGGCGATAGGAGTAGCGTCAACGTTAGGGTGGCGTAGGAGGCGATAGGGCATGAAGAGTTTGAGGTTGTGTGTCATTCCGCTGACTGGCTTTGCTAGCTAGCTCCATCGCTAACGCAAACTTGGATGGTGACCAGTTTCCTGCACCTATCGTGACCATTGGCGACGGCACGGTTGAGCGCGGAGCGTCGGTTGACATCCCAATATTCTTCGAGAATCACGGTAACTGGGAAGGCTTTCAGTTTGACGTGACGTTTGATCCATCCTTCTTCGATGGAGTCGATACGTCGCGTTGCTTGGATTCGCTGACCAGCGACGGGCTTCTAGCAGCATGTCGCCGGCAGGAGTGGCCGAACCAAGACGTGATTCGATTTCTGGCCTTAAGTCTGACGGGTGAGCCGATTCCGAGCGGGGAGCTTGGAAAATTGTTTTTCCGGGCCAGCGAAGATGCGCATTTGGGCGTTTCACCGCTCGAACTGCTCGAATGTACGGGACTGGCTGCGGGCTCTGGAAAGGAACAGATTCCGATCACGGCAGATGATTATGTAGCGGGTGAGATTGTTGTTTTCGGCTTGGAGCCGCCGACCGAACCGGCCGAGCCCGGAGCGGTCCTCAAACTGGATGGCGAAACCCTGTTCAACGATAACGCCATGTATCGCCAGCAGTTTGACATCGAGAACCCGATCCCTGTGCTGGCTGCTGGCTATAGCGAATTAATGCTCGAATTGCCTGATGGGCGCTTGGTCGATGTGACGAGCAAGCGGTTTGTTCCCAGAGACGGCTATGTCGATCGGCTTGATTGCCTCGATACACAAGTCCCGGATAACGATTCAGCGACACCGCTGTCATTTCGGTGGTACGGCGAACTGGGTGATAACGGTTGGCTGGGGGTGACTGTAGTTAATGACGTCGTGCGCGGATCGCTGACGACTCAGAACCGGTCCTACCAGATTTTCGGTTCACCAGAAGAGGGCTACCGCCTGGCTGAAGTTAATCCAGATGAGATTCCTTCTGCTCACGGTGATCGGCTATACGACCGGTTTGCAAAGTTTGCCGACTCAAACGCCAAGAATCGACTGAGCATCAGCGCCAGCGATCCGTTGTTAAGTACTATGCAATCGGCGCGAAGCACGGGTCCGATTCAGCTCGATTTGCTGATCATGTATACCGCGCAGGCAGAAATCGATGCTGGAGGGCCGAGCGCACTGGACGCACTGATCCAACTATCAATCGACAATACCAATCAGGCGTTCATCAACAGCGGCTATGCGGATCTTTCTGTGCGGGAAACGCATCGTGAATTGCTGACTGGGTTCGTTCCTGGCAGTTCCGTGCAAGATGGTATAGATGCCTTATACGAGCTTCGGGTTAACAACCAGATTTTGACTGCTCGCGATACGCATCACGCCGATTTAACTTTGGTTCTACTACCCAGCGGGCTCGCCTTTTGTGGGCTTGCTTTTTTGCAGAGCCCGACGTGTGGCGGCCTTAGTAACACTGATTTTCCGCAGTGTGGCTCAGGCATGGATTTTGTAGACTTCGCTATAACTTGGGTCTCTGTGATATGTGCCAATTTTCCAGGAAGAAACAGCTTCCCGCATGAGATTGGCCATCTCTTGGGCGGTGATCATCAACCTGCTCAAGGTGTTCCCATCGCTGATGCCTCATTCGCTTGGTCCTATGGGCATTTTAGGGCTACTGGCTCTCAATTTGGCACTGTCATGTGGGTGCCAGGTGGCGGCCCCGAGCTACCCCAGCCACTTAATTTCTCCAATCCAGACATTTTGACAGTAGGAAATCAGCCGTCGGGGGTTCCAGATCAACGCGACAACATCAGAACGTTTGAAGCGTTAGCGCCAACTGTAGAGCAATTTCGTGTTGCTCCACCTGAACTGATCTTTGCCGACAGTTTTGAATCACCATGATTCGGCAGTTTGTGTTATTCGCTGTTGCATTGAGCCTTACAGCACTGGTTCAGGCTCAACAGCGTGTTGCGGATATTGGCATCGAAGTCAGAATAGAGCCGTCAGGCGTAACGCCACCTGGAACAGAAGGGATTGTTTCGATAACGATTACCAATGGCGGGCCAGATATTGGTGCGGGAGTGTTTCGCTGGAATCAGACCGGGGATCTCGCAGACCTTAGTTACCCCCCGCTGGAATTTTTAGGTCAAATTGTTGGAACCTGCACCATATCATCGTTCGGGCAGCCGCCTATTGGGGATAATTTTGGATTGCACCAGGTGCGCGATATTCCACCTGGAGAAACCCGTGTTTGTACCTACGGGTTTCGCGTACTTGAAACAACCAAGATAAAACAGGTTGCGCGTTGGAGTATATTCGCACGCGATGGCCTGAGTTTGCTAAATGATCCGAATGACACTAACAACGCTGATGACACTTTGCTTAAATTCTCCGCATTTTCCGATACCCGGCCGGTGCCGGTATTGTCGTGGTTCGGTTTGTTTAG
>CAZIMY010000243.1:0-2963 GCA_964540315.1 uncultured Wenzhouxiangella sp.
GTCGCTGACTCTGAGATGCATTGGAGGGAGCGATTCCAGTCGGTCACGCCGACCAACTTCGACCAGGGAGGAGCAGTGTCGCACCAGTTCCACCTTCATGCAGAGTCCTATCTTACGACCGCAACCGTTGCCAAGCCCGAGAATGCCCGGCCGCTTGCTGTCAACCTGAACCGGTCGCTGGCCGACCTCAATGTCCGGCACCGCAATGGCGAAGATCCTTTTGCGGACTACGTGGCCAATGATCCCTGGGTCAGTAGCGTGATCGTTCTGCACGGCGACGATGTGGTGTTCGAAGCGTATCCGCACATGCAGTCCGACCAGCGTCACTTCACCTGGTCGGTTTCCAAGGCCATTACAGGAGCCGTAATCTCGGCTCTGATTCACGATGACCTGATTGATCCGGCCGACAAGGTGCGCGACTACCTTCCCCAGCTTGTTGAATCGGAATGGGCCAACCTCAGCATCACGGATGTCGCGGATATGGCCTCGGGCATTGATTGTCTTGACAGTGATGGGTACCAGGACTCCGGCACCTGCATTTATCGCATGGAAGAAACCTTAGGTATCACGGCGGATAAGGGTTACGACGCGGGTCTGATTGAGCACCTGGCGGGCATGGGGCGGCGCGGACCGCCGGGCAAGGCATACGAGTACGTATCGGCCAACACCAATATTCTGGGTCTGATCGCCGAGGCCGCCACCGACAAACCTTTTGCCACCGTTTTGAGCGAACAGATCTGGCGCCCGATCGGAGCGGAGAGCAACGCCCTGCTGGCCATCAACGAACAGGGGTATAGCTACGCCTCGGGCGGGGTGATTGCGCGCCTGCGTGACATCGCTCGATTCGGCCAGATATTCGTCGCGCCGGAGCGCTTCGGCGTAGTCAGCAAGGCACAGGTCGATGCGATGCAACATCAAGAGGGTGTGCCTTTCAACGAGGAGCAAAAACAGCGCCTGGTTGAAGACTACGGCGACGACGTCGCACGCCGAGCGGCCTGGCAGTGGGATCTTGTCTGGGACGACGGCGGCATGTACAAGAACGGTTACCTCGGCCAGGGCCTTTACGTCGACCCCGTTCGTGATCTCGTAATCGCCTGGTTCGGCACGGGCGAAGACTTTAGCGCAAAACAGAACGACATGCCCACGGTCGCACGGCAGATCGCTCAATCAGGAGTCTTCAAAGAAGACTGAGTGATGGCTGCAGAACACAACGCGGTTTGACTACAGGAATCCTTTAGAGACGTATCTCCAATCGAATTTCTAACCGACCTTCTCTGACCTCCTCCCAAAAGTCTCTAGTTATGACTGGTCGGTTATCAGGGAAGGGGTCACTCTCCCTTGATCAGACCGTCAATCTATCTATAAAAACCTGAATACGGACACTGTTTCGCGTCAACAACTGATAGACAGATTGGAATGATTGCTGAAGGGAGAGATCGGCTCTGACGTTCTATCTACCTGAGAGCGTCGAGGATCAACGGTCTTAGATGCTCTCGCTTCGCTGCTCTCACCTGCTCGGCAAAGGTGAATATCTGTCCGTTAAGCGTAAAGTCAATTTCAAGGTTCACGTGCCAGCCTTCATGGATCGGAACAGGATTGCTCCCGCCAGGATTATATTTGGGACTATCCTGCATCCAGAAATTTCGATCGTAGCCAGCGATCAATTCAACGGGAGCCTGACTCGGAAAGGCATAGGAGAAGGAGTGAATCATGATCGAATCAACGTGCGAGTTTGGACCATTTTTTCCAACTTCTCGCACGAATACCTGGAAATATACTGAGTTGGGGCTTAACGATTCTTTCCAGACGAAGGGGATACTTGAGACGCTCCGCGCGATGTCAGATGGATATGTCGAGACGTGCAACTCGCTCTTTCCGTCGAGCGGCAGCGTCAATGTTTCGTAATATAAAAACGTTGTTTTTGCGCACCCCTGAAGGCTGATCGCGAGAATTGCGAGGATGCCCACGAGTCTGGGTCGAAGTCTTGCGAAGTTTTCCTGCCTCATTAGTTCAGTGTAACCATATTGCGGGGCGCCAGCGCGGGCCTGCGACCTTCCGACACATAGTCTATGGGTCACACCGCAAGAAAGACCATGGAAGAAATATAGTAGGTGCGTTTTCAAAACGTGTCCCCTTCCTAATCGCCTAATCTGTCTATATAATCCTTACGATGGACAGGTCTTTTATGCTTGGCAGGAGAGACAGAGGAGCAATGACTGCATGGAAGCCCATCACAGCGGAGCAGAAGATAAAGCCCCATCGGAACACACCCTTCCTCGCAACGGGCTCATGGGGGCGAAGCTGTGTCGGACTACGCGTTGCATCATCTTCTGTCTCCTTCTTGCAGGCAGCCACTACGCGGCGGCCACCCCGGAATGCAGCGATGGTTTCGACAACGACGGCGATGGCTTCGTCGACCTGAGCGACTTCAACTGCGGCGGGACAACCGATAACTCCGAGCGTCCGTCTGAATGCAACGACGGACTGGACAACGACGAAGATGGTTTCTTCGATCTCGATGACTTCAACTGCGCAAACGCCGAAGACGACACAGAGCGAGTTACTCAGTGCAGCGATGAATTGGATAACGACAACGACGGCTTCTTCGATCTTGACGATTTCAATTGCATCAACGCCGAAGACGATCTCGAGGGATCCACAGAATGCGAGGATGGCGTTGACAACGACGATGATTCCTTCTTCGACCTCGATGACTTTGACTGCATCGATGCACTTGACAACACTGAGCGCTCATCTCAGTGCAGCGATGGCCTCGACAATGACGGCGATGGCTTCTTCGATCTCGACGATGTCGATTGCTTCAACTCAGAAGACAACTCGGAGTTCAATCCATTCATCGACATTTTCAGGGATCGTTTCGAAACGCCGGCCGACTAAGCCCTTGCTCATACCGCCTGGGGGAAGCAAACGGGATTAGGCGACCCCGACTCCCGACACATAGT
>CAZIMY010000244.1:0-2943 GCA_964540315.1 uncultured Wenzhouxiangella sp.
ATCACCGCTCCTGTGGACAAACCCTGGCTGCGCCTGCTGGCGTGGGGAGGTTTTTTGAATCTTTTGCTGGTGGCTCCGCTGTGGTTTCGCTTTGGATTTGACCAGGGACGCTGGCTGGCCTGGGAAGCCTGGGTGCTGGTCTTCGTTTTCGCCCTGTTACCCAATCGGCCTTGGGCATGGCTGATCCGCTGGCCGTTCGTCGCAGTGATCATCAGCGCCCTGATCCTGAGTTTGAGCGACGGGGCAACCCACCAGGTATTGAGCCGACCGCTGAACCTGTATTTCGATATTAATCTGCTCAGCGCAAGCTTTCACCTGCTGGACGGAAATCTCGGCCGCACCGCGACGATCGGCATTTTCGTGGCTGTTGGGCTACTGCTGGCCGGGCTGTCAGCGCTTGTCGCCAAAGCCCTCCGCCCCGGCTTAACGCAAACCGCCCCCCGGCGCACCATCGCGGCTTGTATGGCTGTGGTGACTCTGCTGGCCTGCACGCTTGAAATTCAGAATATCCGATGGCTGCCCTGGGCCAGGACTCCCGTCTGGGACACGTTGAGCTTTCAGCTGAACCAGGTTCGAGAGACCCACCTGGCAAAGATTGCGTTTGTCGAGGCAGCCCCGGAGACATCCAGACCCGCCGAGCAGCTCCCCGGCCTGGCCGAGGTCGATGTACTGATGGTGTTTGTCGAATCATATGGCGCAACCCTGTTTGAGCAGGCTCGCTATCGCGAGGAACTGCTGCCCACGTTAAGGGAAATGGAAGAACGGCTATCAAGACAGGGACTAGCGAGCGTCAGCGGCCTGATGGAAGCACCTATAAGAGGGGGGCAATCCTGGCTGTCTCACGCCACAACGTTGAGCGGACGCTGGATTGACAATCAGCTCTGGTACCGCCTGCTGCTGGAATCCCATCACAACACGCTGATTGATGACTTCAGCGCCACCGGGCACGAAACCATGGCGGTCATGCCTGCGATCATCATGCCGTGGCCGGAAGGTCGACAATTAGGCTTCGACCAGATCTTCGAAGCGCGCGATCTGGGCTATGCTGGCCCGGCGCTGAACTGGGTCACCATGCCGGATCAGTACACGCTTCATCGCTTCCAGACCCTGCTCAGGCCCCGGGCGCCTCGACCCGTGTTTGCTCAGATTGCCCTGATCAGCAGCCATGCACCGTGGACGCCGATCATCGACATCGTCGACTGGGACCATGTCGGTGACGGCGAGATTTTCGAGCGCTGGCGCGATGCTGGCGAGCCCCCGCAGGAATTGTGGCAGGACATCGAAAAGATCCGGGATCACTTCGGACGGAGTGTCGAATACTCGGTTCGCGTCAGCCTGGATTTCGCAGCACGGTTTATGGATGACAACACTCTGATGATCCTGATGGGCGATCACCAGCCCGCGACCCTGATTACCGGACACCAGGCCAGCAGCTCTGCGCCGGTGCACATCATTGCAGCCAACGACAGTCTGCTCGAACCATTTCGCCGAAGAGGTTTTCGTGACGGCTTGACGCCCGGCAAGGTTTCTACCGCACCCAAAATGGACCAGCTGCGCGGCTGGCTGCACGATGATTTCGGTGGCTGAGCGGCACCGAGCTTTGCTGGTGGAATCAGCTGCTGCCGTGAAACCCGCAGGACGCCGTAGTATCCTGACCACAGTCATCGATCGACATATCACCCAACTACCAACCGAGCAGGAACCTGACCATGACTTACAGAATTCTTGGCGCCGGGCTGATTTTCGCCCTGGTCGCGACCGCCCAAGCCGAAACGCCCAACATTCAGCCCGGCCAGTGGGAATATCAAACGCGTATGGCTGTTGAAGCACCCTTTCCCGTGCCAGAGCAGAACGACACCAGCACCGATTGCGTCAGCGAACAAGACGTGGCCGAGGCCAACACTTTCATGGGAGACATGGACGTCGAGGAATGCGAAATCACTCACGAAGAAATGCGCAGCGACGGTGCTAAATACGAGATGGTGTGTCAGGCCGATGGCATGACCATGGACATGACGCTGGATCTTAAATTCATGGGGGATCGCAGCGAAGGTTTGATTACCAGCCAGGCTGAAACCCCCATGGGACCAATGAAAACGACGATCGAAATGACAGGCCGCCGCGTCGGCGAATGCGAATAATGCGCCGATGAACAGGGCTGTTATCCACACCGACCATGCGCCCGCCGCCATTGGTCCCTATTCGCAGGCCGTGCGGGCGGGCAATACGGTGTTTCTTTCAGGCCAGATTCCTTTGGTCCCCGCCACCGGGCAGGTGCTGGAAGGTGACTTCGAGGCCCTGACAAGACAGGTATTTGACAACCTCGCCGCGGTTGCCAAAGCTGCTGGCGGCAATTTGAATGACCTGGTCAAGCTCAACATTTTTCTGACTGATCTGGGTCACTTTCAAACGGTCAACACAATCATGTCGGAATACTTCAGTGAGCCCTACCCGGCCCGCGCCGCTATTGAGGTTGCCGCCTTGCCAAAAGATGTGCCGGTCGAGATGGATGCCATCATGGTGCTGCCGACGGCTGGCTGAACTGAGCACCGACATGGGCGCCGACCGCGCGCTGAGCGAACTCGACGGCATTGGACCGCAGATGGCCGGCCGTTTGGGCGCAATGGGTCTGATGCGCGAAAGCGATCTGCTGTTTCACCTGCCGCTGCGATTTGAAGATCGCACCCGGCTGACCCCGCTCAACAGACTCCGACCCGGCACAGGGGTGCAGGTGGAAGGTCGCATCGTCCATCGCGATATCCGATACGGTCGAACACGCATGTTGGTCGCCACGCTGGCCGACGACACCGGCCAGCTCACCCTCAGGCTCTTTCGTTTTTTCCCCTCGCAGCTCAAGCTTTTCAGCGAAGGCCAGCGGCTGCGCTGCTTTGGCGATGTCAGGCTGGGACCGGGTGGCATGGAGATGGCCCATCCGCAGTGTCA
>CAZIMY010000245.1:0-2931 GCA_964540315.1 uncultured Wenzhouxiangella sp.
CGGTTCAGGTCGAAGGCGGCGTTGTCGAGCAAAACGACAGCTCGCGGATCGAAGGCGTGCTGATGATCAACCCAGCCCAAGGTGATGGCAAAGGCATGCTGATTGCTGAGCATCGCTACACCAGCACCTCACCGCAGACCTTGGAGTTTTGCATTGCGGATAGTTTTGATCGTCAGTCCTGTCTGCAAACCAAGGTGGCACCCGAGCCGTTGGTCAGCCTGGCGCTGGATCTGCCCGATGATTTTTCTGGTACGCCACCGGCCCCGGTTCCGGCTGGAAACTTCTTCAGTGTCAATGTGGTGATCGGCAATCAGCAGCCGCAAGGCGTCGCCGGTCAGGTTGCCCAGGCGATTCGGATGCAGGGCAGCGTGTTAGGCGAGGGCGTGCGCTTCGTGTCGGCCTCGGAGGGCAGCTGCACGATTGGCCCTGACGGCCAGAGCATCGAGTGTGATTTTGGTGATTTTGCAGTCGGTGAAGAGCGGCTGCTGACCCTGACCTTGATCAGCGATGGTGATGCGCTGGACACGATTGACGCGCTGATCGACCTGAGCTTTACCACCGAGTCCGACGCGGTCAACGAGATCATGCAGGTCAGCGTGCTGCGGGTGATCGAGAGCACGATCGGCATCTTCCGGGATCGCTTTGATGGGTAGCGAGAGTAGAAAACGCCAATGGCTCATGACAAGCAGGTCAAAGCGATGTCGTCTTCAATACCGCTGTTTTCAATGGTCGGTTTCATATCACAAACTAAGAATTCTAAAAACAGACCGGAACATTTTTGAGCTATTCGAATGCGCCATTTGAAGAATTTTTTCCTCACCGCCGCACTGCTGTTTGCCGCATCGGCCACCGCTCAGGTGGTTCAGTTCGACGCGAATGTTGAGGAGTGGATCAGCGCTGTCGGCCCAAGCTGGCAGCCCTATGCCTTTGAGGAGGATTTTCTTCAGCCGCCCAGCCCGCCGCCTTGTCTGTCGCCCAACTCGCCGGTGACGATCGCACTGCTAGGCGGCACGCTTGTGGTTGACCGCTCCGATGGCTGTCCGATTACCGATAGTTCGAGTTCGCAGGCTTTGGCCAACGCGCGTGTTACCGGCGACGGCACCTTGACGTTTGACTTCGATCCGCCGATCCGGGCGCTGTATACCTACGTTGGCTCGGTTGCCATCAATCAAACCGTCACCATGCGCCTGTTCGGGATCAACGATCAAGTCCTTGATGAACTAACCAGTCGGCAGAGCGTTGATCCGGTCGACAGCTATGGGCTGGGCTTTACCTCGGCGCTACCGGTCAGTTCGATTGAGTTTACAGCCACAGAAGACGGCCCCGCCCTGATCGGCAGTTTTGTCGGACAGCGGCCTGGGGAAACCTCGCTCGATAGCCTGGGCGCGGTCTGTGCCGTGGACCCCAACAGCTACCCCGATGGTGCCTTATGTGACCTGGCCGTCGCCTATCACCCGGACCCCGTCATCGATTTCAATCGCGATGCTCGCTTGTGGGACCGACTGACAACGAATGCCCGAGGCTATGCCTTCGAAAAAGACTTCCCCCGACCGGCATCTCCGCCCGCTGGGCTGTCCTGCATCTCTGATTCTGGAACGGTATCAATTGATCTGTTCGACGGGCCCGAGTCCATGAGCATCCGGCGCTCAATCGGTGCTTGCCCCGTGGTGTCCGGCTCAACCAACTTCGAAGCGGCGGATGGCTTGCTGGCTAGCGAGGAGCGCCTGATCCTGACCTTCTCGCCGCCCGTGCGCGCGTTCTATGGCTACTACGGATCACTCAATACAGGTGACCGGGTCACGATGCGACTCGGCGACGGCGATAATCGCTTGGTGGGCGTGTTGCAGTCTGACTCAAGTATCGACAACGTTGCGGCCTCAGGTCATGGCTTTATCTCACCGGTACCGATCAAAACCATTGAGCTTAGCAGCAGTGAAGCGGGGCCGACGCTGTTTGGCAACTTTGCCGGCCAGGCCGACGAGCCCACGCTGGAGGATGAAGGGATGCGCTGCAGCGCGGATCCGAGCTACGCCAACGGCGCCTTATGTGATTTTGCCGTTGCCTACGATGCCGGTGCGCAGCACAAGCTGCTGGCCAGCGACGGCTTGTCCCAAGATAGCTTTGGCGTCTCTGTGGCCCTCAACGATGACTTGGCGCTCGTCGGTGCTAGCGCGAATGGCGCTGGCGCGGCCTATCTCTACCAGCTTCAGTCGGACGGAACGTGGCGGGAATCGGCCGTGTTGATCCCGGCGGACACATCAGCTGTGGATGATTTTGGGGTTTCAGTCGATCTAGGTGGCGAGCTCGCCTTGATCGGAGCCTGGCGAACCGAAACAAACGATCTTACGAATGCTGGCGCGGCCTATCTGTTCGAGCGTGATGCGGCTGATCAATGGTCACAGCTTGCCGCACTGGTGGCATCGGATGCCGGCGTCAACGATTTCTTCGGAGCCAGCGTATCGATCAGTGGCCATCGAGTGCTCATCGGAGCGCCTTTTGCCGATGCGCCGGATCAGAATTCTGGTGCAGCCTATCTCTTTGAGCGCCAGCCCAATCCTATGAAAGCTGGCGCGGGCACCTGGCTGGAGGTGGCCAAGTTGTCGCTTGCCGAGGCCGATATCAGGGATCTGTTGGGTCGATCCGTTGACCTGCAGGGTGACCGCGCTCTGATCGGTGCGGTGCAAGGCAATGGCCTCGGCGTTGAAACAGGGACCGCCCACGTGTTCGAGCGCCAGACCGACGGTCAATGGCGTGAAACGGCCACGCTGAGCGCGACCGATGGTTGGATTGGTGACAGTTTCGGTCGCTCGGTCGCCCTGAGCGGTGATCACGCGCTTATCGGTGCTGATGGGGACGATGATTTAGGCCAGCAGTCGGGTTCAGCGTATCTGTTCGAGCGGCAGGTGAACGGGCAGTGGCTGGAGCGCGCCA
>CAZIMY010000246.1:0-2915 GCA_964540315.1 uncultured Wenzhouxiangella sp.
GGCGGAGGATCAGTTCGTGATTATCAAGGTCGACGTGCCACCGGCAGACAGTTCGCGGGCCAAGGAATTGTATGAAGCGCTCAAGGCCGAGCAGTCTTTTGATCCGCGAGCCGGCATGGAGGATCCGTCATGAGCCCGACAGAGCAACTGCCCATCGCCGAACTGATTGCGCAGGATTTCGACGCCGACCTGGACGAAATTTGTCGGGTCTGCGGTCTTGACTCGGATGAGCTGCGCCGCTGGATTGAAGAGGGGGTCGCGGAGCCCCGCGCTGCCGCCGCTCCGAGCTGGCAATTCAGCGCACGGCAGCTGCGTCGGGTCTGGGTGGCTCGACGGTTGCGACGGGATCTTGAGGTCGATACGCGCTCGCTGCCGCTGGTGCTCGACCTGCTTGAGGAGGTTGAGGCGCTTCGCAGGCGCGTTCGCCTGCTGGAACGCGTGATCGAAGACTGATGGCGGCATAATGGGGGCTTCGCCCGCTGCATGACCGACTGCTGTGTCTCAACATTCCTATCCGCACCTTTTCCAACCCCTGGACCTGGGCTTTACGACCCTGCCGAACCGCGTCTTGATGGGCTCCATGCACACCGGCCTTGAAGATCGAGTGTGGAACTGGCCCAAGCTGACGGCTTATTTTGTCGAGCGTGCGCGCGGGGGCGTTGGCCTGATGGTCACCGGCGGTATTGCACCGAACCGGCGGGGATCTCTGGCGCCGCTGGCCTCCAAGCTGACCAATCGCTGGGAAGTCGTTCGCCATCGCAAGATGACCGAGTCCGTGCACGAAGCCGGTGGCCGCATCTGCATGCAGATCCTCCACGCCGGGCGCTACGCCTACCATCCGTTTTCTGTCGCACCTTCGGCCATCAAGTCGCCGATCACGCCGTTCAAGCCCAAGGCCCTGACTTCCGGCGGCGTTGAGGGCCAGATTCGCGATTTCGTGCGCTGCGCCGGGCTGGCGCAAAAGGCCGGGTACGACGGTATTGAGGTCATGGGCTCGGAAGGCTATTTCATCAACCAGTTTCTCGTGCCTCGAACCAACCAGCGCAGCGATGACTGGGGCGGCTCATTCGACAAACGTATGCGCCTGCCGGTTGAAATTGTCCGCCGGACGCGCGAGAAAGTCGGCCCGAATTTCATCATCATTTATCGCCTCTCGATGATCGACATGCTCGCCGACGGCAACAGTTGGGAAGAGGTGGTTGCCCTGGGCAAGGCCATAGAGGAGGCCGGCGCGACCATCATCAACACCGGCATCGGCTGGCACGAGACGCGTATTCCTACGATTGCCACTTCGGTGCCGCGGGCGGCCTTTACCTGGGTGACCCGCAAGCTACGCGATTCGGTGTCGCTACCGCTGGTCACCAGCAACCGCATCAATATGCCGCACACCGCCGAAGCCGTGCTGGCGCGCGGGGATGCCGACATGGTGTCCATGGCCCGTCCGTTTCTGGCGGACGCGGACTGGACGGTCAAGGCTGAGCAGGACAGGGCCGACGAGATCAATACCTGTATTGCCTGCAATCAGGCCTGTCTGGATCACGTGTTCCAGAACAAGGTGGCGTCCTGCCTGGTCAACCCGCGCGCGGCCCACGAGACCGAGCTGCTGATCAAACCGGCCGATGGCAAGAAGAAAATTGCCGTCGTCGGCGCCGGTCCCGCCGGTCTCGCTGCAGCGGTCACGGCCGCCGACCGTGGCCATGCCGTCACCTTGTTTGATCAGGCCGACCAGATCGGTGGCCAGTTCAACATGGCCAAGCGCATACCCGGCAAGGAAGAATTTGTCGAGACGCTGCGCTATTTCGCCCGCCGGATCGAGCTGACCGGCGTTGAGCTCAAGCTCGGGATCAAAGTCGATGCCGACGGCCTGTGCGATGCCGGTTTTGATGAGGTGATCATGGCCACCGGTGTGGCACCACGCGATCCAAAAATACCCGGTCAGGACCATCCTTCCGTGTTGAGCTATATCGATGTACTGCTGCATCGCAAACCCGTTGGCAAGAGGGTTGCCGTGATCGGTGCGGGTGGCATCGGTTTTGACGTGAGCGAATTTCTGGTCCACGGCGAAGTGCCGGCCGAGCCGGACCCCGACCAACCCGGGCGCGAGGAGTTCTTCAAACACTGGGGCGTGGATATGGAATTAGGCGGTCGCGGTGGCGTTGAAGGGCAGTCGCCCGAGTTTCCGCCCCCGGCGCGCGAGGTCTTTTTACTGCAGCGCAAGACGACCAAACCCGGGGGTGGGCTCGGCAAGACCACCGGGTGGATTCACCGCACTTCGCTCAAGCATTTCGGGGTCAAAATGATCTCAGGCGTGAGCTATGAGCGCATTGATGACGATGGTCTGCATATCCGCATCAACGATGAGCCACAGTGTCTGAATGTCGACAACGTGGTGATCTGCGCCGGTCAGCTGCCCAACCGGGTATTGGCCGATGCGTTGGAACCACTGGGGCTCAAGACTCATCTGATCGGTGGCGCAGATGTTGCCGCCGAGCTTGATGCCAAGCGCGCCATTGCCCAGGGCACGAAGCTGGCGGCCGCGCTGTAGGCGCACGCCGATTTCAATGCATTCAAAAGACAAGGAACTGACCATGAGCATCCGACCCGAGCAGTATTCCGACATGCTGGCGGAACTTCGCGAGTCCTTTGCTTCGGGGCTGACAAAAGATCTGGCCTGGCGGGATAGCCAGCTGGCGGCGATCGAGAAGCTGCTGCAGGAGAACGAGCCGGCCATTGAGCGGGCGCTGGCGGACGATCTGGGCAAGCCGCCGCAGGAGGTTCTTCTCGGTGAACTGGCGCTGCTTTACAGTAGTGTCCGATACATTCGCAAGCATCTCAGGCGCTGGGCAAAGCCGCGCCGGGTGTCGACTCCGGCCGTTGGTCAGCCGGGTCGCAGCTGGGTGCAGCCCGAGCCGCTC
>CAZIMY010000247.1:0-420 GCA_964540315.1 uncultured Wenzhouxiangella sp.
CCAGGGAGAGAAACCGCCGGAGGTCGTCCTGAAACTCTCGAATCACCCTAATCGCTGGCTCAGTCAGGTCCGGGGGACCGAATCCAAGTACTACCGCGCGATAGGCTCGGCAGAGGCTCTGATGGCCAAAGCAGCCGAGATGGGGCAGCGTTGGATGCAAGGAATTTCAGGGGAGCGGGCCTGGATGATTATTCGGTCGCAGACCGAATAGCAATATTCTTCCTTTTCGTGATTCACCAGCGAAGTGCTGGTGAATTGGCGTGGCCGCGAATTAAGCAACAGGCCAAAATCCCAACTTTTCCCGTGAATTCGGCGATCAGGCGCTCCCAGCAATGGCCGCTGCCACCAAATGGATTCGGAGGTAGGAAAAATCCGGAGATGGTAGCGCTGTTCGTGGAATGCGTGGATGTCCTCTTTGCC
>CAZIMY010000247.1:430-2910 GCA_964540315.1 uncultured Wenzhouxiangella sp.
GCGCGCCTTCGGGTATTCAATCCGTTTCGTTCAACTGCCCCTGATAATCGGCAATTTTCGCTCTTAACGCTGCGGCCGCCTCAACTGATGCGGTCTCACTCATTAACTGATCAAGAATCGAACGACTTTCCGCCGGTTGATCGTCTGCCACCAACGCTTTGGCCAATGCAAAGCGGGTCTCATGCCATAGCGATTTCGAATCAGTTCGTTCGGCCAACAGACCCTCGGCTTCGCGCAACTGACTGATCGCCTCGGACACCTTGCCACCGGCTAGCTGGACCTGCGCCAGTTCGTACATGGTGTCGGGAATGTAAGGATGATCACCCGGCAGCCGTTGTTGGTAGATCGACAGCGAGTCGCTTAATGCAGCCTCAGCGCCGTCAAGGTCATTCACATCGCGCAGCAAATCGGCATAACCATATAGCGTGTCAGCCACTCGCATGCTGCGTTCGCCCAGGCTGGCCCGAAAGCCCGTTAGTGCCTGTTCGAAGGTTTGTGTGGCCTGGTCGAATTCGCCCACATCATGCAGGACATTGGCCAGGTTGGTCATGACCGTCAACGTGCGGGCGTGTTGATCCCCGAGCTTGGCCCGACGAATCGCCAACGCCTTGGTAAATAACTCGGCGGCTTGTTCAGCGTCGCCGGCTTGACGACGCATGAGTAAACCAGCGGCAATAGAGTTGTAGCTTTGTGCTGCTTCCAATGATTGATCACCGAACAGCGCCAGGTGAATCGATAGCGCCCGTTGGTCGAGCTGCAGAATTTCTTCGAGGTGTTGATCGCCATTCCAATAGCCCAGGGCAACACTCAGGTCATTGACTGCGGTGGCGACCGACAGATGATGCTCGGGACGAATCCGCTCCAGCTCTTGCAGCGACTGCCGATACGCTGCCTGCGCCTCTTCAAAGCGGCTTTGGAACAAACGCACTTTGCCCAGGGTGTTCAAGCTCAGCGCCAGACCTTCACTTTGACGATTACCAACCCGCTTATGGAGCGCGACCGCCTGCTCGGCATAACGACTGGCTTCATCGATCTGATCGAGATTCGCCATCATCTGCCCAAAGAGCTGAAACAGTGATGCCTTGAGTGCCGTCTGGTCATCTGGCAATTGGTTCAGCACATCCGCGCGGCGCTGGATAAACTCACGCAGTGTGATGTCATCTCGACGCTCTTCGGCTTCGGCAAACGGATCTGAATCGAACAAATCCACCAGCACGTTACTGAGCTGTTGGGCATGGTCACGCTCGGCTCGGGCTTGCTCTGCTTGCCATAGAGCCACACCGGCGGTAGCGCTAATGGCGACAACGGTGGCTAATGACAGCGGTGCTGCCAACGGGTGGCGGCGAAACAAACGTCGCAGCCGCTCGAACCAGCTGGGGCGCCGCGCAGATACCGTTTCGTGGTTAATGAATCGCTGCAGGTCATCGGCCAATCCCTGGGCTGTTTGATAGCGATCTGCCGGGCTCTTCTCTAGCGCTTTCAGACAAATGGCCTGTAGATCCACAGGGATTGCCCGGCGGCCTCCAACCGCCGTCGGGGCCAATTCATTCGGCGGCGTAGGTGCCTGATGGATTATCTTGTCCGCTAACGACCAATCACTGTTAGCGTCGAACGGAGCGGTATCTGTTAACAGCTCGTAGAGCAATACGCCCAGCGAGTAGACATCACTGGTCACCGCCAATGATTCACCGCGAATCTGTTCTGGGCTGGCATAGCGCGGGGTCATCAGTTTTTCGCCGGTCCGCGTCAGACTGGCATCGTTTTGCTGTTCGTCGAGTAGGGTAGCAATGCCGAAATCGAGCAATTTCACCTGACCATCGGGTGTAACCAGAATATTGCTGGGCTTGATGTCTCGATGAAGCACCAGTTGGCTGTGAGCGAACGCAACGGCCTCGCAGATTTGCGCCATTAATCGCAGACGTTGATTGAGGGTTGCCCGCTGATCCTGAACCCAAGCGAGTACGGTCTGGCCATCCACGTAGTCCATAACTAAATAGGGCACATCGGCGTCGGTTACACCGGCGTCCAGCAGCGCCGCAATATTAGGGTGATTCAGACGGGCGTGAATTTGTCGCTCGCGCAAGAAGCGCGACTGCCAACCTGCCCCCGGCACGTGCCGGGCCAGCAGTTTTATGGCGACCTGCCGGTCGAAAGTGTCATCGGCGCGTTCGGCCAATAGCACCTGTCCCATGCCGCCGCGAGCGATTTCTTCCTTGACCCGATACGGACCGATTTGAGGCGACAGCGGCGCCCGTCGCTCGGATGGTTGGCGCCATGGTTGGTCCTCCATCGCCAGTGGTGGACCCTCGTGGGCCTCCAGCATTCCCCGTAGCTGATCGGCGAAGGCCTGGTCGAATTGACCTTCATTCAAACGTTGTTCAACAAATTCGCGACGCCGCGCAAGCGGCTGCTCAACGGCCTCGTCGAACAGCGCATGCAGCTGCTCCCAAGGCTGTTGCCTTTGTTCGCTCACAGGGTGC
>CAZIMY010000248.1:0-2856 GCA_964540315.1 uncultured Wenzhouxiangella sp.
ATCGGACCGAGGTTCCAACGCCGGCGAAGAGCTTGCGGGATTATAGGCTCGCTTTGCCGAGCTTCAGCCGACCAGCGGATTGCAGGTCTTCAAGCTGGGGAAGGCAGAGAAATCACGATCTGCGGTCCAGAGCTCGCTAACGCCATGCTGCAAGCAGATCGCTGCAATGCGGGCATCGTGTACACGTGGTCCAGCGACCTGTGCGGACTCGAGCAGTAAACGCAGTTCGTCCCAGTAGCGCTGGCTCTCGCCAATACACCTGATTGAAGGACACTCTAACCAAGCTTCAATCTGATCGACGGCGCGATCAGGCGGAGTCGGAGGGTCGAACACTCTAGGATGCGTCGCGACACTATAAAACTCATGCAGGCAGGGCCAGGGAACAGCCCAATTTGCAGTGGAGTTCGCCAGGAATTCAATTTTTTGGAAGGCCTGGCTGTGAAACGGGCTGTCTTCACGGTGGGCGTAAATCAGAATGTTGGTGTCAACAGCGATCAAGCGGCTTAGTCCTCGTAGGCCAACTCTCGCAGGCGACTCCAGCTTAGGTCGGGGCTATTCGTCCGCAGCCCGTTACCGCCAAACGTTGCGCGCCGAAGCTGGAATTCATGCTTTTTTTCGGCTTCCGCTAACTCATGCCGAAGGCCACGCTCGATCAGCGCTTTGACGGAGGTCTGTTCGCGTCTTGCAAGGTCACGGGCAGCACTGAGCACGGCATCGGAGATTTCCACCGTAGTTTTCATATGGGCACCCATATCAGTCAATCAATAAACCAATATAATAAGTCGCTCGAGCGGACTGGGCAAGCTCAGGAAACCCAGCCCAGAAAACCCTGATCTGGGTTAAGACCGGCCATTTGGCCTGACTAATCAAACGACAGACGCACTACCTTGCCTGCATAGGTCTTGATCGAGCTTTCAGTGTCAACGGCGATCAGCAGGTCTCCGTCGGGCAACTGGGTCACATCTCGAATTCGGCCCATGTTGTCGGCAATGACGGAGGTCATCATCGTGTCGGTGTCGAAGGCGATCAGGCGCTGTTGAACCATTGCGCCCCAGACCAGGCGCGAGCCCATTCGCGGCAGCGTGACGCGCTCCAGACCCGAAGGCGCATGATGGAAAGAGATTGGCCACCATTTGAAAGGCAAAACCGTCTGCTCGGCCGCCTCGGCTTCGCTCAGTTCATCGACCGGGCTGCCGTCGTAGTGCATACCGTATGAGAAGAGCGGCCAGCCGTAGTTGCCGCCCTTTTCGATGATGTTGAGTTCGTCACCGCCGCGGGGGCCGTGCTCGATGGCGTAAAGGACCCCGGCATCCCTGTCCAGATACATACCCTGAGTCGCGCGGTGGCCTCGGGTCCAGATGCTGCTCGACTCGGTCTGACCGTCGAAGACGGGATTGTCGAGTGGGATGGCTCCGTCGGCCATGAGACGGTGGATCTTGCCGTCGTCGGTGTCAAGTTCTTGTGCTTCCATCCGTCGGCGGCCCATCCCCATCGTCAGGAAGAAATGCTCGTCGTCCTGCCATTCGATGCGAGAACCGGACGAAAAAGCATTGGCCTCGAAGATGACTTCGAAGTCCTGGATGGTCTCATCGATGAAGCGGAAACGAGCCACGGTCAGACGCCAGTCGCCATTAACGTAGGTGATGTAGACCTGCCGGTTGTCACTGAACCCAGGATGAAGACTGACATCCATCAGCCCGCCATAGGGACGCCGGCCTTCTTCAAAATTCTTGATCTCAGGCAGTCCATCCAATGCATTGGCTTGCCCGTTTTGGACATGAAAGAGTTGTCCGGGGCGATCAGTGACCAGGTATTCATCGTCGTCCAGGACCGCAATGGCAAAAGGCGTAATGAAGCCATCGGCAACGACGGTGGCGGTGTGGTCGAGGGGTGCGAATTCCACGCCTTCGATAATTGGAGTCGACTCATAACCGCGGTCCGATGGCCCGGACGCGCAGGCGGCCAGCAAGAGCGCGGCGAGGATGGGAAAAGCTTTGGTTGTGCGTTCTCTGAATAGGGGCATCGGTCGGCCTTGTTTTTTATCGGCGCTTTTAAACGCATCGGCCGCGATCTTCTAGTCGCCGCGCGCAAAGTGCAATAGGTTGGTGAGCATATCCTGACTCTTCGAGTTTGGGTATTGGACAGTCATAGCCCGTCTTTTGACCCGTTGGCTCCGGCGTCATAATGTGGGTCCTTTGAACCGGACTGACCGATCTGATGCTGAAAAATCTGCTTCGCGGGCTTGCCATCGTCGGCTTTCTCGCGTTGGCCGGCGTGCTGTTTGCCTTCTGGCGATCTCCTTATCACCAGACCGCACTGCCGACGGTGACAGGAATCACCGCCAAACAGCTTTGCTCGATGCACTTCCTCTCCAACCTGGAACCCGAGCGGACGCTGGACATTTACCTGAAACCGGCGCTGGATTGGGCTGCCGGCCTGGTTCGTGGCGAGGTGGATCGGACAAGCCGCTCGGCCAGTGCCTCTATCTATGGACTGTATCGCCAGACCGCTTTCTACCGTGAAGGTCTGGGCTGTACGCTCGAACACGATGGCCTGCTGGATCGCGACCTCACCGCTCCCATGGACGTAAAAAATCGTCCGCTTTCCATGGCTGATCCGGCTGCGTATGACGAAACGGCGATAGATGCGGCTCTGACCAGAGCCTTCGCGGAGCCTGAAGGTCGGAATCGCAACACCCTGGCTGTGGTTGTCCTGCATCGTGGCGACATCATTGCCGAACGCTACGCTGCAGGCATTACAGAAACCACACCGCTGCTGGGCTGGTCGATGGCCAAGAGCGCGACAACCACGCTCGCGGGCGCAATGGCGCTGCGCGGTGAAGTGGATATCCGCGCG
>CAZIMY010000249.1:0-2855 GCA_964540315.1 uncultured Wenzhouxiangella sp.
CTGCGGTGTCCTGCATCATTTCCGCGGTAATCAATGCTGCTGTTTTTTCCAGCGCTTGAATACGGACACTCAGCGCGCGGTCCAGTTGGGCCGCCAATTGGACGGTCACCGAAGTCTGGCTATCGGTCACCAATTCGGTGATATCACGCTCCAATATCCGGGTGGTTAGCAAGGCTAACGCCCAGAGGCTGACCAGAAAGACCACCAGCACCGAGAGGGTGACCCGTGTCTTGATGGAATCCAGCCAGGGTGGAAATCTCATAATGACCTATCGCAGCGCTGACGAATCCGGCCTATCTCATTTGGCCCGTTGATCCAGCTTTTTCTGAACGGCTTTCGTTGTCATGATGGCCGCCTCAGAAGCGCTCGAAGCCGCTGTCGTCGAAATCACCTGGAGGGCGTGACTGATCGTCATAGGCATCCTGCTTGGCGACCTGGGCGGCTCTCGGCTTCCTGTCACCGGACGTCGGGCGTCGGGCAGACATGCCCGCGCGACCAAGATCGAGTTTGAAGAACGACATCATGTCCTGTAGTTGCTGGGCCTGGCTGCTCATCTCTTCAGCCGTGGAGGCCAGCTCTTCGGAAGACGAGGCGTTCTGCTGGGTGATCTGATCCATCTGACCCATGGAGGTCGTGATCTGACTCGTGCCGTTAGCCTGCTCGTTCGATGCAGCGGCAATCTCCTGAACCAGATCGGCAGTTTTGGCAATGCTGGGCACGATTTCTTCCAGCAAAGCGCCGGCCTTTTCGGCGACCGAGACGCTGCTGCCGGCCAGTCCGCTGATTTCCTGAGAGGCGACCTGGCTGCGTTCGGCCAGCTTGCGAACCTCCGCTGCCACCACGGCAAAGCCCTTGCCGTGCTCGCCGGCCCGCGCCGCTTCGATGGCAGCGTTCAGGGCCAGCAGGTTGGTTTGATAGGCGATGTCTTCGATGATGCTGATCTTGTCGGCGATATTGCGCATGGCCTCGACGGTCTGAGCCACGGCCTCGCCACCTTCCTTGCCCTGTGAGGACGACTTGACTGCCATGGTGTCGGTGACTTTGGCGTTCTCGGCGTTCTGGGCGATGGAGCTGGCGATTTCCTCAACCGAAGCGCTGGTTTCCTCAACGCTGGCGGCTTGTTCGCTGGAGGACTGGCTCAGGCTCTGGGCGGTGGCGCTGACTTCCTCGCTGGCGCTGGCCAGGCCATCGGCGTTGGTGCGCACTTCAGAGACAATCCGGCGCAGCTGCGCGACCATCTCAGCCAAGGCCTCAAGAATCCCCGTCTTATTGCCTTCAGAAATCCTGACGTCAAGATTGCCTTGCGCAACTTCCCGAGCGATTTGTTCAATCTCTGGCGGTTCTCCACCTAATGCGAGCCGAATACTTCGAGCCAAAATAATGGAGGCAATGATTCCGAGCACCGTCACCAAAATAGTGCCTACCGCAAGTGCAAATGTGACGGCCTTTGAGGCTGCATCAAAGCCCTCATAACGCGAAGCCATCAAGGCTTCTTCGCGACTTATAAATGTCTCGATCTGATCACGGAATTTATCAAAGTAGGTTTTTCCTCGAGCTAACGCGATCTCTGCCGCCACATCGTCCATGCTGACCGACCCGCCGACCTCTCTTCGCATGGCAATATTCGGCTCCGTGATGTTCTCAATCCAGCTGCTGATGTTCTCTCGCGTTTCTTGCAGCAGCTGGACCTGAGCCGGATTGTCGCTAACCGTACGAGCGAGCTCGTCAATCCTGTCAAAAAATAACTCTTTTCCGTTATTGTAGGGAGCAAGAAAATCATCTTCTCCCGCCAGCATAAACCCGCGCATGCCGGTTTCCATGTCCACTGCAGCCGCAGTGATGGCATTAGCTTGACCGATCACCTTATGGGTATGGTCGACCCACTGAAAATTGTCCATCAAACGAGCTTTTTGGGTAAAGACCGCGCCAGACATCAAAACCACGAACAACAGGATGATGCCATTGGTCAGGAATAATTTGCTTCTGACCTTCATTTCACTAAAAAACCGCATCGCTTGTCTCCCTTATCTCCCTACTCAGGCTGATACCTTGAGATGGCGTTTCGCCAACCTGCTTAATTAGCTGACCAATCCGGTCTAATTTTCGAGCGTGTAGTAGATTCGATAGGGCCGGAATGAATCTGGCCACCCGCACCGGAGATTGCAGCTGCAGATTAAGCCCCGTTGAAAGGTGGCCCCCGACGCGTCCGGCACTCGCGGCCATGACAACTCCCTCCATGACTGACCCCGGCCTTCACCAACCTAGACATCAGGAAACTGGTGAGCGACTAATGACAAGAAAAGACCCGCTTTCGGTCCATTCATGCATGAGACTAGCACCTTTACGTTTTGTTGACAAATGTCATATTTATGTCAAGAAAAAGGCCGGCAAGCTTCCACATCCGGTAGGGCAAGACCGTTGAACGTAGGCAGACGGTCAGCAGCCTTAGGTGGACTTCCCGCGATCCATAGACGCTTTGAACCCTCACGATGAGGCCCGGTCAGAGGCCTCTGGGCTGATACCGCCAAACGTAATTTTGCGCATGTCGCAATGTAGGAGAACCAGCGTAGTAGGCGGCCTGCTCAACAAATGAGGTCCGTAACGCTTGGAACGCGATTACTAGCGGCAGTGTGAAGGTAGGCCCGGAAAGATCTGATTCAGCGAAAGATGCAAATCGATGCAATTAAATCCGCAGAGCATGTGTCAGTGTCAGCAAGCAAGCGAAAAAAGCCCTGACGTCAGCAATCTGTACTTTTTCAGCCCTGTCATTTTCGCTGGGCGCGATGGCCGCACAGCCGGGCACCGATAACCTCTTTGAAGCGGAGTTGTTGATTTGCACGGAAAGTTGACCCGGG